>CAVKBG010000042.1:0-8400 GCA_963654755.1 Desulfovibrionaceae bacterium
TGAACTTCGAGGTGTTTTATGGCTCAAGAAAAACTTATTGACAAAGTAAACGATACTCCGCTTAGAAAAATTGCTTATCCGCTTGTAATTGAAAATCTTCTTTTTCTTGCATTTTCCAGCATTGATGTTTTTATGTTGTCTGGCTATTCAGACAAGGCAGTTGCGGCTGTCGGTCTTATAACCCAGTACACTTGGTTTCTTCTTGTTTTGCTGCAAGTGATTCCAAACGGCGCGACAATTTCTCTTACAAACTTTTTGGGAGCAGGGCAGGTTGAAAAAGCCAAGAAAATTTCCCGGACGGCATTGCAGATGGTCATTGTGTTCGGCCTGTTTTTTGGACTTGCGTTCGCGTTTTTAATTCCGCAGATTCTAAAAAAATACAACATTGACTATGAAGTTCGCTTGTTTGCAAGCCAGTACGCTTTTATTTATTCAGCGTTTTCTGTTTTTAGCGGAATCTCTATTGTTCAGTCTTCTATTTTGCGAAGCTACGGACACACAAAAGACGCGATGGTTGTAAATGCGATTGCAAACTCTTTAAATATCGTGGGAAACGCGCTTGCTTTGTACGGCTGGTTCGGTTTGCCAATTTTGGGCGTTAAAGGCGTTGCAATTTCCACAGTGGCAAGCCAGTTTGCAGGAGCGATCATTCTTTCTGTGCGAATCGCTTGCTTAAAAGATTCAAGATATTCTGTGAAAAATCCGTTTAAAATTGTAAAAAGCGAATGGAGGCAGATTCTTAGAATTGGAGTTCCTACCGCCGGCGAAAGTGTTTCTTGGAATTTGTCGCAGCTGGTTATAATGATTATAATCACAACCTTCGGAACAGAAGCAATTGCCGCGTTCACTTATCTTATGACGATTTTGCGTTTTATCTACATGATTGCGATTTCAATAGGAACGGCTTCTCAAATTAAAACCGGGCATTATTGCGGCGCGGGACTTCAGCAGACTGCGTATAAAAATGTTTTTTGCTATCAAATGTCGGGAAGTGCGGTGAGCCTTTTTATTGCGACTGTGATTTTTATTTTCCGCCACCAGATGATTGCGTTTTTTACTACGGACGCTGCGATTACTTCTATAATACTTTCTGTAATGCCGGTAACATTTTTCTTGGAGCTTGGGCGTTCTATAAATGTTATTATCATTCCGTGTCTTATGGCTTCTGGCGACATTCACTTTCCTGTTGGTGCTGGAATTTTTTCAAACTGGATGATTTCAACTTTGCTTTCTTATGTCTTTGCGATTGTGTTTGGCTGGGGATTTATTGGAGTTATAATTGCAATGGCGTGCGACGAGCTTTTCCGCGGAACGTTGATGATTTTTAGATGGAAGTCAAAAGTCTGGATGTATAAAAAGGCTGTGTGAAAGGTTTAGATGAATTATAAAGCCCGTGCAAAAATTGCACGGGCTTTGTTGTTGAAGTTGCTTTATGTCATTTTTTTGCTTAACTAGATAATTTTTTAATAGATTCCCATGTCAAGCATGGGAATGATAAAACAAGTCAGTCAAAGAAATGACAGTAAAAATGCTTACTTTTTCCAAGGGTTCTTGCGGATGAATGTTTCGTCACGCTCGTAGCCTACGGAAATAATGCTTACTGGTGTGCCGGTGAATGCTTCTATGAATTCCACATAAGCGCGCGCATTCTTTGGCATTTTCTTGTAGTTTCTGCATTCTTTGAGTGAAGTTTTCCAGCCGGAAAATTTCTGAAGAATCGGCTTTGCGCTGTTAAGCTGGTCGATGTTTGCAGGGAAGTCTGTTACAATCTTTCCGTTTATTTCGTAGCCAACACAAGCTTCAATTTGATCCATTGCATCGTAAATATCAAGGTGTGTAAGAACAAGACTGTCCAAGCTGTTTACACGGCAGGCATAGCGCAATGCAACCAAATCAAGATAGCCGCATCTTCTTGCTCTTCCTGTTGTAACTCCGTATTCACGGCCGGTGTCGCGCACATACTGGCAAAGTTCGCCTTCGCTTGTGGCGTTGAACTCTGTTGGCATAGGACCGTTTCCGACTCGTGTTTCATAAGCCTTGAAAACTCCAAGAATGTGGTCAAGGTTGTGAGGACCGATTCCGCATCCTGTAGCAGCACCTGCCGCGCAAGAAGCTCCAGAACTTACATAAGGATATGTTCCAGAATCAATGTCGAGCATTGCGCCCTGTGCGCCTTCAAAAAGAATGTTTTCCTTGCGGAATTCCCACATCTTTTGTGTAAGGTCTACACGCATCTGCAAAAGCTGCTCTTTGTATTTATCAAGATATTCAAGGTCTTCTTTTTCAAGGTCAGCAAGTTTTTCTGTCCAGTCCAAGTCTGCAAGGCGGAGTCCGTCGCGGTGAGCTTTTTCGCTGTAGGCAATTCCAATTCCGCGTCCAGTTGTTCCGATTGGGCGTTTGCGGGAAGCGTCTCTGTCTTTGTCCATCTGGCGGTATCTTGGAAGAATAAGGTGCGCGCGGTCAGAAATAAATACTCTGCCTTCCCAGTCCACGCCGTTGTCTTTTATCATCTTAAGCTCTTCAAACAGGGCTTCAGGATCAATTACCATTCCTGCTCCAAGAAAAACCTTTTTGTCTGAATAAAGGATTCCGCTTGGAACTTGATGAAGCGCAAATTGTTTTCCATCTACAACAATTGTATGTCCTGCGTTCGGACCTCCTGAATAGCGGACAACATATTTTGCGTCCTTTGCAAGATAGTCTACAATTTTGCCTTTTCCTTCATCGCCCCACTGAGCGCCAATGATAACAACATTCATTTATAATTCCTCCAAGGCTTTCCGCCTAGAATTTTTTAATTTAGTTTCAGCTGTGAATAGAAGTGTTGCGTACTGTAACGTCGTGCGCGCTTCCTTCGCTGATTGTTGTAGATGAAACAAGTGTAAGTTTTGCTTTCTGCTGAAGCTCTGGAATTGAAAGAGCTCCGCAGTTGCACATTGTATGAATTACTTTGCTCATCGAAAGCGAAACATTGTCGTGCAGGCGTCCAGCATAAGGAACGTAAGAGTCAACGCCTTCTTCAAACGCCATTCCTTTTTTTCCGCCGAGGTCGTAACGCTGCCAGTTGCGCGCCCTGTTGCTTCCTTCGCCCCAGTATTCCTTTACGTAGTTTCCGTTGATAATAAGCTTGTTTGTAGGAGACTCGTCAAATCTTGCAAAGTAGCGTCCGAGCATTACAAAGTCCGCGCCCATTGCAAGTGCAAGCGTAATGTGGTAGTCGTGAACGATTCCGCCGTCCGAGCAGATTGGAACATAAATTCCTGTCTTTGCGTAGTATTCATCGCGCGCTTTTGCAACTTCAATTGTAGCTGTTGCCTGTCCGCGTCCGATTCCTTTTTGCTCGCGTGTAATGCAGATTGAGCCGCCGCCGATTCCGATTTTTACAAAGTCTGCGCCGTTTTCTGCAAGGAACATAAAGCCTTCACGGTCAACAACGTTTCCAGCTCCAACTTTTACATCCTTGCCGAATTTTTCGTGGATGTCGTGGAGAGCTCTTGCCTGCCATTCTGAATATCCTTCGCTTGAGTCAAGGCACAAAATATCAACTCCAGCTTTTAAAAGAGCCGGAACTCTTTCCAGGTAGTCGCGTGTGTTGATTCCTGCTCCAACAATGTATCTGTGGTTGCTGTCCATGAGCTCGTTTGGATGAGTTTCATGGTTGTCGAAGTCCTTTCTGAATACAATTGAAACAAGATGATTTTTTTCATCGATTATAGGAAGCTGATTTACTTTGTGCGCCCAGATTAAATCGTTTGCCGCGCTCAAAGTGATTCCGTCTTTGCCAGTAACGAGTTTTGCAAATGGCGTCATGTATTCGCTTACTTTTGAGTTTGCAGGAACATGATCAATCCTAAAGTCGCGCTCTGTGATGATTCCTTCAAGCTTGCCGTGCGCAGTTCCGTCGTCTGTTACGGCGATTGTGCTGTGTCCAGTTTGTTCTATTAAAGATACAACTTCTTCAAGAGTCTGATCTGGTCGGATATTTGAGTCGGAAGTTACAAAACCTGCTTTGTATGATTTTACGCGCGCAACCATTGCCGCTTGGTTTTCGATTGTCTGCGAACCGAAGATAAAACTAATTCCGCCTTCTTTTGCAAGGGCAATTGCCATTTTGTCATCAGAAACCGACTGCATGACCGCGCTTACTAAAGGAATGTTCATTGAAAGCGAAGGTTTTTCGCCTGATTTTTTGTTGAATCTTACAACTGGTGTTTTCAATGAAACATTTTCTGGAATGCATTCTGCGGATGTGTAGCCGGGAATTAACAGATACTCACCGAATGTGTGAGACGGTTCTTCGTAAAAGTATGCCATTTTGCCCTCTTGAAATGAAATTAGGCAGCTAAAGTGCCTTTAAAATTTCAGCATATTATATAAAAAACAGCCTGTTCTGTCTATTCTTTGGAGGAAAGACAACCCTCTACTTCAGAAGCGAAGCGATAGTATCGCCGTTTTCTTTCCTCCAAACCACCTATCTTTCCCAGCACTGCTTAGGGCTGCGCCCTAAGAACCTGCTTTTTGTGAACCTGTCATACTCCGGCTTGACCGGAGTATCTCTCTTAAAATGGATTCCCGTGTCGGTGCACGGGAATGACAATTTTCTGAATATGCGGTAAGGAAAAATGCGTCTGAATTTTATGTATAGAGGCAGTTCTATACAAACAAATCCCTTGACAATATTGACGGGGGGGGGGTAATCTTGTTTAAACTTTTTGCGGAAAAGAATCTTGTTTAAACTTTTTGCGGAAAAGCTTAAAGTATGGCTTTAGTTTTTTTAATATGTCTTTATTAAAAAATGATTTTAAACTAGAATGCAGACAGGCAAAAGGCATGGGAAAGCAGAAATTTTCTATAGAGTTTAAACTTGAAGTTGTTGGAAAGTACGAGATGGGAACTTGCGGCTACAAAAGGCTTGCAAAAATGTACGGACTTTCTAGGGATACTGTGCGCAGCTGGGTCTTGAATCCAAAGTTAAACCCTAACAAAAATTCAGAAGAAGAAACTGCGCAATAATTTTCAGCCTCTTTGTTTTAGTGTGGAAAGTTCTTTTTCTAGCAAAACAAGGCGGTTTTTTAGTTCCCGAACTTGGTCTAGGCTTTTCATTATCTTGGACTGCATATAGGTGTCTGCAAGGATTCCGTCGAAAAGAAAATCCGCGAATGTTGCAAATGTCATTGTGTTCATTCTAAAATCCACAGGAATTACAACTTGCCTAAGTTCAGCCTGAAGTTGCTGCAAAAGAAAGCTTATTTGGTTCATTATGTCTGCGGCTGTATTCAGCTTGTAGTGCTTAATAAGGTCAACGAAAGTTCCGCCGCCGAACATATCAATAAATCCCCAGTTGCGCGCGCTCTTGAATTTTTTTTCCGCCGCTTCTACAAGTGGAAGTGCCTGATGTATAAGTGCCAGTGCCCGTTCGAGCCTGTTTTTTTCAATTTCGTCCATAGCCTAACTATAAAATAAATAGAAGAAACTTGCAAATTTTATCAAAAAAATTCGCTGGAACATGGTTATTTTGAATATTTGTTATATAATAAATAATATTCAGGTGAAATATTGATTTTAATTTTTTGATGTTGCTGTCATCTTCGGGAGACTTGACTATTTGCTATTGTCAGGCTCGATTTTTCGTGTCATTGTCGGACTTTAAAGACTGTCATTATCCGGCTCGACCTGCGATGTTTGCAGAGCAAACTCGGTTGATAATCCCCTGCATAGATTCCTGTGTCGTAGCACAGGAATGACAAAATGTTACGATGGGGAATGATATGTGAAAATACACGGAAATGACAATGACGTTAAAAATTAAAATTTTACTCTGAAAAATTCTATTTAAAAATGTCTGCGAAATGCGAAAATACACGGAAATGACAATGACGTTAAAAATTAAAGCTTTACTCTGAAAAATTCTATTTAAAAATGTCTGCGAAACGCGGCATTTGGGGACTGTTATGAAAGTTGAAAAACTTGCATTGAAGTTGTCTATGCTCCTTGTTATTGGATTATTTATCGGGGGGGGTATAGGATGTAGCGATGGTTCGTCTGGAGGTAGCTCTGATGACGAAAATAACTCTTATCCTGTGAGCGGCGGAAGTTCTTCGGGTGAAAATACTGGAAACAGCAGCGGAAACGGCGATGCCTCTTCCGGCGGAAATACTGGAGACAGCAGTGGAAATAGCGATTCTAATACGCCAGTTAGTGTTTCTAACTCCTTCCTCTTCTACAGCCAGAAGTGGAACTATGCGGACGACGCGTTTGGCGTGGCGCTTCCTGCCAAGCTTGAGCTTAAGAGTTCGATTGCTGCCGGGGACACTCTTGGTTCGCCGTTTGCGGAGGATGCGGTTGCGTTCTGCAATGCGGGCGTCTGGGGCGAGGACGACACGGTTATTTATTATGTTGACAGCGAGTACGCGCTCTGGTCTTACTCTGCCGACGGAACAAAAACGCTGGTAAAAGAAGCTGTTGCCGGTGCGACAGGCGCATTTGTGAGCTACGACAGCGAAGGCAAATGCCTTTTTGTTCTTTACGATTCTGACAATACAGCTGACCAAAAACTTTTTGTAAAGGATACTGTAAGCGGAAAATCTTTTACAGTTGTGTATGGCGGCTATGTTTACTTAGTTGGTGATATTACAGCAATTGCCGGAAGCAAAAAAGACAGCTCATTTTTTATAGCAAGTGGCATAGGTTCTAGTATGCTTATCTCTACTTGGATATTTAGCAAAGGTTTTTCCGCACTGCTTGATGAAGGCTTAGAAGTGAGTTCTATAAAAGAAGCACAGTATCATAATGTTATTTCCCTTGGTTCACAAGCCCCTTTCGATACCGAGCCGTTGAAGAAAGACCCGATTCAGTACAAGATTACCGACATGACCGTGCTTGGCGGAAAACTTTACGCGCTTTTTGCCAGCTGCTTTGAACTTGTAGAGATGAATTATTTTCCTGTTGGAAATTGCGCATCTGCTGGCGGAGTGCTGCGCATAAATTATTCCGGCAATCTTTCCGTAGACACAACATTCGGAACAGACGGTGTTGCAGGTTATTCAGAGAATATAGTGAAAGATTCTGAAAATGCTGATAAATCATATTTTTGGCTGCTTCCTAAACCTGAGTATAATGTTTACGAAAGAGCTTATTCAACTGAATGGCCTACTGCAAGGATAAATTCCAACCTTGAATTCAATAATCCGCAGAAAATTATTGCAATAAAGCCAGACGAGCTTGTGATTGCAGAGAACGGATTGGCTATTACTCTTGATGATAATGATAATAGTAGGCGGAAAGAATATAATCTGGCGCGTGCCGTTACAATTGACTTGAACGGAAAAATCAAAAGCGTTACGGCAGTTCACGGAAAGTCGTTCAGCTATGGCGGATATAATGATACTGATGGAGTGAATGTTTCCAGTTCTGCTAATAACCTTCAATTCGAGTAAACAATGAAGCCGTTGGTCAGCGTGTGCATTCCCGTGTGGAATTCGGAACAGTATCTTGACGAGTGCCTTGAGTCCGTGTTTGCGCAGGACTTTGCGGGCTTTGAAGTTGTGGTTGTAAACGACTCAAGCCCCGGTTCAGACACAAGCGGACGCACTTGCCGCCAAATCGTAAAACAGGCGCGCAAAAGGCACAAAAAATCAGGCTGCCTCAAGGTGTCCTACATTGAACATTCCGAAAACCGCGGACTTGTGGAATGCAGGCGCACGCTGATTAACGCCGCGCACGGAGCTTTTATCCTGATGCTTGACAGCGACGATGTGCTGAAGAGCGGCGCAATTTCCACCCTGTGGACGCTGCAGGAACAGCACGGCACGGACATTGTGGCAGGCTGCTTCGACATTTTCCCCCAAGCAAAGGACAGCCGAAAGTTTCCGCTCCACGACGGATTCATTCCCGGAAGCGAGCTTTTTTCTGCCTGGCTGATTCAAAAAAAATACACGTCGTTCCTGTGGGCAAAACTCATAAGAACAGACGTGTTCCGCCGCGCAATGGAAAAAATTCCCTACACATACTGCAACATGGCGGAGGATTTTCTGATTTGGTTCTTCATCACGCAGACTGCGCAGAGCTTTTTTGCAACAAGCCAGCCTGTCTACGGTTACCGCCGAAATTCCGGAATGTCTTCCGCAAGAAAAATCACAACGCTTGAACAGTGCCGCCAAATCTGCTCGGCAGCCAGCGTCTTCACAAACATCTTTCTTTATATCGACGAACAGACACAAAACGCCGCGCCTCCACTCACCGATGAACAGCTCTACGCAATCGGCCGCACCGCCGAAAACTACGTAAAAAGCAACATCACCCAAATCAAAACTCTCGCCCTCCCCGAACTAGTTCCCGAAGCAATGCAAATGCTGAAAGAAGCCTGGGGAGAAGAACTGGTGGAGAGAGTTGAAAGGGAGA
>CAVKBG010000042.1:8776-22503 GCA_963654755.1 Desulfovibrionaceae bacterium
TGCATTGTCTTTATTTGGAATTCCGCGCCGTCTAAAAGATGTTCGTTGTTTTTTCTTCCCTTGGGGCGGCCGAGATGTACGTTCTGCGCTCTTTTTAATGCGAGGGCTTCTTTTGTGCGTTGTGAAATCAGGTTGCGCTCAATTTCCGCGCTCAGTCCGAATGCGAATGCAAGAACTTTGGACTGGATGTCGTCTCCGAGGCGGTAGCCGTCCTTTATTGTCCAAATGCGCGCGCCTTTTTCCATAATCAGATTCAGAATCGACATAATCATAAAAAGGCTTCTGCCCAGACGCGAAAGCTCGCTGCATATAATCAGGTCGCCTTTCTGGATGTGCGAAAGAAGCCTGCCTAGCTCGCGTTTGTCCGGGGTGAGTGTTCCGCTGATTGTCTCTTCAATCCAGGCGCCAACCTCAAGCGAATTTTTCCTGCAGAACCGCAGAATCTCGAACCGCTGATTTTCCACCGTCTGCTTGTCCGTGCTGACCCGAATGTAACCGTAAACCATAATGAAAAGATAATAAATTTGCGGCGGAAAGGGAAACGGAGGGCAATGACAATCGGAAAGCAAACCGGAGCATAAAAAAAATCCGCCGGAAACTGAAAATGCCAGTTCCACAGCGGATATGTTTTGTTAAAAGCGAACTAAAAATTTACTTTTTTGTGCAGAGAATGCTGGTTTTAGTTTTCCACCACGTATCATCTGCACTTTGTCCCAGTTCAAATACTGCGCGGAATTTTGTCTTGTCTTCATTTACAGAAAGTTTTAAGTCTGAAGTTATTTCTTTGTCGTCATCGTTACTTGCCATCTCGTAAAAGAATTTTATGTACTTGCTGATGTTGTCTTCCGTGATTTCCATGTCGCCGAGCAGATTTTGCCCTTCTGTAGAAAATTGGCTGATCAACTGTTCTTTAAACACATTTTTTAATTCATCTTTTGTTGTTTCTTTTTCTTTAGCGAATGAATCCGAGCAGTCAAAGTCGAATTCTTCCATTTCTCCGTACCAGCTGCCAATGAACCATTCTTCAGAGTTGTCAAAGTCTGATTCCGCAAGTTCCGTGAAAACTTCCTCATTATCATCGTCATCGTCTTTTTTGCAGCCAGAAAGGACAAGTCCAAGCGCCATCAATGCGAAAAGTCCCGCCAAAAGTTTTTTCATTTGTTACCCCTGTATAAAGTTGATATAAAAAATTGGTGGCATCTCACCGCTTTGATTTTACCCCCCCCGAAATTTGTCAAGAGGTTCGGGCGGAATTTTGCGAAATTTGTGAAAAAAAATGCGGATTTTCTTAAAAAAACGGAATTTCAGCGTAATTTTTGCAAAAAATGGTATATATTATATGTGCGCGGTCTGAATTTTTCGCGCTTTTTGTGATTTTTGGAGGTTCGGTGTGTCTTATGAAGTTTTGGAAAGAAAGATTAGAGATTTGCCGGAATCTGCACTTGATGATGTTTCGGTTTATATCGAAAAAATGGACGGCATTTACCGTTCTGGAAAAAAATTTGATTTTTCGTTTGTTGATAAAATTTTCGGAACTATTTCTGATTCCGAGGCGGAAAATCTGCGTTCATGCTGCGGACTTAAATTTCGGAAAGACTCATGATTTATTTTCTTGATACAAATGTAATTATCGATCTTTTTAGCGGAAACTCAAAAGTTTTAGCGGCGTTTAAGAATGCGTGTTTTTACGGGACTGTCAGAATTGCAGATTTAGTTTATTATGAGGTTTTAAGAGGCTTTGAGTATTCGGATGCCAGAAAACAAAAATCAGAATTTGAGGCGTTTGCTTGTAGATGCGGAATTGAGTGTATGGACAAGAATACTTTTATGGAAGCCGCAAGACAATACGCTGGGCTAAAAAGAAAAGAGCTTATGATAGAAGATGACGATATTCTGATAGGCTCATTTTCTATAGAAAGAAATGAGGTTCTTGTTGCAAATAATGTGAAGCATTTTTCTAGGCTCAGCGGAATTCAAGTTGAAAACTGGGCTTAATAAATTCAATGGAGAAAAAAATGAATATAAAGTGTCATTTCCGTGCTGCGACACTGCGATGTTTACGCAGTAAACACGGTCAGTAATCTGTTGGAAAGTTTCAATAGATTATCGGCTCAAGCCCGATAATGACATTAAATTATAGAACTTGAAAACTGGGCTTAATAAATTCAATGGAGAAAAAAAATGAATATAAAGTGTCCTAACTGCGGGCAGCTGATTGCGCTGGAGCAGAATGTTTATGATTCGATTGCGAACGATGTGCGAAACGAGCAGTTTGAAATTGAGCTTGAAAAGCGCGCGGTGGCGTTGAGCCGGGAAAAGGAGTCGGCGGTTCAGCTTGCGGTCTCAAAGGCGCAGAACGAGAAGGAAAAGGAAATTGTGGCTTTGGAATCTAGGCTTTCAAAGCTTTCGGCGGAATTCGAGGCGGAAAAGCAGAAGTCAAAGTCGGAATTTCAGGCTGAGCTGGCGGCAAAAAATCAGCAGATTGTGAAAATTTCTGCGGAGCTTGGGGCGGCAAAGGAAAAGTCGCAGTCGGAGCTGAAAGTCGCGCTTGCCTCAAAGGAACAGGAAATTGCGGTTCTAAAGGAAAAAATTGATTCAGGCAAAAAGGATTCAGAAATTGCCGTGAAATCCGCAGTTCAGGACAAGGAAAAGGAAATAATTCAGCTTAAAAGCGACCTTGCTGTGCTTGAAAACAAGTCAAAAAGCGAAGTTTCTTCTATAAAAGAGCAGTTTTCGGCGCAGCTCAAGGCGAAGGACGAGGAAATTGCGTTCTACAAAGACTTCAAGGCGAAGGAATCGACCAAGAGAATCGGCGAGGACTTGGAGCAGTTCTGCCTTACGGAGTTCAACAAGAACCGCGCGCTGGGTTTTCAGAATTCGTACTTTGAAAAGGACAACAAGGTTTCGCGTGCTTCTGGCAGCAAGGGCGACTTTATTTTTAGGGAATCAAGCAGCGACGGCGTGGAATTCATTTCAATCATGTTCGAGATGAAAAATCAGGCTGACGAGACGGCGGCCAAGCACAAAAACGAGGATTTCCTGAAGGAGCTGGACAAGGACAGGAACGAAAAGGGCTGTGAGTATGCGGTTCTGGTTTCCATGCTTGAAAGCGACAACGACTATTACAACATGGGAATTGTGGACGTTTCGTACAAATATCCGAAGATGTACGTGATTCGCCCGCAGTTTTTTATTCCAGTGATTACCTTTCTGCGGAACGCCGCCATGAACACTCTTGAGTCCAAGCGCGAGCTTAGGCGGATTCAGGAGCAGAACATGGACATCACGCATTTTGAAGAGGACTTGAACCGGTTTAAGGACGGATTCAGCCGGAACTACGACCTTGCAAGCCGAAAATTCATGAGCGCGGTTGAGCAGATTGATAAGGCGATTTCAAATTTGCAGAAGATGAAGGAGGATTTGCTTAGCTCCGAGAACAACTACCGCCTTGCGAACAACAAGCTTGAGGACCTGACCGTGAAAAAGCTTGTAAAAAACAATCCCACGATGAAGAAAAAGTTCGACGAGCTGAAAGGAAATGATGAGTGACGGATTAAGTCTAAACTAGAGCTGCATTTTGTCATTGTTCAGGTTGAAAAGATGTCATTGCCAGAACTGGCATTTTGCCATTATCTAGCTTGATTTCCTATGTCATCTTCGGGCTTGACCCGAAGATCTATTGCAGGAGATTGCGCGCAATGATGTGCTGCACATGAGATTGTCGTATCAAGTACGACAATGACAAATTTTTATTGTCATTCCCTTGCTTGACAAGGGAATCTATTCAAGGGATTATCGGGTCAAGCCCGATAATGACAAACCTACTCAATGGTTACAACATTGCCATCGGAGCAGGTTATTTTTGTGCCACTCGTAAATGCACCTTCTCCAAGTTCTATTTTAGTATTCCAGTCATCTTATGTGCCTTTGTAGTACACGGTTTCTAGTTTATTACATTCAAAGAATGCAGCTTCTTCAATGGAAGACAAGCTTGCAGGAAGAATTATTTCTGTAAGCCAACTTCCAGCAAAAGCGTATGTTTTAATAGTTTCTACATTATCTGGGATTACAATCTTTTTAAGATGGTAAGTTGCTCCAAAAGCGTTTTTTTCAATTGTCTTCAAAGAATTTGGCAGTGTTATTTCCGTTAATTTGACAGAAGCAAAAGTATTCTCTGAAATTTCTGTAATCTCGACTGTGGAAAGGTCAAGATTGATATGGATATAGCTAGGATTAGCAAATACTGAATCTATTTTCTTGCTTATTTCTTTCAGGATATTTTCATCAGTCAGTTCTTTGCTGGTAATTTTTAATGTGTAGACATTCGGATTTGTCCTAGTTCCGCATTCCAATGTTGTGATTGCTGCTGCGGCTTTGTCGGCTGGAGTGTAGAGTTCCTTCGGGTCGGAGCCCATACAGATGAGCGCGGCGTTCAGAAGCGGATCATTGTGATTACCAATGCTATTTTTTTTGAGTAATTCCCAATCATTTGCTGTTTTTCCGTAATTCACAACAGTGAGGGAAGAGCACTCCATAAATGCTGCTTCTGCTATATATTCAACATTTTCAGGAATATATATGCTTTTTAGTTTTGTACAGCCGCAGAAAATACCGTCAGAAATCGTCGTTATATTTTGGGGAAGAATGATGTCGTTAAGATTAGTGCAGAAAGAAAATGCAGTGTTTCCGATTTTTTTTATAGATTCCGGGAATACAATGCCTGCAAGGTTCGCGCATTTATAGAATGCATCATCTGGAATTTCTTCAAGCCCAGTTGTGCTGCTAAGGTCAAGTATGAGATTGGCATTAGGCGTGGTTTCTTTAAGGGCGTTGAGAGCATCTTTTATTTTGCTGAAAAACTCATCTGGATTTTCAACTTTCCCTGTAACTGCAAGTGAAGTTGTGCCTTCGGAAAGTTCCTTTATTTTTTCGTCAATGTTATTAGCGGTTACAGAAACTTCCGGAACTGGTGGATTTTCGTTTGCGCCGCCAGTGTCCGGATTGCTTGGATTTGTGCTTGAACTGCCGCCGGAAGTACCGGGATTAGAAGTGTTTCCGCCAGAAGTGCCGGAATCGGAAGGATTTTCTACAGGCGTTGTTGCTTGTCCGTTGTCGTCGTCCGAGCCGCTAGAGCCGTCGGAACATGAAGTGAACGAGAGCGCAAGGCTAAGTGCAAGAATGCACGCTAAAATCCAATGGGGGGGTAATGAAGTGGAAGTTAAATTTCATTGTATCTCCTGAAAAAGATTTATTTCTGCTATTATATAGGAAATCAGGGAAAAAACAATAAGAAACTGTAGAAAGAGTTGACGATAAACTTGTCATTGCCCGGCTTGACCGGGCAATCTATAAAGTGTTTCGCAAAGAGATTATCGGGTCAAGCCCGATAATGACATAAGAGATTCTCAACAGAGTTTCTTTCAGAAACATTGCTGATTGAACAGAGGATGACAGGGGAGCACTGAAGTTTCAATATGTCTAGCTGGACAGTCCTATCTCCCCTGCCACATCCCGGAATTTCTTTCCCAAAAAACGCCGTCTTTGTAGCCTTGAATTGAATTGTCTTTTTCAGCTAGGGCAAGGCGTTTTTCTGCAAAAAGGCAGTATTCTTCGTTTTGTTCGATGCCGCAGAATCGCCGGCCGAGTTTTTTTGACACAACGCTTGCAGTTCCACTTCCCAAAAATGGGTCAAAAACAATATCGCCGGGGCGGGAACTTGCAAGAATCAGTTTTGCGTAAAGTTTTTCGGGTTTTTGCGTTGGATGGTCGGTGTTTTCGGGCATTGACCAGAACGGAACGGAAATATCATCCCAAAAATTGGAAGGATATGTAATGCGGAATTTTCCGTCCGTTTCTTCATCCCAGTCTTTCGGCTTTCCGGCAACTCTGTATGGCGCAAGAACTTTGCGCTTCATTTTTACGGCTTCAACATCAAAATAATAATCGTCTGGATTTTTTACGGCAAACCAGATGTCTTCCATTCCGTTTTTCCAGTTTGACTTGGCGCCGCGGCCTTTTTCGCGCTGCCAAGTAATTCGGTTCAGAACCGTAAGTTCCTTTTCAATCGCACGCTGAAGCGACGAAGTACATTTCCAGTCGCCACACATATAAAGCGAGCCGTTGAGTTTCAGTTTTTTGCACACAGCCGGAAACCAAGTCGCAAGATACTCATCGTAATTCTCCTGCGAACGAGAAGCAAATTTCATTCCGTTAAAATTCTTGGAAAGATTGTACGGCGGATCAATGATAATCAAATCAGCGAAAGCGTCCGGCACAAACTCAAGCATTTTCAGAATGTCGCCATTCAATGTGCGGTTCACAATGTCTGTTTCCGCAAAAATATTTTTTTCCGTAAGCAGGCGTTTTTTCAAGCCTTCAATCTCTTGCGGTTCAAGCGTCAATGTCCTGTTGTTCGCCGCGCGTTCTTTTTCTTTCATCAGATTATCCGTTTTTCAAGTTTATAACATTCTCTATAGACACTATAAAAGATTTTTAGAACTCTGTCATTGCCGGGTATAGACCTGAACTCTAGCAATTCTCTATGGACTGTCCATATAGGCCTACTATGAGGTGTGCATAGTGTTCGCTATGGGATGTTCGTAGAGTGCTCTATGGGATGTTCGTAGTGGACGCTATAGGGTGTCCATAGAGAGCTGCTATTGATACTCCATAGAAGACGAAACGGAAGAAATGTCAAGTCCGATGGAGCTTCTTTACCGTTACCTTACACTCCACTTGATTCTCATTAGGACAAAGTCACGCATATCCTCGTAGAAGTCCATTTTTGGCGGAGTTATGCTGATTTTTTGCAAGGCTTGTTGAATAAGCGGATTTTTGTAGCAGCTTACGGCGGTTGAGGCGGCGAACATAAGGACATTCAGCTGGAGTTTGTACGCTTCATCGGTGGAAAGGGCGAGCATTGCGGAAAGCTTGTTGCGGAAATCGTAAGCAAAGTCGTAGTATTTTTTCTTGAACGAGGCGAGGCGGTCAACCGTTACGTTCGTTTCGATAATCGGGTTCAGGTAGGAAACGTAGCGCAGGTAGTCCTGATTTGCGTTCAAAATTCCGGCCCAGACTTCGGCAATCACTTCTGGGGAAAACTTGTTGCCTTCCGGAAACGCTGAATTGAGCGCGTTGAAATATGCCGCCATTTTCTGTGCGGAAATCTCAAGGAAAATCTCTTCCTTTGTCGTAACGTATTTGTAAAGGTTTGCACGCGACCAAGTGAGCTTGTCCGCAATCGTCGTGAGAGTGATTTCGGTGTACGGCATCTGCGCAAAAAGCGAGTCCGCCGCTTCTTTTATCTGGTTGAGTCTTTCTTCTTTCTGGTCATCGCTCCGCGCGCGTATGTAATTCTGCATGAAATAAGAATACCACACGGCGCAAAATTGTTCAATAAATGACGCGATGTTGCTAAGGAAAATTGACGGATTACTACACATGAATTGCCGGCTCTATGCCTGGCAATGGCAAACCGAAGACTGTCATTGCCCATCGTGCTTTTCACTGTCATTCCCGTACTTGATGCGGGAATCTCTGTATAATCCATAATATTTATTCTTTACTGTTACTATTGACAGAAGCGTAACTAAAGTGTATATTACTATCCATAGTAACAAGCGCAGGTCTGCTGCGTTGCAAACTTACACCTTAAAGGAGGAACATTTATGGATATAAAGAAAATCCCTTACAAAATCTACTTGAACGAAGATGAGATGCCACAGCAGTGGTACAATATGCGCGCCGACATGAAGAACAAGCCCGCGCCTCTTTTAAATCCGGGAACGCTCAAGCCTTGCACGGCGGAAGAATTGGAGCACGTTTTCTGCAAGGAACTTGTAAAGCAGGAACTGAACGAAACTGACCGCTACATTCCGATTCCTCAGGAAATTCTGGACTTCTACAAGATGTACCGGCCTTCACCGCTCACAAGGGCTTACTGCCTTGAAAAGAAGCTTGGTACGCCTGCAAAAATCTACTACAAGTTTGAAGGAAACAACACTTCCGGAAGCCACAAGCTCAATTCGGCAATCGCTCAGGCTTTCTACGCAAAGGAGCAGGGGCTCAAGGGCGTTACTACGGAAACAGGTGCCGGTCAGTGGGGAACTGCGATGTCAATGGCGTGCGCATATCTTGGCTTGGACTGCCGCGTTTATCAGGTTCGCTGCTCTTACGAACAGAAACCTCAGCGCCGCGAAGTAATCAGAACTTACGGAGCACAGGCGATTCCTTCCCCAAGCATGGAAACTGAAATAGGAAAAAAACTGAACGCTGAATATCCGGGCTGCACAGGCTCTTTGGGCTGCGCGATTTCGGAAGCGGTGGAATACGCCACAAAGCATGACAGCTACAGATATGTTTTGGGTTCGGTTTTGAGCCAGGTTCTTCTTCACCAGTCGATAATCGGAATGGAAGCAAAGGCTGCCATGGACAAATTCGGAATCAAGCCGGACGTAATCATCGGATGCGCAGGCGGCGGTTCAAACTTGGGCGGACTTATAAGCCCGTTCATGGGAGAAAAACTGCGCGGCGAAAAGGACTACCAGTTCATCGCGGTTGAGCCTGCATCTTGCCCAAGCCTTACGCGCGGAGTGTTCGCCTACGACTTCTGCGACACAGGCGAGGTTTGCCCAATGCAGAAAATGTACACGCTCGGCTCTCAGTTCATGCCAAGCGCAAACCACGCAGGAGGACTTCGTTACCACGGAATGAGCGCAATCGTAAGCCAGCTTTACCACGACGGCTACATCGAAGCAAGAAGCGTTGAGCAGACGGAAGTTTTCAAGGCAGCAGAATTTTTCTGCCGTTCGGAAGGAACATTGCCAGCACCGGAATCAAGCCACGCAATCAAGGTCGCAATCGATGAAGCTCTCAAATGCAAGGAAACTGGCGAAGAAAAAACAATCCTGTTCGGACTTACAGGAACCGGCTACTTCGACATGAAAGCCTACGAAACGTTCAATAACGGTACGATGAGCGACTACATTCCGACCGATGAGGAAATCAAAAAATCCACAGATTTGATTCCGCGCTTCCCAGGAAACGAATTCTAAGGAACGAAGATAACTTGCGAGCTGTCATCGCCGGAAACGGATGGATAGCTATTCCGTCCGGTGGTGATTTGAGATTCTGATTCTGCCCGGTTCATTCGCTTTTCCTGAGCCGGGCGGTTTGGATTTTATTAGCCCAAATATCCAGTTTTGATGAAAACAGATATTTAAGTGTCATTCCCATGCTACGACATGGGAATCTGTTGTAAAATTTCAATAGATTATCGGGTCAAGCCCGATAATGACATTAAAATATAAAATTCGAAATTAACGGTATTGCTTTATTTTCCCTTTCACTTCCTAAAAAAATCCACGAATGCTTTTGCGGTCGGGCTTAGGTTTGCGGATTTTTTCCAGGCAAGGACAGAAGTCATCGGGTTGGCTTTTTCAAACGGAACGAATGAAAGACCGTCGTAGCAGTAGATTTTTTCAACAGTGATTGCGGCGGCGTTCTGGAGTTTTACAAGGTGCGTTACGTTTCCCGGCAGGTTGTAAGTTCCGGCAACCGTAATTTTTTCGGCGCAGTCTGAAAGCCATGCGGAAACTTCGCTTCGCATTGTTGTTCGCCATGGAAGATAAAGCGGAATCGTTGTTAAATCTTGCGGCGTTACGGAACTTTTTGCGGCAAGAGGATTGTCGCTCCGCACAAGAATTCCCCAGTGCTCAACCGTTTTTATGCGCACAAAATCGTAGTGAAGAATCTCGACCGGCTCGCTCATCAGCCCAAAGTCCAGAATTCCTTGGTCAAGGCGGAATTTTATGTCGTCGGCAATTGCGCTGTAGATTCTGAAAGTGACTTTCGGATTCAGCCTTTTGAATTCCGCGAGTTTTTCGGCAAGCTCCCTCATTCCCATATTTTCGCCGCAGCCGAACGCCAGCTCGCCCGAAATCTCGTCGCCGCCCTCGGTAAATTCCCGCCGGATTTTGTCTTCCAGCGAAAGCATTTCCTCCGCCCGCCGCTTTAAAAGAAGCCCCGCGTCCGTAAGAACAATGCAGTGGCTCGACCGCACAAAAAGCGGCTGCCCAAGCTCGTCCTCAAGCTGTGCAATCTGCCGCGAAAGAGCAGGTTGGCTAACATTTAGAGACATCGCCGCCTTCGTGAAATTTTCTTCCCTCGCAACCGCCAAAAAATACCGCAAAATCCTAAGTTCCATGAGCTATTCCCATTCATCGCATTTTTGTTCAAGAAGTTTGAAATCGCAGCAAAATTTTATGATTTTTCCAGTTTTCATCTGCTTTTCATAAAGTCTGGAAATTTTTGTTATTATCTGGTCAATTATTTTAAGGCAGAACGTGTATTCAAGGTTAAGCAGGATTTTGTATTTTTTTAACTCTGCCGAATCATTTTTGTCAGGATTTATATTTACAAAATTATAGACACCAGTTTTTACAGGAATTATTTTTTTTAAGTCAATTACAGAAAGTATATGCTTTACTTTGCTGCCTAAAATCTGCACAAAAATATCTTTTTTAGAGACTTTTTCAATTGAACAGTTTTCGTAGATTACAAAGCGGTCTTGGTCAACATTTTTCCATGTTTTGTGTTTTTCTTTTGCTGATGACAGCGGAACTACATATTCATAATTTTCTGTATTTACAAGAATTCCAAGATAAGGTTTTGACTCATATCCGCTTTGCTTGTAATAAACTTCCGGACAGGCATCATGAAGATATTTCAGATAATCCTGATTTATGTTTATGAATTTGAGATTTCCTTTTAAAGAAAACAATATTGTCCCTCTCAAAAAATAAGACCGTCCAAAAAGGGCGGTCTGCTTTAATCTTCATCTCTTTATGACGTTCATCAAAGGTTAATGGAGACCTTCTTTAATCTTCATCTCTTGACGGATTTAAACCGCAGGTTAATGGAGACCTTCTGAATAAAATATACAGGCTAATTTATGATTCGTCAATAATTTTTTTTCTGGAGCTTCCCTGCCTTGGGCAGGTCGGGCTTTTCGCACTTCGCCGTCTTGCGCGGCTCATTCTTCCGCTGCACTTCGTTCCGCTCCAGAACTGCTCCGCAGGTGCTGCAATCCCTAAGCCATGTTTGTTTCATCAACTCGCATTCGCAATCATTCTGTCAATGTCGGCGAATGCGTTTTCAATTGCTTCTGAGTGATACATTTCGTACATATTAAAGATGCGGTCGGTAAGATTCAGTTCGTCCAGTTTGTTTAAGACTTTATCGGCGGTTGTTTTTTTGAAAAATGCGTACTGTTCAAGCAAAAAAGAGAAAAATTCCATTTCCTTTGTCATTCTGCCGCCTCCTAATCCCTGCGAAGATAAAGCGAACTTTGCGGGGTGCCCGTAACCTGCTCGTTTTCCCACATATCAAAAATTCCGTCCGGGCTGAAATCCCACATCTCAAGTTTCGGATTTGAAAGCATTCTGTAGGTTTTTGAATTCAGGAATTTTCTGTAGGAATCCATGACTGAAAATCCGTACTTCTGGCTTATTTTTAGGGAAACTTCTTTGTCATAAAAATCAAGGATAAAAGGCAGTTCATTTGTCATAGGTTTTTGCCTCGATAAATTTCAGCACGGTCAGTGATTTTTCCGTCTTGAATGTATATTGGTCGTTCAGTTTTTGCGGAAGAAGCCTTTTTACAGTTTCGTCCGCATCATAAATCCCTGAAAAATACAGGCTGATTACAGGCATTGTCCTGTCGTTTGCAACTGGACCAATAACGACATCATAATTGTTGTTTTCGGGTGCTGAGTTTTTGCGGTTCCTTGTTACAAATTCCAGCCATAAATTGTCCGCTTTTTGAAAATGCAGAATATTAAGCGTGTTCAGGATTTTTTCATCAGTTTCAAAAACTGAAACAGTCGCAATTCCTTTCTCGCGCCGTGCCTGCGTAAGTTTTGCCCAGCGTTCAGCCTGCACAAGACTTGAAGTAAGATAAAAGCCTGTTCCAAAATCTAATTTTCTGTCTGATTCAAAAATCTGAGGATTGAAAACTGCAACATTGCTTCCGTGGTAAAGTTTCATCGTTTGGATTATAGCATATTTTTTTTAGATTTGCGATTGGAAAACTTAAGTGTGTAAATGACAATAAAATCTGCAAATTTTTTCACTTTTTTTGCCGTTTGAGTTGTCATTTAAAATAAATTCACTATAATTGTAGGTATACGACAAAACGTTTCATTCATTAGGAGAGTGCGACAAAAACTTTGCCTAAGATAGCGTCAAAGTTTTTGTTCACAAGTTTGCGTTGCAAACTTCCTTTATTTACTGTTGTTTCTCACTTATGTTGCGAAACAACGCAAAAAAGACTGTCATAAAACTTAAGTTTTACAACAGTCTTTTTTCAGGAGATATGATGAAAATTAACTGCAACTTCTTTACCCCCCCCATGCGGCCGTAGCGTGCATTCTTGCGCTTAGCTTTGTATTTACATTTATTTCATGTTCAGACGGTTCAAGCGGCTCGGACGACGACGAGCAGGTAACAAATCCGGCGGACAATTCTTCAAATTCAAACAGTTCCGGCACTTCTGGCAGCGGAAACTCTGGTTCTTCCGGCTCAGGCACTTCCGGCGGAAACGGAAACAGCGGCTCAAGCACAAATCCTTCACCTTCAACACCTGAAACACCAAAAACTTACACAATCACCTATGAACTTGACGGCGGAACAAATGCAGAGTCAAACCCGGCAAGCTACACTTCCGAGACAGAAACAATAACGCTTCAATCTCCGTCAAGAGGGGAATATTTTGATTTTGGCGGCTGGTACACCGACAGCGAATTTTCAGATTCAAGCAAAAAAACAGAAATTACAAAAGGCTCTAGCGGCAACATCACGCTCTACGCAAAATGGACAACAACGGCAGATAACGTAGCAGACGCAATTGGCTCTTTATCCGGCGAAGGACCGCATAACATCACAGTAACTGGAGCAATAACAAACGATACAATATCTGCGATTAGTGCTGCGCTGAAAAATAACGGAGCGGCAAAAGTCAACCTAGATTTAAGCCAAACAACAGGTCTTGATTCTATTAGTGGTAGTGCATTCCAGTTTTGTAGCAGTTTGACAAGTGTGATAATTCCAAACAGTGTTACTTCTATAGGTGATAATGCGTTCTATAATTGCAGCAACTTAACAAGCGTGACAATTCCCGCCGGTGTTACTTCTATTGAGAGGGCTGCGTTCTCTCGTTGTACCAAGTTAATAACAGTAAACTACAAGGGAAGCGAAGAACAATGGAATGCAATAACGATTGCGAACTATAATGACCTGCTTACAGGTGCGACTATAAATTATAATTACACAGGCGAGTAAGAGAGATTCCTGTGTCGTGACACAGGAATGACAAAGGAGCGGACTGTCATTGCCGGGTTTAACCCGGCAATCTCGTATACAAGACACAGATTCCCGCATCAAGTGCGGGAATGACAAAAGGCAGTGTTATTGTCGATTTTTTCTTCTCTGTCATTATCGGGCTTGACCCGATAATCTCGTGTGTAGTTATGTGACAGATTGCTGACCGAGTTTGCTACGCAAACATCGCAGATTAAGCCATGGAAATCGTGTTGGGCAATAGCACTCGAAGCAAGTTGTTTTGTCCGATAAACATTGATTTCCCCCAAAAAGAAATGTATACTTTTTATGAGGTAAAGCCGTGCCTACAATCTTTGTTCAAGGTCAATACAGATTTTATTTCTTTTCAAG
>CAVKBG010000043.1:0-21948 GCA_963654755.1 Desulfovibrionaceae bacterium
AGGGTTTATCAAAACCCTAAAAACGGCTGAGTCAAGGTCTTGAGCGTAAGCGTATCTTGACCAGACGTATTTATGGTTTATCAAAAAACGTAAAAGAGGAAAAATGGATCTGAAAGATAAGATACCTCCGCACAATATCGAGGCAGAGCAGGCTGTTCTTGGTGCTCTTTTGCTGGACTGGAGTTCTGTAAGCGATGTTGTAACATATTTGCGAAGTGAAAATTTTTATAGCCAGCAGAATCAGCTTATTTATGAATCCTTGATGCATCTTTTTTCAGCTGGAATAAAAGGCGATTTGCTAACTCTTGTTGACGACCTCACAAAAAATGGAAAACTTGAGGCGGCAGGCGGAGTCGCTTACATTTCCTCTCTGACAGATATTGTTCCTACAAGCGCGAATGTTGACTATTACGCTAAAATTGTCCTTGACCAGTCAACCCGGCGGAATCTTATAAAAATTTCCTCTGAAATAAAGGCTTCAAGTTTTGACGAAACAAAGGAAAGCCGTTCTATTCTTGAAGACGCAGAACAGAAAATTTTCAAGCTAACTGATATAAACCAGTCTGCGCAAGTTCTTGCAATGAAAGATGTCGTGCCGAAGGTTATTCAGATAATTGATACGAGATACAAAAATAAAAACGCATTTTCTGGCATTCCGTCTGGACTTAACGACCTTGACAGCATGACAAGCGGTTTTCAAAACAGCGAAATGATTATAATCGGCGCGCGTCCTTCAATGGGAAAAACAGCCCTTGCATTGAGCATGATGCAAAACATTGCAATTGACCGCGGAATTCCGTGCGGATTTTTCAGCCTGGAAATGTCTGCGGATCAGATTGCGCAGCGTCTTCTTTCTCAGATTGCGAGAATTCCTGGAACAAAGCTTAGAAACGGAATGCTTAAAATAGAAGATTTTAAAAAACTTCAGGATGCGGCAGGAGAATGTTTCAATGCGCCTCTTTATATTGTTGACACGCCGAACATGAAGCTCCTTGATTTGCGGGCAATGGCAAGACGCATGAAAGTCAACCAGAAAGTCCAGATTATTTTTATTGACTATATCGGACTTATTACCAGCGAAAATCCAGACGCCCAGCTTTTTGAGCAGCAGTCAGCAATTTCAAAATCCCTGAAAAGCCTTGCGCGTGAGCTTGAAATTCCGATTGTTGTTTTGTGCCAGGTTGCCAGAGCTGCGGAAGGCGAAGAGCCGAATCTTGCCCAGCTTAGAGGCTCAGGTTCGATTGAGCAGGACGCTGACATGGTTATGTTTATCCACGGAAAGCGAAGCGATAACAAGGAAACAAACGAAGGCTACAATCCTGTTCAGGAGCGAAAGCTTATTGTGGCAAAACAGCGCAACGGTCCGATTGGCGATGTTGATGTTATATTTCTTTCAAGCTACACGAAATTTGAAAACAAAAGCAAGGAATAATCTGTTTACAGTTTGTTTCAATTCCTGTATACTATAATCTCAAAAATTCTGCGGAATTTTATGGAGGTAAGATAAAAACTGCCGAAAATAGTGTCAGTTTTTATCTTTTCAAGTTTGTGCTACAAACTTGTTATCAACTGTAATTTCTCACTTCGTTGCGAAATTGCGTAAAAAATCAAATCGAAAGTTGAAACTTTCTCATTGACTTTTTATTGGAGGATGAAAGTGCTGATTCATTTCTGGGGAGTTCGGGGGTCTTTGCCTACGCCGCTGAAGAGTGCTCAGGTGCAGGCAAAAATTGCGGCCGTTGTTTCCCGTATTTCTCCAAAGGATTTGGAAAGCGCCGAGTCAAAAATGAAATTCCTTTCGTCTCTGCCTGAATGGATTTATGGAACTATAGGCGGAAACACTCCTTGCATAGAACTTAGGTCAAAATTTGATGAGCTTTTTTTGCTTGACTGCGGAACTGGATTAAGAGAATTTTCTGTTGCTGGTCGTCAGCCGGAAAACGGACATTATAATATTTTTCTTTCGCATTTTCACTGGGATCACATTCAGGGCTTTCCGTTTTTCGGACAGTCTTTTTCGCCTAATTCAAAAATCGACATTTATACGCCTTTTGAAAATGCAGAGGAATATCTTGAGCGTCAGAGCAGCTTGCCGTATTTTCCAATAAACGCCTGCTTTGAATCTGTAAAAAATCAGCTTTCGTTTCATCTTATAAAAGAAGGCTCTCCAATAGAAATCGGCGGTTTAAAAATAGAATGCCACAGAATGTTTCATCCGGGAGATTCTTATTCTTATTCTTTTGAAGAGGACGGAAAGCGTTTTATTTACAGCACGGATGTGGAGCTTCAGACTTCGGATTTTGACAAGAACAGCGCGAGAAATAAATTTTTTGAAAACGCTGATGTTTTGGTTTTTGACAGCCAGTATACAAATCCGGAAGCTGCAAAAAAAGTGAATTGGGGACACAATTCTTTCAGTTCCGCAATTGATTTTGCTTCTAACTGGAATATCAAGAACCTTTACTTTTTTCACCACGAGCCGAATTACGATGACAAAAAGCTTGATTCAATTCTTGACGCTGGAAACAACTACAAAAAATATAAATCGAATGGAAATTTGAATCTTTATATTTCAAAAGAAGGTCAGGAAATTCAGCTTTGAAACGGATTTTATATAAGATTGTTATTTTTTTTACCTGGATTCTGGCGGCGCTTTCAATTCTTTTTGTGGCGGCTTTTGGAATGTGGGCTTATATTGTCAAGCCTGTTGATTCTGCGGAAAATAGCCGTGTTGAAAAAATCAGCGTGCCTTCGGGAGCTTCGGTAAGAAAAGTTTCGCTTCTTTTAAAGGAAAAAGGGCTTGTAAAATCAGCCGATGCTTTTTATTATGCCGCAAGATTCAGCGTTTTTGACAGAACAAAGCCGTTCAGCTTAAAAAGCGGCTCGTATACTTTAAGCACTTCGATGGGACTGAAAGAAATTTACCAGATTTTGCAGTCCGGCGCGAGCGAATATATTTCTGTTGTTGTTCCAGAAGGTCTTACAATGTCAAAAATTGCAAGAATTCTTGAGGATAAAAATATTTGTTCCGCTGCGGATTTTTTGCTTTACTGCAAAAATTCAGAGCTTTTGGAAAAATATAAAATTCCAGCCGAGAATTTTGAAGGCTATCTTTTTCCCGACACTTATTTTTTTATAGCTCAAATGGAAGCGAAAGATGTTGTTGAAATTATGGCTGACAACTTTTTTTCTAAAACCGCTGAAATTTCAGGAATTCAAGATTTATCTCCGCTAGAACTGCATGAGCTTGTTACATTGGCTTCTGTTGTTGAGCGCGAATACCGTGTCAAGTCTGAAGCTCCGCTGATTTCCAGTGTTTTTACTAACAGGCTTAAACATGGGATCGGACTTTATTCCTGCGCTACAATTGAATATATTTTGACTGAAATTCAAGGAAAGCCGCATCCGGAGCGCATAACTTACGATGATTTAAAAATTGACAGTCCTTACAATACTTACAAATGGGCTGGACTTCCGGCAGGTCCTATTTCAAATCCGGGGCTTGTCGCTTTGTCTGCCGCATTGAATCCTGCCAAAACTGACTATTATTTTTTTGTTCTTACAGATCCTGCGACTGGCCGCCATACATTTTCAAAGAATTTTGACCAGCACAAGGCTGCGGAAAATACAAACTATTATTCAAAAGGTTTTTAAAATAAAATGCCTGGTCTGATAGCTAAGGAATCAATTGACGAAGTTGCGGAAAAAACTGATATTGTCAGCCTTGTTTCCGAATACGTTCCTCTTGAACAGCGCGGCTCAAACTGGTGGGGCTGCTGTCCTTTTCATAATGAAAAAACTCCTTCGTTCAGTGTTTCTCAGGATAAAAAATTTTACCATTGCTTTGGCTGCGGAGTTTCTGGAAATGTCTTTGATTTTGTAAAGGAGATGGAAAAAATCTCTTTTGTTGAATCTGTGGAATTTCTTGCAAAAAAAGCAGGTGTTCAGCTTTCGTATTTAAGCGGCTCTGCAAAAACTGCTGATTCTTCAGTTTCAAAAATCAAAGACGAATATAAAAATTTGTATACAAGGGTCGCCGGAATGTTTCATTATATGCTTATGGAAACTCCAGCCGGAAAATTTGCCCTTGACTACATTTTAAAGCGCGGACTTTCGCAGGAAACTCTTGAAAAATTCAAAATTGGCTACAGCCCTTCAGACCGAAGATGGCTAAAACAGTTCCTTTTGAAAAAAAACTATTCCGAGGATTTTTTGAATAATTCCGGGCTTTTTAGCAAAAATTATCCTGACTGCGCTTTTTTTTCTGACAGGCTGATGTTTCCGATTTTTGACAAGGACGGAGATGTTGTCGCTATGGGCGGACGTTTTTTGCGCGGCGATGCCCAGAAGTCTCCAAAATATCTTAATTCCGGCGACTTGATTCAGTATAAAAAAGGAAGCACTCTTTACGCTTTTAATTTTGCAAAGTCTTCAATCCGTGAAAAGCGAAAAGTTATATTTTGCGAAGGCTACATGGATTGCATTGCTTACCATCAGTGCGGAATTACCTGGGCGGTCGCTCCTTTGGGAACTTCTCTTACTGACGAGCAAATTTCACTTGTAAAGCATTTTGTTGAAGAAATTTATCTTTCTTTTGATTCTGACGGGGCGGGGCAAAAAGCTACAAAACGGGCAATCCTGATGTGCAGAAAGCAAGGCGTGGCTGTAAAAGTGATAAGGCTTTCCGGCGGAAAAGATCCTGCTGAAATTATGCTGAATTTCGGGGCTGAATACTTGACGAATGAAGTCAATAATGCTATATTTGATACTGATTATCTGTTGTCTAAACTGCAAGAACTCTATCCTAAAGATACCCCTATGGGCAAGTCTAAGGCATCGTTAGATTTTTTTGAGTACATAGATTCTTTGCAGTCGGATGTTCAGAAAGATGCCTGTCTGGATCAGTTGTGCCAGACATACGGTATAGAAAAGGAGGCTGCTCGAAGGGATTATTTCAACCGGGACAAAGTTTCATACCGTTTTAGAAATGCAAGTACGGAGCAGAAAAATCCGGCGGATTCTGAAAAAATAAAAGTAACCGCTGAGCTGCAAGCTGTTATGACAGCCGTAACTGAAGATGTCAGTCTTTTCCAAAAAATGCGCGAATGTGTTTCCGTTGATGATTTGTCGGACAGTTATTCCAAGCAACTATTTGCTGTTATGCAAGAGTGCCAAAAAAACGGCTCTTTTTCAGTAAGCAATATACTTAACCGGATAGATCAGGAAAATTTCAGAAAGCTTATAATTGAAAGTATAAGCAAAAATACTGGGCGAATTCAAGAATCTGCCGAGAGCTGTATAAATTACTTGAAAAGGAATGCTTACAAGCGAAAAAAAATGTCTATTATGGAAAAAATTTCCTCTTTGTCGAGGAGCATTTTGCCGGAAGACAAGGCGCTTTTAGCGGAACTTACAAAACAGAAAATGGAACTTGATTTCCAAATTGAAAATTTGAAGGATTAATCAATGGCTAGAAAGTCACCTGAAAAAAAATCTGAATCAGTTAAAAAAGAAAAAAAATCGCTTGAATCAAAATCAGAAAAAAGCAAAAAGAATGAGGATTTGTCCGAATTTGATGAATCGGAAGATCCTGAAGAAAATGAATCTGTTCAGGAAGAAAATTCAGAAGATGAGGAAGAAGCTTCGGATTCTGAGCAGGAGTCAGAGGAAGTTCTTGATCCGAATGTAAAAAAGCTTTTGGATTATGCGTGCAGCAAGCAGATTATTTCATGGGACGAAATCACCGAGATTTTAACTCCGGAATTTGTGAATTCTCCAAAAATGGAGGAAGTTCTTCAGCTTCTTACAAAAAACAATATTCAGGTTATGGAAGAGGACAATCTTCTGGACGACGAAGAAGATGAGGATGAGGACGACGAGGATTCGCTTTCTGATTCCGATGATGATTCCAAATTTGATGAAAAGCACCGCCTTGTTTCAAATGACAAAGAATCTGGAGTTGATGATCCAATCAGGCTTTATCTGCGCGAAATTGGAAAGGAAAATCTTCTTACGGCAGAGCAGGAAGTTATTCTTTCAAAGCAAATGGAAGACGGTCAGAATATAATAAAAAATGTCATAAGAAATTCCGGCATGATTATTCCTGAATTTTATCAGATTTGCCACACAATTTATAAAAAAATAGATCCGCATGAGCCTGGAAAAGCCAGAAAAGAAATAAACGAGCTTATGGCTGAACGCCGCCGCTTGAGAAGCTGCTACGTTGAATATGTAAAGCCAATCCGCGAGCAAATGGCTGAATACATGGCATTGAAAAAGCAGCTTCATTCCGAAGATCCTACGATAAATATTTTTTCTGATGAAAATTTAAAGCGTGTAAGAGATTTTATAAAAGAATCACTTTTGAATGCAGATCTTCAGACTGAAGAAATTGAAACTTTCAGCGCGAAATTTATCACGGCTTCAAAAAAAATTGACGAGTACCATTTGATTCAAGAGCGCCGCATGAAAAAACTGCGGATTACGGATGCTGTCGGGCTTCGTTCAATTGGCCGCCGTCTTGCAATCAGGACTGAATCCGCAAAACTGGAAAAAGAGCTTGCGATGTCTGCTGATGAAATCCGCTCGGACTACACTGAAATTCAGAAAATCGACAGAAAACTCCGCGAGCTTGAGTACGACTTTGAAAATTCCGTTGATGAAATTCTTGAAATGAAGAAGGAAATTGAGCGCGGAAGATTGCAGCTTGAGCAGGCGAAAAACCGGCTTATAAACGCAAACCTTCGTCTTGTTGTTTCAATTGCAAAAAAATATACAAACCGCGGGCTTCAGCTTTTTGACTTGATTCAGGAAGGAAACATCGGTCTTATAAAGGCTGTTGAAAAATTTGAATACCGAAAAGGCTATAAATTTTCAACTTATGCGACTTGGTGGATTCGCCAGGCGATTACAAGATCAATTTCAGATCAGGCAAGAACTATTCGTGTTCCTGTTCACATGATTGAGCAGATAAACAAAGTTGTCCGTGAAAGTCGCCAGCTTATGCAAAAATATGGAAGAGAACCGACTGATGAAGAGATTGCGGCGCAGCTTTCATGGCCTCTTGCGCGTGTAAAGCAAGTTAAAAATGTTGCCAGAGAGCCGATTTCCCTTGAAACTCCGATTGGCGAGGAAGAAGATTCGTCTTTGGGAGATTTTATTGAAGACAAAGAAATTGAAAATCCGGCTAATCAGACTGCATACACATTGCTTCAGGAGCAGCTTCGTTCTGTTTTAAGCACATTGCCGCAGCGCGAGCAGGAAGTTTTAAAGATGAGGTTCGGGCTTGATGACGGATATTCTCTTACACTTGAAGAAGTTGGACTTTATTTCAATGTAACAAGGGAAAGAATCCGCCAAATTGAAGCGAAGGCTTTGCGAAGACTTAGACATCCGCGCCGTTCAAGCGGTCTTAGGGACTACATTGATTCTTAAAAGAAATCGTGTAGACATAAAAGCCGAAATTGTGTAAAATATTGCACCTATATATAGAATTTACAAGAGGTTGCCATCTATGCAAATGACAGAAGAATTGGAAAGATTAAAAAGCTTGCAGGACGTGCTTGCTGAAAAATATGAAATTGAAGCAAAAGTCGAGGAATTGCCGAAAACTCTTGATGGCAGCACGGAAAGCCTTGACCGTTTCAAGAGAGAATATATCGAAAAAAATAAGCTTTACGAAGAAAAAAAAGATATTGTCGCCCGCTTAAGAGTTGAGCTTGATGAAGCGCAGAGAAAGCGTGAAGAAGGCGAAAAGGGAATGGATGCGATTTCCACTCACCGTGAATATGAAATTCTTGAAAAGCAGATTTCAGAAGCTCAGGCTTTGGAAGATTCAAAAAGAAAAGAGCTTCAGCGTGAAGAAAAAAGTATGGCTGAGCTTAACGATTTGCTTAAAAGCGAAGAAGATTTGATTGCTTCAACAGAAAAAGATGTAAATGAAGCCCGCGAAAATCTTGACAAGGAAATTGCCGTTTGCAATGAAAAACTTGAGGCGTTAAAAGCAAAAGAAGCGGAAATGTCAGACGGCATCGATTCAGAAACAATCATGAAGTTTCAGAGAATCATAAAAAGAAACCGCAAGGGAATTGTCGCTGTAAAAGGAAAAGTTTGCGATGGCTGCCACATGATTTTGCCGGCGCAGTTTGCAAATGAAGTTCACCATGGAGAAAAAATACTTTTCTGTCCTTATTGCAGCAGAATTCTTTTCTATGAAGAAGCCGCTGATTTGGATGAAAACTATGTTTCTATCCATGATGACGTTTCAGCTGATGACTTGGATGAAGATCTTCTTGAAGATGAGGATCTTATTGATATTGAGGGCGATGATTCAGAAGATTCAGATTCTTCTATTAAATCCCTTGATTATGAAAATTAAAAAATAAGGATATGTTGACCGCGCTAAAAGAGATGATGATTTCTTTTTAGTGAGGTAAAGTCCGGGCTCCTCCGGAAAAGATGCCGGGCAATAACCGGGCGGAAAAGAAAAACTGCTGGTTTTCAGTAAAGTTTCTTTACCGACAGAAAGTGCTACAGAAAATTACCGCCTATAATGGGTAAGGGTGAAAAGGCAGGGTAAGAGCCTACCGCGTTTTTGGCAACAGAAACGGCATAAGTAAACCTCATCAGGAGCAAAATCATATAGCAGTTTGGTTTTCCGGCCTTATGCTGCGGGTAGATTGCTGGAAGTGCCGGGCAACTGGCATTGCAGATAGATGGTCAACACGTTTTTTATAAAACGTTCCAGAACCCGGCTTATCATATCCTTTTTATTTTTGTTTGCATCAGTTTTTCTGAAAGCAAATTTTATTTTGTTTATTGCATTTTTCGGGTGGGGAAAATGAAAGCTAGATACGGTTTAGACTTATTCTATCATAAAAGGAAAACCTTTGTTATTAAGTTTATAATCGCGTCTTTTGCAATTGTTTTTGTAACGCTATTTTCTTTTATTTTTATAAAATTTATCGGAAATAAAATTTTTAAGCTTGATTCAGTTGATTCGATGTACAAAAACTGGTCGCTTCACACGGAAGAAGGCTATAAATCTGTTTATAATTCCGCTTCAAAAATTCTTGATGAAAATCCTTATCATAATGCCGCTCTCGCTTTTTTAGGCTACAGTTCTTTCATGCTGGCGGAATCAGAAACTGACAATATAAAGTCGCAGGAGCTTTTGGACAAATCGATTTTCAGTCTTAGAAAGGCGATGCACGGATGCAAAAAAGATACGCTTCCGCAGATTCAATATATGCTTGGCCGCGCATATTTTTATAAGAACAAAGTTTCGGCTTATCATTATTACGCTGACTTGGTTGTAAAATATCTTTCGCTTGCGGTTTCAAGTGGATATAAATCAGCTGACATTCCGCTTTTGCTTGGATTGAGCTATGCGTCTCTTGGCGAAACTGATGATAGCATTGCGGCTTTTACAGAGGCGCTTCTTGTGCGTGAAACTGATACGCTTTTGTTCAACATTGCAAAGCAGTATTGCAATAACGGTCAGGAATCTGTTGCAAAGCAGTATCTGGTCCGCGTTATGGAAACAAGCCAGAATGAAGAGCTTTTGGACGACAGCCATATTCTTCTTGGGCAGATATATACAAGTGAAGGTAATTTTTCGGATGCGGAAAAAGAATTTAATTCAATTCTTGAAAAAAATCAAAATTCTGCTGACGCACATTACGGACTTGGTGTATTATATGAGAAAAAAGGCGACAATATAAAAGCTCGGTCTGAATGGCGCAAATGCCTGAAAATTCAGTTCAACCATAAAGGCGCGCTGAAAAAAATGTCAGAGCTATAAAAATTTGAATTTTACAGAAAAGCTTGGAGGAGGAAAAATGAGCTTTCTTGATAATTTTACAACTGATATAGGAATTGATTTGGGGACTTGCAATACATTGATTTATGTCCGCGGACAGGGAATTGTTATTGACGAGCCTTCAGTTGTAGCAGTTGAAAAGGGAACTGGAAGAATTGAAGCTGTTGGTGTTGAGGCAAAGAGAATGCTTTGGAAGACGCCGGGAAACATTGTCGCTATAAGACCTTTGGCTGACGGCGTTATTTCAGACAGCGATTCAACTGAAAAAATGCTTAAGTATTTTATTTCAAAAGTAATTCCGCGTCATAATCTTTTTAAATCCATAAGAATGAAAATTGGAATTCCTTCTTGCATTACTCAGGTTCAGCAGGATGCGGTAATGGCTGCCGCTTTGAAGGCTGGAGCAAAAGAAGTAAAGCTGATTGAGGAAAGTCTTGCCGCTGCAATTGGTGCTGAAATTCCGATTTACGAGCCGGCCGGACACATGGTCTGCGATATTGGCGGCGGAACTACAGAAGTTTCAGTTATTTCTTTGGGCGGAATGGTTGTTACAAGCTCAATCAGAATCGGCGGAAATGCCTTTGACGAGGCGATTATAAAGCATATTCGTTCTGTTCACAACTTGATTATTGGACAGCAGACTGCGGAACGTCTTAAAATTGAAATTGGAAACGCAATTGCTGAAAAAAATATTGATGATGACAAAATTCGGAAAATGGAAATCCGCGGAGGAGATGCGATTACTGGTCTTCCGCGCCGTCTTGAAGTTGATTCTGTAGAAGTGCGCGAAGCTTTGAAAGAGCCGGTTTCAAAAATCATTGAAGAAATAAAGAAAACTTTGGGACGTACACCTCCAGAGCTTGCTGCTGATATTGTTGAGCGCGGAATTGTTATGTCTGGCGGTGGTTCAATGCTAAAAGGCTTGAAAGATTTAATAAAGAAAGAAACAGGTGTTCCTGTTTTCCTTGTAGAAAAGCCTCTTGAATGTGTTGCAAAAGGCGCGGGCGAAGCATTTGAATTGTTCAAGGATATGTCTACTCGTCGTTCAATTTATGAAAATCTGAATGACTAAAAACTTCGGGTTGTTTGCTCATGGCGGGAAAATTTAAAGCTTCTATCCGCATAAAAACTGCGGAAATTCTTTTGGCATTTCTTGTTGTTTTCAGCGGAGTGCTTTTAGGTTTTTCTGGCGGCGGATTTGTTGTTAATTTTAATAAAGTTGGTTTTTCGGTAGTTTCTTTGATTCAAAAAGGAAGCAGTTCCGCAATAAATGCTGTAACTGGAGTTGTTACCTCAATGAGAGACATTGCGGTTCTTCAAAAAGAATACAAAGAGCTTTCGGAAAAACTGAAAGATTACGAATTCATGCAGCGCAACAATGTCGAAATCCGAAAAGAAAATGAACGTCTGCGTGAACAGCTTCAGTTTGCCTCTGAAATTGAATACAAAAATATTCCTGCCCAGATAATCGGACGTGATCCAGACAATCTTTATTCGGGAATTACGATAAATAAAGGTGCTAGAAGCGGAATAAAAAAAGGTTTTCCTGTTATTGCGATTCAAAGCGGAAATGTCGGCGTTGTAGGTAAAGTTGTTACAGCCGGTCTTGACACAAGTCTTGTAATGCCTGTTTATGACACAAAATGCAATATTTCCGCTCGGATTCAAAACACACGTGATATTGGAATTGTTTCAGGAAACGGTTCTTATGGAAGCCCTTTAAATCTTCAGTATATACGAAAAAGAGTTTTTGACAACTTGAATCATGGTGATATTGTTGTTACAAGCGGCGAAAATGGCAACTATGTCAAAGATATTCCGATTGGCCGCATTTCGAAAATCAAAATTCTTGATTACGATTCGTCGCTTAGCATTGAGCTTGAGCCTGTAATAGATTTTTTGCGTTTGGAAAATGTGCTTGTTGTTGACCAGAAAAATTTAAATGACAAGCCGCCGCTTGCAAAAAACTAGCTTTATTGTTTGGAGAAAAAATGTTACGAGCTTTTTTTTCAAGTTCTGCAATTCTGCTTTTTGTTTCTGTTTTTGAAGCCGCAGTTCTTTCGAATATTGTTTTTCTTCCGGCTTTGCCAGACTTGTCTTTGATTTGCGTTTTGTTTTTTTCTATAAATAACGGAAAAATAATCGGGGAAACTACAGGTTTTGTTTCAGGTTTGTTCTTGGATTTTTTGAGCGCTTGTCCGCTTGGGCTGAACTGCCTTCTAAGATCTGTGCTTGGCTACTTGGGCGGAATTTTCAATAAGTCCTTGAACACTGAAGGATTTTTTGTTCCGTTTTTTCTTGGAATTTGCGCTACAATTTTGAAAGTTCTTTTTGTTTATCTAATTTCTGTGTTTTTTCCTCTTATTGTCGCTTCGTATAAAATTTTTTCTTTCAGTTTTTTATTTGAAATTTTATTAAATGGATTTTTAAGTCCGTTTGTTTTTAAATTTTTACGATTGTTTAGAAATAGCGTTATTTTAAAACCGGAGAATATTTTTCAATGAGCGGAAAAAATCGTTTTGATTCAGCTTTTGAAGATTCAAAAAATAAAAGCGGCTCGCTTAAAAAAAATTACAAAGCTTCATTTTTGCTCGGACTTATTTCTGTTTTTTTTGCTATTTATGCATTGAAACTTTTTAGCCTTCAGATTTTGGAAGGCGCGCAGTATCAAACCCGTTCTGTTCGAATTTCAAGAACTATAACGACAATTGCGGCTCAGCGTGGAGAAATTTTTGATAGAAAAGCAAAGCTTCCGATGGTTATCAATACAGATTCTTTTGCTGTTGATTTGATTCCGGGCGAAATTCCGCAGGGATATTTTGATACTGTTGCAACAAAACTTGCGAAATTTCTTGGAATTTCAAAAGCGAATATTGACACAAAAATTCCGCCGCGACTTAGAAGAAGCTTTTCGCCAATTGAAGTAAAGACGAATGTTCCATTTGAAACTATTTCAAATATTGCGGAAAATCTGACCGATTTGCCTGGAGTTTCCTGGAGAAACAAGCCTGTCCGCTATTATGCTGAAACTGGTTCCATGAGCCATGTTTTAGGATACGTTGGCGATATTACAAATGAAGAGCTTAAGCTTATGTATAACAAAGGCTATACTTCGAATTCAATTATTGGAAAAACAGGGATTGAAAGGCAGTATGACAGCTTGCTTCAGGGAAAAGAGGGAAGCATAAGCCGCACTGTTGATGTTCATGGCCGAATTTTAAATGAAGATCCTGTTGTTGTTCCGCCTGTGAGTGGAAAAAATCTTGTTCTTACAATTGACAGCGAAATTCAAACTTTGGCAGAAAAAGCGCTTGGAGAGCGGGTAGGAGCTGCGGTTGTTCTAAAGCCAGCTTCCGGGGAAATTCTTGCCATGGTTTCATATCCGTATTTTGATGCGAATATATTTTCAAAAGATGATGCTTCTGCTCAATATGCAAAACTTGTGGCGGATAAAAACAAGCCAATGCTGAACAGAGTTGTAAATGCGGAATATCCTCCAGCTTCAACTTTTAAAATCATTATGAGCACTGCGGTTCTTTCGGAAAAAGTTTTCCCTGCGGAAAAGAAAATAGAATGTCCTGGAAGAATTACTTACGGAGACAGAGTTTTCCGTTGCCATATCGGGCTTCCCGGTCATGGCTGGCTTGATTTGAAAAATGCGCTTGCTCAGAGTTGCGATGTTTATTTCTGGGTTATAGGAACAGATCATCTTGGAGTTGAGCGAATTGCAAGTTATTCCAAAGAATTTGGTTTTGGACAAAGCCTTGGAATTGATTTGCCTGCTCAAAGCAACGGTTTTGTTCCTACGCCGCAATGGAAAGAACGCCGTTACCACGAAAAATGGCTTGGCGGCGATACAATGAATATGTCAATCGGACAGGGCTATACTCTTGCAACTCCGCTTCATGTTGCAAATATGATGGCTATGGTTTGCAACAGCGGAAAAATTTACAAACCCCATTTGCTTAAGGAAGTCCGTGATTCTTCCAATGATTCAATTCAAGAAATAAAACCTGAAGTAATGCATGAGTCAACTGTAGCTCCTGAAGTTTGGAAAGAAATTCAAAGGAATTTAAGATACACAATTACAGACGGAACAGCAGTTTATCCGATGCACAATACTTCTGTTCAGATTGCGGGAAAAACTGGAACTGCTGAAGTTAATGGCGTTGGAAAAAATCACTGGCACTCTTGGATGGTTGCCTATGCGCCTTTTGATGCTCCGCCTGAAGAGCAAGTTGTTGTCGCGGTTTTGGTTGAAGCTGTAAATACTTGGGAATGGTGGGCTCCTTATGCCACAAATATAATTATTCAGGGAATTTTCAATAATCAGACTTTTGAAGAATCTGTGGATGCCTTGAAATTCCGTTATTTGCTGAACAGACAAAGAGCAGCCGGAGGAAGACGCGAATGAAAATCAAATTTTTTAGTTCAATTGATTATATTCTTCTTTTGTGCGTTCTGTTTTTAATAACTATAGGCATTGCATTTATCTATTCTTCTGGAATAAATTCTGAAGGAGTTCTTGTTTCCAATGAATATATAAAGCAGATTATCTGGTTTTGCATCGGATTTTCTGTAATGACCATAATGGCTTTGCTTGACTATAGAAGATTGGAACGGTATTCCCATTACTTTTTTATTTTCATGGCGGCAATTCTTGTATACACAAGATTTTTTGGAAGATATGTGAACGGAGCTAGAAGCTGGCTTGGAATCGGAGATTTGGGAATTCAGCCTTCCGAGCTTATGAAAATTGCGTTTATACTTTGTTTGGCGCGTTTTCTTGACAAGTCATCTGCGGAAAAGCCCATGAAGCGTTTTGTGCTTGCAATTTGCATAATGATGGTTCCAATGGGACTTATTCTTCTTCAGCCTGACTTGGGAACTGCAAGTGTTTTTCTTCCTATTTTTCTTTTTATGTGCTTTATGGCTGATGTTCCTGTCCGCTATCTTATGATTGTTTTTCTGACTGGAATGCTTACCATTATTTTCGCGGTTCTTCCGATTTGGGAAACTGAAATTTTGCGGAAATCTGTTCCTGTTATCCACGTTCTTTCAAACATGAAACTTAGAATTCTTGTTTTTTCAGCTTCCCTTGGAATTTGCATAATTGGAATTTTAGGGAATATGTTTTTCAAGAAAAAATACTATTATTGGATTACATATTTCTTTGGAATTTTTTCATGCGCTCTTGTTGGCTCTTGGGCTTGCGGAAAAGTTTTAAAGCCGTATCAAATTGCAAGACTTATAGTTTTTATTGATCCTAATAGCGATCCTCGTGGAGCCGGCTGGAATATAATTCAGTCCAAAACTGCGATTGGAGCTGGAACACTTTTTGGCCGCGGATTCATGCAAGGCTCGCAAAGCCATTTGCGTTTTCTTCCTCAGCAAAGCACCGACTTTATATTCAGCATTTTTTCAGAAGAAATGGGATTTGCAGGCGGAATTGTTTTGTTTTGCGCATTTTTTGCAATCTTGCTGCGGATTACGTACATAATAAGGCAGACCAATAATTCTTACAGCTGCTACATTGCTTCGGGAATTCTTGGAATGTTCTTTTTTCACTTTATTGTAAATGTTGGAATGGTTATGGGAATAATGCCAATCACAGGAATTCCGCTCCCGTTCCTTTCTTATGGCGGTTCAGCTCTTTTGACAAATATGCTTGCCATCGGCCTTTTGATGAGCATTAACAGACGCCGCCTTGATTTTAAAACGACTTTATGAAAAATTCTGATTTAATTGATCCTCTGAAAATTTTTGGCTCTAAGCTGAATTCTGTGCAGTCGCCGTCGCGTTATGTTGGCGGAGAATTCGGAATAACCGTTAAGCCACATTCCGAGCCGGACGAATATTTTAATTTTGCAGTTGCATTTCCTGATTTGTATGAAATTGCAATGTCAAATCTTGCTGTAAAAATTATTTATAACGGACTGAATCTTCTTCCTGATGTTAGATGTGAACGTGTTTTTGCGCCGGATGTTGACTTTGAGAATCTTTTAAAAGAAAACGATGTGCCGCTTTACACAATTGAAACAGGAATTCCTTTGTTTAAAACTGACATGATTGGTTTTTCAATCGGCTACGAGCTTGGAATAACGGAAGTTTTGGCAATGCTTGATTCCGGAAAAGTTCATCTGCTTGCAAGCGAAAGAACTGAAGATGAGCCAATTGTTATTGCTGGCGGCTGCGGTGTTACAAATCCAGCTCCGTTCAGTGATTTTTTTGACGCATTTTTTATCGGAGAAGCCGAGCCTGCGCTTTTTAACTTAGTTGAAGATTTGTCAAAGCTGAAAAAAAACGGCGCATCAAGAAAAGATTTGCTTGAATTTATAGAATCTAAAAATTTTATTTGGACTAAAAAAAAGCATCTTGAAAAAAAAGTTGCAAGAAGAGTAGTGCAGGCTGATTTCGGACTTGTTCCGTCTGTGCCTGGCTGGTTTCCTCTTCCGTCCAGCAAGCCTGTGCAGGATCATGGCGTTGTTGAAATTATGCGCGGCTGTCCAAATGGATGCCGTTTTTGCCATGCTGGAATTTACTACCGGCCTATGCGCGTAAAAAACAAAAATTTAATAATTGAAGAAATTGATCATATTGTTTTTGATGCCGGCTACAGAGAAGTCAGCCTTAATTCCTTAAGCAGCGCGGATTTTCCTGAAGTTTCAACTCTCCTTGACATTTTAAATGAGCGTTACAAAGGTTTCAATGTTTCGTTTCAGCTGCCGTCGTTAAAAGTAAATGCGTTTTCACTTGACATTCTTGAAAAGCTTTCGAAAATTAGAAAAAGCGGTCTTACATTCGCCGTTGAAACTCCAGAGGAAATGTGGCAGCTAAGCCTAAATAAGGAAGTTTACGCAAGCCATCTTGAAGAAATTATAAAGGAAGCAAAGAACCGTGGCTGGTCAAGCGCAAAATTTTATTTTATGATAGGGCTTCCTCTTGGCGATTATTTTGAAGACAGAAATCGCGTTCCCGGAGCTGAGGGAAGTGAAGAAAAAGCTATAGTCGATTTTCTTCTTGATCTTCAGGCAAAAACAAAAATTCAATGCAATGTAAATGTCGGAGTTTTTATTCCAAAGCCGCATACTCCTTATGAACGTGTGAAGCAGATAAAGCCGGAAGTTGCAGAAGCCAAAATTGAATATATATTTAAAAGCCTTCCACGTGGAAAATTCAAAATGGGGCGACATAACTACAATGCGACTATCCTTGAGGGACTTTTGAGCCGAGGCGATTTTAATGCGGGCAAAGTTATCTTAAATGCCTACAAAAAAGGCGTTCGTTTTGATGCCTGGGATGATTATCTGCGGAAAGATTTTCCTTTGTGGGAAGAAGCTTTTTCTGAAACTGATTTTAATGTCAAAGACTGGATTTTTCATGACTGGAATGAAGACAGTTTGCCTTGGAATTCTGTCAGTCTTGGTCCTGCGCAAGGTTTCTATAAAAAAGAATGGCAAAAATCTCTTGAACATAAACTTACTGAAAAATGCAGTACAGACTGCAACCATAAATGTGGAGTTTGCAATTCAAAGGAAAAAATAGAAGTATTCGCTAAACAAACTGTAGAATCTGTATTAAGTTGTATAAAAAATAATACACTGAATGTTCCGTTACAGATGCCTGAATGCAATATTCCTATTCTTTATAGAGTAATTTTCAATTTTACAAGAAAAAACGGCGGAGAATTTACTGCTTATTTGTCCCAAGTTGAAATTTTTCACAAAGCGGTTTTGCGTTCCGGATTAAATTTTGTGTTTTCATCTGGATTTAATCCTTTGCCACGCTTGGAATTTGCTTCTGCAATGACTTTGGGAATTCCTTCTTTTGAAGAAACTGCATCCTGCTTGCTTTATGAAAATATGGAAAGTTCCGAGTTTATTTTGAAGATGAATAAAGTTTTGCCTTCAAATTTGCAAATTACAGAAGCTTTTATTTTTCCTGTGACGAATATGCGAAAGCGGGAATCCTTGAGCCAAGGACTTTGGGGCGGAATTTATAGGTACAGTTTTTATTTGCCTGCGAAAACTTTTTTTGAATCAGAGCAGTATAAGAAATTTCTTGAAAAAAATTCAGCTGCCAAAATTGAAGCCACAGGGGAAAATGAATATCAGGCGATTTTGCCAGTCAGTGATAAAAATTTCCGAATGGCAATTGAATCTTTTTATGAAAAAAAATGGTATGAAATTGTATGTGTAGAAAAACTTCACACGCTTGCCAAAAATGAAATAAATGGCTGGACTGCTGAAGATGAAGAAATGTGGAGAAAAAATAATAAGAATTTTGTAAAGTCAGCTTCTTGCAAATCTGAACAGGCTCCAGTTTCTTTTATGGAACTTTATTCGCAAATTGCAAAAATAAACATTGATCTCATAAACAAACGGAAAGAACTTCAAATTGAGCAGGAAGAATTTTTAAAATCCCATCCTGATTTTTTTAGAGGAAAAGTTTAATCAAAATAGTGCAAGAAAGCATGTAAAAAGAGATAATAATATATTTTAGTAGACAGAATGCGCATTATAAGCAGTTGTGTATATTCTAAAAAATAATAGAAAACTTCATTAAATCAGTTGCTCAAGTTTTTCCTTTATAAATTCACTTTTGCTTTTTAAGTCAATTGCTTCAGTTTGCAAGATAATTTGGTTTGGTTTTGCTGAATTTAGTTTTACGCGCCCGGAACTTGTTTTTATAAGTCCGAGAAGCTTGTCAATGTTGACTTTTGAAACTTTACTGAATTCAACTTGAACAATTCCTTTTTTTTCTTTTAAAGAGCTTATCGATAGTTTGTTGCAGATTATGCGGATTTTTGCAAGGCTTAAAAGGCTGCTTACTTCATCTGGAATCGGGCCGAATCTGTCAAAAAGTTCTTCCCAAACTGAATTTAATGAATCTTGAGTTTGAACGGATGCGATTTTTTTGTAAAGCTCCATTTTTGTTTGTGTGTCTTTTATGTAGGTGTCTGGAATAAATCCTGTGTATTCAAGTTCAAGAAGAACTTCTTCTGGCGCTGTCCAGTCGCTGCTTGAAAGTCTTTCTATTGCGGAATTTAGAAGCGTTAAGTACATTTCAAATCCGACTGCGTAAACTTCGCCGCTTTGGTCTTTTCCAAGAAGATTTCCTGCGCCGCGGATTTCCATGTCTTTCATTGCGATTTTAAATCCGGAACCCAATTCTGTAAAATCACTTATTACTTGAAGCCTTTTCATGGCAACTTCGCTTAAAGCTTTGTTCTGCGGATAAAAAAGATATGCGTAAGCTTTTCTGTCGCTTCGCCCTACACGTCCGCGCAACTGATAAAGCTGGCTTACTCCGTACATATCCGCGCGGTCGATTATTATTGTGTTTACATTTGGAATATCGATTCCGTTTTCTATAATTGTAGTTGCCACCAGAATATGAAATCCGCCCATTTTAAATCTTCTAAAAATGTCGTCAAGTTCTTCGCTGGTCATTTTTCCGTGCGCGGTTTCAACTAGCATTTCGGGAACAAGATTTTCAAGTTTCAGCCTTGTTTCTTCAAGGGTTTCAACTCTATTATGAAGGTAAAAAACTTGTCCTCCGCGCTGAACTTCATTTCTTATTGCCCGGGCGACTTTTTCATCGTTGTATTCTTCGATTGCAGTTTCGATTGGCTGTCTGTTTTGAGGCGGCGTTGTAAGAAGCGACATATCCCGGATTTTTAAAAGGCTCATGTGAAGTGTGCGCGGAATTGGCGTTGCGCTCATTGCAAGGCAGTCGATGTTTGTTTTTAAAGTCTTGAGTTTTTCCTTGTCTTTTACGCCGAATCTTTGCTCTTCATCAATTATCATCAGCCCAAGATTTTTAAAAATGACATCTTTCTGAAGAATTCTGTGAGTGCCTATAAGAATGTCGATTTCTCCGCTTGCAAGTTTTGCAATTGTTTTTTTCTGTTCTGCAGGAGAAACAAATCTTGAAAGCTGCGCGATTGTAACTGGAAAATTTCTAAAGCGTTCCTGGCAGTTTTCAAAATGTTGTTCTGCAAGAATTGTTGTTGGCGCAAGAAATGCGACTTGCTTTCCACCCATTACAGCTTTAAATGCCGCGCGCATTGCAATTTCAGTTTTTCCGTAGCCGACATCTCCGCATACAAGGCGGTCCATTGGAACTGGCTTTTCCATGTCTGCTTTAATTTCCTGCGTCGCTGAAAACTGATCCGGCGTATCTTCGTAAGGAAATGCGGCTTCGAATGCTGCGTTCCATTCTGTATCCTTTGGAAACGGAAATCCGCGTGAAGCCTGCCGCTTTGAGTACAAATCTATCAGTTTTTCGGCGATTTCTTCGACTTTTTGCTGAACTTTTGCTTTTCTTGCGTTCCAGCTTTTTGAGCCGATTCGGTCGAGCCTTGGTTTTTCGTTTTCGCTTCCTATATAACGCTGAACCATATTCACTTGCTCTATAGGAACAAAGGCGATTTCCTCGTCGGCATATTCAAGCTTTATGTAGTCGCGTTCTGTGCCCATTGCTTTTACGCGCTCGATTCCCTTGAAAAGTCCGATTCCATAGTTTACGTGGACGATGTAATCACCCGGAGTTAAATCAACAAACGTATCGATTGGCTTTGAATTTACTTTTCTAATTGATTTTGGCGTGTTTTTTTTGCGTCCGAAAATTTCATTTTCCTGAATGACAAGAAGTTTTTCGTCTGAAATCATAAATCCGGCTGTAAGAGCCTGCGGAAGAACTTGAACTCCTGAGTCGCAAAATTCCTTTATAATTTCTTTTATTCTTAAAGCCTGATTTCCGTTGTCGGCAAAAACAAAAATGTTGTATTTTTCTTTCAAGAAAGATGACAGCTGCTCTTTTAGATAGTTTATGTTTCCAAAATAACTTTGCCCTGCTTGTGATTTTATTTCTAGCGATGTGTTGAATGCAACTGAATTGTCTTGAATATTTTCTTCTGAATTGCTCAGCGTATCCAATGTTCTGAATGCAATAAGTTTTTTACATTCGGTCGCAAGGTTGAAAAAGCCAAGCTGCATGGTTGCAGGCAAAAACACAGGAAGATTTTGACGTGCAAGCCGATACGCCACAGTGTATTCGTTTTCGAGCATTTTTTCTGCATTCAAAAGCCTGTCCCAGTCAAAGAAATAAACATCTGCAATGTTTGTTAAGTAGTCTAAAATTGAATACAGTTTGTCAAACAGGATTGGGTAAAAGAGTTCTTCTCCTTCTGTTTCTTTGAATTCAATTAGTTCTGCAAGTATTCTGTCTTTTTCTTGTTTTGCAGTGTCTGTAAGAGCGAGATGTATGTTTTTCTTATCTAACAATCGGTTGTTAATATTGCTGTTTGTTTCTAACTGCCCTTTGTTAATATCCGACTGTTTGTTAGTTTGTGGATTGTCATTTGTGTTATTGCTTTTTTTTAACGAACGTTCGGTTGAAGTTTGTTTTTTTGCTTTATCATAAAGAGCAAAGTTGTTTTTTATGCCGGCTTCATCTTCTTTTTTCCATTCGTTTTCTAGTTTTTCAATAAGCTCTTCTGTCCAAATAATTTCCTTTTGCGGATAAATTACAAGATGCTCTATGTTTTCCTTTGAAGTCTGAGTTTCTGGATCAAAAACCTTTATTTGGCTTATTGTATCAAAATCGAATACAATTCTGTGCGCAAATTTTTCTCCGCTCATAAAGATTTCAAGAACTTCGCCGCGCAAAACAAACTCGCCTTTCATTCCGATTTTTGGAACTCTAAGATAGCCCTGCTCTGCCAGTTTTTCCGCAAGTTTTTCAGGGTCAAATTCCTGGCCTTTCTTTAAAACTGTAGCCAATGCTTTTGTGTATGAAACCGGCGGAACTGGAGTTAAAAAAGCTCTTTGCGTTATTATAAAAACTCTTGGCTTTTCAGAAAATGGATTTTTTACTGCGAGCTTTGCAAGGATTCCTGCCCGTTCCCCAAAAACAGCCGAGCCTTTTGCCGCAGGTCTGTACGGAATTGTTCCCCACCAAGGAAACTTAAAAATTTCTACGGAATCTTCAAAAACTGTATTTAAATCTGTTTCGCATTCATCAGCTTCTTTTTGTGTCGGAACAATTATGACAATATCTTTTTGAAACTGAAAAAATTTATTTTCATACTGAGTTTCATGGATGCAGTTCTGTCTGTACCTTTC
>CAVKBG010000044.1:0-21707 GCA_963654755.1 Desulfovibrionaceae bacterium
ATATACTATAGCGCATTTTGTGTCAATAACTTTAGTTTAAAATTTGCACTTTTTTTTAATTTTTCTTTGCTGGAGTGAAATAGAACTTTTTAATGCTTGAATTTGAAAAAATTATTCAATTATCATGAAAAATAAAGTAAAATAAGAAAACTTAAGGAAAATTCCTTAAAGTTATGGAGGATTTTAGGTTATGAAAAAAAGACAGCTTTTGGCTCTTGTTGCGGTTGTATCGTTCAGTTTTGCAGATTTATTTGCAGAAAAAATTACTGATAAATCTGAAGATGAATATACAGAAACAAGCGCGGAAACTCTATTTGAAAATAAAATAGAATCAGAAATCAGCATAGAGGAAAAATATCAGCGGCTTATGGCTTTGCTCGAAATGCCCAACGGACTTTCTGATGTTGAAAAAATAATGATTCCTGTTCCTGAAAAAAATTATTCAATGCTTGCTGTGGAAGTTACGCAAAAACTTTACTATTCAGTAATTGGCAAGAATCCGAGCAAATTTTCCAATGAGCTTGGACCTGTTGAAAAAGTGTCTTGGTTGGATGCAATTGATTTCTGCAATGCGCTTTCTGAACTGCAAGGACTGAAAAAATGCTACAGCAACCGCCGGATGTTCTATTATAATTTAAATACAGACAAAGTAGTTAATAAAATTGCTTACAAAAGAGATTCTAGGAAAAATTTTGAAGACCGGTGTGTTGTAAAATGCTATGAAGTGGACTGCGATTTTGAAGCTGACGGCTACCGGCTTCCTACAGTTGAAGAATGGCAGTATGCGGCAAAAGCTGGAGAAGATTACGTATATAGCGGCAGTGATAATCTTGATGAAGTGGGCTGGTATAATAAAAACAGCGGCAAGAAAACTCATCTTGTAGCTCAAAAAAAGCCTAATGCTTACGGTTTTTATGATATGTGTGGAAATGTAAGTGAATGGGCATGGGACCATAAAGGACGTTACTGGGTCTGTTTTTGTGGAGGCAATTGGAATTATCATCCTCAGTTTTGCAAAGCTAGCAGTTATGGAATTTCTAATCCCGCTAATAATGATAAAGAGTTTGGTTTGCGTATTGTCCGCACAACATTAAGCAAAGAATAAAATTTGTTAAATCCATATTTGTGTGTTATAATTTTTCAATAAAAAAGCTTTAATTTAGGAGTGCAAGGCAAAAACAGCCAGAATTGCGTCTGTTTTGCCTGCTTAAAGTTTGCGTTGCAAACTTTCTTATTAACTGCAATTTCTCACTTTGTTGCGAAATTGCGTTAAAAAGTCAAATCGGAAATTGATATTTCCTCATTGACTTTTTATAGGAGTACAAGATAAATGCCTGTTTCGCCTTATATAAAGGAAACAATGACTAGCAAAACTGCTGGCGTAATTAGAAAAATGTTTGAGGAAGGCCTTGAACTTAAGAAAAAATACGGAGAAGACAATGTCTTTGATTTCAGCATAGGAAATCCTGATTTATATCCGCCGGAAGAAATTTTTAAGTGCATAGAAGAGCTTGCAAAAAAGCGTGAAAAAAATTTCCACGGATATATGCCGAACCCTGGCTATCAGTTTGCAAGAGAGGCGATGGCAAAAAAAACAGAGGCTGAGCAAGGCGTTCCAGTTGACTTTAGCTGTGTTGTAATGTCTGTTGGCGCAGCTGGAGCTTTAAATAGTCTTTTTAAGGCGATTGTTTCAGAAGGCGACAATGTTATTGTTCCTTCTCCGTTTTTTACAGAATACAGGCACTATGTCCATAATTACGGCGGAAATTTAATTGAAGTTCCTGCAAAGCCAGATTTTTCGCTTGATGTGGATGCGATTTCTGCCGCCTTGACAGAAAAAACTGCCGCTGTTCTTATAAACAGTCCGAACAATCCGACCGGTCGCATTTATTCAAAGGAAGAAATAAAAAAACTTTCCGATGCTCTGGAGCTTCATGCAAAAAAATGCGGAAGAAAACCTTACCTTGTGTGCGACGAGCCTTACCGTGCGATTGTTTACGACGGAAACTCTGTTGCTCCTGTTTTTCCAGTTTATGACAGCGCGATTATTGTAACTTCGTTTGCAAAAAATTTAAGTCTTCCGGGAGAGCGAATCGGCTACATTTGCGTAAATCCTGCCTGCTCGGACAAGGATGAAGTTGTCGCCGCTTGTATTTTTACAACAAGAATTTTGGGCTATGTAAACGCTCCGGCTTTTTTTCAGCGTGTGGTTGCAAAAACTTGGAATGTGAAGGTTGACTATTCTCTTTACAAAAAACGCCGTGATATGCTTATGAATGTGCTGGACGAAGCTGGAGTTGAGCATATTGTTCCAGAAGGCGCGTTTTATATGTGGTGCAAAGCTCCTGAATTCTTTGGCGCGGACGATATGGCTTTTTGCGATTACTTAAAGAAATACAATATTCTTTCTGCTCCGGGAAGCGGCTTCGGCGGAAAAGGCTGGATTCGGCTTGCGTACTGTGTGAGCGAAAAATCAATTGAAAATTCAAGAAAGGCTTTTGTAAAGGCAATGAAAGATTTGGAGGAAGAAAAATGAAAATTTTAATGGTTACAGCAGAAACAGTTCCTTTTGCAAAGACAGGCGGACTTGCGGACATGGTGAGCGCGCTTGCAATTCAGCTTACAAAAATGGGGCATGATGTAAAAATTGTTATGCCACGCTACTATAAAATCGACAGAAGCAAGCTTGTAAAACTTGAAGGACCTATGGCTATTGCCGCTGGAACTGTTGAAACTTGGTCGGCGGTTTATACAACAACAATGCCGGGCTGCGAAAAACTTCCAGTTTATTTTATTGACCATGAGCAGTGCTTTGGAAGAGACGGAGTTTACGGCGTTCCTTCTGAAACAGACTTTCATGACAATCCTTATAGATTTGCTGTTCTTTGCCACGGAGCGTTTCAGCTTTGCCGAAAACTTGGCTGGTTTCCTGATATAATTCATTGCCACGACTGGTCAACTTGTCTTGCTCCAGTTCTTTTAAAGCATGTTTGCCGTTACTGCGGATTTGAAAAAACAGCGAGCGTTCTTACGATTCACAATCAGGGCTACCAAGGCCAGTACTCAAAAAATTCGTTTCCGGCTCTTGGAATTGACTGGGGACTTTATTATGGCGCGGGCTTTGAGCATGACGGCGGAATAAATTTCTTGCAGGCCGGCGTTTCTTCTTCCGACATGATAACGACAGTTTCTCCAACTTATGCGCACGAAATTCAGACTGCGGAAGGCGGATTCGGAATGGACGGCCTTTTGCGCGTAAGATCTGATGTTATAAAAGGAATCTTGAACGGCGCGGATTTGCGTCAGTGGAATCCAGAAATCGACAAGAAAATTCCTGCGACTTATTCAGCAAGAAACATGGCAGGAAAAGCAAAGTGCAAGGAAGAGCTTCAGAAAAAAATGGGGCTTGAAGTAAATCCTGATATTCCTGTCATTGGAATTGTTACGCGCCTTGTAGACCAAAAGGGCATTGCAGAAATTTTTGCTCCGACTTACGGTTCAATTTACCAAATTTGCACGGATATGAAAGTTCAGTTTGCAATTCTTGGCAGCGGAGAAAGCTGGTGCGAAAACGAAATTTGCGCCTTGCAGTCAAAACTTCCGAACCTTAGAGCCTATATTGGATACGACGACGCTTTGAGCCATCTTATTGAAGCCGGAAGCGATTTCTTCCTTATGCCGTCAAAGTATGAGCCGTGCGGCTTGAACCAGATTTATTCAATGCTTTATGGAACTTTGCCAATTGTAAGAAAAACTGGCGGACTTGCGGACACTGTTGACAATTACAATCAGCAGACAGGAGATGGCACAGGTTTTGTGTTTGAACAGCTTACTCCGCGTGCTATTTATGATACTGTTGGCTGGGCTGTTTGGGCTTACTACAACAAAAAAGACCACATCAAAAAAATGCAGCAAGCTGGAATGAAAAAAACATTTGGCTGGGACGAAGCTGCTGAAAAATATGTTCAGGTTTATAAAGAAGCTTTGGAACGTGGCTGCGGAATAAGACAATAAATTCTTTGAGCCAGTCAACTGAATTTTTCTCTTGAACTGGCTCTAATTGCTAAACGGCGCGCAATATGATAATCTAAAGCTCACTTTTTTAACTTGAGGAATCAAATGGCAGAAGAAGAATTTGACAGCAACAAGACTTTTTTGGCGTCAGTGGAACGCTCAAAGCAGATAGAAGCAGATATTCAAGTGAATCCGCAGAAGTACAGGGTTCTTACAGGCGACCGTCCGACTGGAAATCTTCATATAGGGCATTACTTTGGCTCTTTGCAGAACAGAGTGCGCCTTGCAAAACTTGGTGTGCCTACAATGATTCTTATTGCGGACTATCAGGTTCTTACTGACCATGATGCGTTTGATAAAATCAGCCAGAACACAAAGCAGCTTGTAATCGATTATCTTGCCGCCGGAATTGAGCCTGGCGAAAATGTTGTGATTTATCCGCATAGCTACATTCCTGAATGCAATCAGCTTATGCTTCCGTTTATGACTTTGGTGAGCAATGCGGAGCTTTCAAGAAATCCGACTGTAAAAGAAGAAATTGCGAGCGCGGGACTTACAAATGTGAACGCCGGAATGTACACATATCCGATTCACCAGGCGTGCGATATTCTTTTCTGCAAGGGAAATGTTGTTCCTGTTGGAAAAGACCAGCTTCCGCATATTGAACTTACGCGGAACATTGCAAAGGCTTTCAACCGCAAATTCTGCAAGAACCGCGAGCCAGTTTTTCCTTTGCCGCAAGCATTGCTTTCAAAAACTCCGAGCATTCTTGGGCTGGACGGAAGCCAAAAGATGAGCAAAAGCCGTGGAAACGCAATTTTCCTTTGCAGCACCGAAGACGAAACAGCTTCGCTTATAAAGAAAGCAAAAACTGATTCAGAGCGTGTTATAACTTATGATCCTGAAAATCGCCCGGAAGTAGCAAATCTTCTTATGCTGATTTCTCTCTGCACAAAAGAAGAGCCGGCTGCCATTGCTGAGCGGATTGGAGAAAAGGGAAGCGGCGAACTTAAAAAAGTTCTTGCTGAAGCCTTGAATGAAGAGCTTCGTCCTTTGAGACAAAAACGAGCCGAGCTTGAAAAAAATCCTGACTACATAAGGCAGGTTCTTCTTGACGGCGTAGAAAAAGCCCGCGCAATTGCCATAAAAACTTTGGATGAAGTTCGCGAAGCCATGAACATGAAAATTTAGTTGTTGAAAAGTCCTGCTGCAAAAACGGCAGGATTTTTTTTGTAGAAAATGAAACTATAATATTTTACTTTTGTAATTTGCTTATTTATTTTACGATTCTAAAAATTTGACGTATTATATTGCATTTTGTATCATATAAAATAGAGGCAAAATATGAATCTTGAAGTAAAAGAAATTTCCATGTCTGACGGAAATATAAATTTTGTTTATCATTGGATTCCGGCGGAAACTGAAGCTGTTGTGGTTTTAAGCCACGGAATGGCTGAACACGCTGCCCGTTATGCTCGTTTTGCGGAATTTCTTGCAAAAAATAAAATTGCTCTGATTGCAGAAGATCACAGGGGGCACGGAAAAACTGGTCTAAAAGTGCAGGCTGACGGAACTGGAACGCTTGGTTTTCTTGCGGACAAAGACGGATTCAACAGGGTAACAGAAGATATTCACGAAGAAATTTTATATGCAAAAAAACTTTTCCCCGGAAAAAAGGTTTTCCTTTTGGGACACAGCTTTGGTTCGTTTATCGCCCAAAATGTAATTGAAAAATATGGAACTGAAATTGACAAGGCTGTTCTTTGCGGGACTGCCGGTCCTAGGTCTTTGACTGTTGCCTTTGCAAATTTTATCGGCGGAATTATAAAGTTTTTTGAAGGCGCAAAAAAACAAAGCCATTTTATGAATTTCTTAACGTTCGGACTTTCAAATTCAAAAATAAAAAATCGCCGCACGCAATTCGACTGGCTTTCAAGAGATAAAAACGAAGTTGACCATTATATAAAAGATGAGCTTTGCGGATTTGATGCCACAAACGGATTTTTATGCGACATATATTCAGGATTGCGCCAAATTCACAAAAAACGCAACATTTTGAAAATCCCAAAAGAACTGCCAGTTTTTCTTGTTGCAGGAACTGCTGATCCTGTTGGCTCTTACGGAAAGACTGTAAAAAAACTTTTCAATTGCTATAAAAAATCCGGCATGAAAAATGTTTCAATGCGTCTTTATGAAGATGCGCGCCACGAGCTTTTTAACGAAATAAACCGCGAAGAAGTTATGGACGGCATTCTGCGTTTTTTGCAAAGCTAGTTTTCCTGCTCGGTATCCTGCTGGATGTGAAGTCTTCTGGTTCTTTTTGCGCGTTTTGTTTTTACTTGAATTCCTGCATCCTGCAAAAGTTTCCGCACTGCAAAATCAAGTTCTGTTCTCTGCGGATTTATCGGAAGCACAAAATTTCTGCAGATTGCCCAGGTTCTTTTGTAAATTTCCGACGCTGAATATTCGCTTTGGACTTCAAGTTTCCAGTCAGTAAGCTGCTCAACAAAATCCTTTAAAAGAAAATAAAGCCGTTCGCCAAGCCGTGAGTCATGGTTTTGCTTTACAAACTCATCAAGTTTTTTTAAATTTTCAAGATAAGACTTTGCGAATTTCTTGTTTTCAAGAATAAGGTTTGAAGCTGCCGGCTGAAGATATTCGTACAAATCAGTTTCCAAAGCCGCATTTACAATTTCAAATGAATGTCCGCCGTTTATTATTTTTAAGAATTCTTCTGTAAGCCTTGAAGGAGAAACTGGCGACAAAAGCGGGGCAGATGTTCTGATTTTCTTTTTTAGTTTATGCGGAAGTTTGCAGCCTGTTGTTGCTCCGTATTTTACGGCTCTTAGCATTCTTACAGGGTCTTCTATAAAAATTCTATCGATTGGAATTACAGGCCTTACGATTCCTTTTTTTATGTCTTCAACTCCGCCTACATAGTCAATAATCTGCTGCTTTATAGGATCGTAGTAAAGTGCGTTCAATGTGAAATCCCGGCGCAACACATCTTCATCCATAGAGCCGAATGCGTTTCCGATTGAGCCGTCAATAATTGAGCGGAATGTGCTGACTTCAAAAATTTTTGTTCCAAAGAAAATATGAACAAGCCTGAAACGTTTGCCGATTATGCGTGAGTTCCTAAAAATTTTTTTTATGCGGCTTGGAGTTGCGTCTGTTACAATGTCAAAATCCTTTGGCGTTCTGCCTCCAATAAGATCTCTTACAGCTCCTCCGACAATATAAGAGTCAAAACCGTTTTTCTTTAAGCAGTCGATGATAAAAATAGCGTCCGGATCTATTGATTCGCGTTTTATGCAATGCTCTTCTTTTGTATAAACAACGGCTTTTTTTACAGGATTTCCTTTTTCATCTGTAGAATATCTAACTAACACAGTGCGACTATTTTAATGTTCAAATGTTTTGAAGTCAATTACCTGAAAATCTTTCATTCAAAGCGGAAACTGTTTTATTTGTTTACCGTTATTTTGTCTATTATTATGCTGACTTCTTCAATTAAAATTCCGGTGTATTTTTCGATGTTCTCGATTATGTATTGCTGAAGGCTGTGGATTTCTCCTGTGAGCTGGCGGCCGAACGGAACGTCGATTGTGATTATGAGCCTATATCCGCGGCTGTCTGTTTTTATTGAAAGTTTTTTAATTCTGATTTCCTGCGAGAATTCATTTATGCAGTGCATGGCCATTTGGCTGAGCGCGGCTTCCGAAATTTCAATTCTGCCTTTTTTGCTGAACTCTGGAGTTACAATTGATTTTTCCATTACCGAAGTTTCTTTCTTTAAAAATTTCAGCTTGCTTTTGTTTGCAATGTCTCTAAGCGAGTTATGGAAAATTTGCGAGTAGCTTTTTTTTACTTCGATAGCCGGAACTGGAATTACGTGCTTGCCTTCGATTTGCCTTGAGCGGATTGCTTTTTCAATTTCTTCGCGGTTTGCAATGTCTTCAATTTTGATTATTTTTGACGGTAGCGGAATCTGAAGCCTTGTGGCGATTTTTCCTGCCATTTTTTCGCTTGTTCCGATTATGAGAAGTTTTTTGATTTTATTTTTTTGCAGTGCCTTTGCAACATCGTCGCGGTGCTGCTTGTCATCAAAAAGCGCAATTCTTACAGCTCCCATGTATGTTTTTTCGTGCTTGGCAGTTTTTCCAGCAAGAATTTTGTCGTCCTTTATGAGAAGTCCGTCGTCAATAATTGCTTCGATTCCGTACTTTTGCGCAAGAAGTTTTGCACGGAAACTTTTTCCTGTTCCGCTTTCACCGACAAGCGCGAAAACTGTAAGACCTGTATGCATCATTTTTGAAATAAAATTCATATATTAAATTATAAATTCAGCAGTGGGAATTTTCAAGAAATTTTCTATAAATTTTTTAAATAAAGGCGGAATCTCTGCCCGAATTTCTTCTGGAAGCAAAAGCGGATTGTCTTTTGGAAATTCCAGTTTCCAGGCATGAAGAAAAAATCCGCAGCTAGAAAATTCTCTGTCTGGAATTTTTGTTCCGCCGTAAAGTTTGTCTCCCAAAAGCGGAAAACCTCGGCTTGCACAGTGAATTCTAATCTGATGTTTTCTTCCGGTTTCTATTTGGATTTTTGCAAGTGAAATTTCTTTTCCGCAGAAAATTCCCTGTGCAATTTTTTTTACTTTTGTGCAGGCAGGTTTTTCTTCAATCGTGTCGTAAATTGAAAACTCATTTTCCGGGAGAATATTTTCAACTATTGCAAGATAAGTTTTTTTTATAATGTGATTTTTTATGTTTTCAGAAAACCATTTTGCGCCTTGCAGACTTTGGGAAAACGCGACAAGACCTGTTGTGAATTTGTCAATTCTGTGAAGCGGTCCCGGTCTGAATGAAATGGAAGAAGTTTTTGTGTTTTGCGCGACAAAATCAGCGAGGCAGAAAGTTGAGTTTTTTGAAGGTTGAACTTCAATTCCGCTTTGCTTGTTTATTATCCATAAATGCTCGTTTTTGAATGCAGTTTGAACTGAAAAATTTTCATGAAGTTTTTGCGTTGAATTTTTTTCAGTTTTATTTTTGGTAGTTGCGTTTTCTTTCAGCAAAAAGTCTGCTATGAAAATTTTGTCTCCGCTTTTGATTCTGTCTTCTGGAGAGGATTTTTTATTGTTCAGCTTTATCAGCGTTTTTCTTATGAGCTTGAAAATATTTTCTGGCTGAATTCCTTTTGACTCAAATATGCGTTTTGCAGCTTTGTCCAGCCGTCTTCCGTCATCGTCCTCCTTTGCTTCAAATTCTATAAATTCCATGCTCCGATTATAGAATAATTTATGCTTATATGCTATAATTCTTGCCATGAATTTAAAGGAACAGCTCCATTTGTTTTTTTCTCAGCCTGCTTTTTTGGCGTGCTTATTCAGCTGGCTGTCTGCTCAACTTGTAAAAACTCTTATAAAGCTTTTCTCTGGAAAAGTTCATAGTTTAAAAGAATTGTTCGAACTGCTTTTGTGGCGTACAGGAAGTATGCCGTCTAGCCATTCCGCGCTTGTAGCTACGCTTTGCACTACAATTGGCTTTCGTTCCGGCGTTAACAGCGATGTTTTTATTCTTTCGCTTGGTTTTTATTTGGTTACAATCCGCGATGCTGTTGGAGTGCGCCGCGCAAATGGAATTCAGGCTGCGATGCTCAACAAAATCGGCCGACTTCTTGCTGCTAAAAATATAATTGAAGAAGTCAAGCCAATAAAGGAAGTTCAGGGGCATACTCCAGCGGAAGTTATTATCGGTTCGCTGCTTGGCTTTTTTATTGGTCTTGCGTTCAGTGTTTAAAATGAAGCCTAGCAAAGTAAAAATTTCATTTTCAATTGCGGCGGTTTGTTCCGCTTTTATTTTTCTCTTTGCCTTTAGGAGCATTCCAGTTTTTAGAATTTGGGACAGCTATAAAGTTGTTTACGCTGACAAATCTATTCCAGAGGAAAAGGTTCTTTCATGCCTTGAAAACTCAGGCTGTCAGAATATTATAAGTCTTGGCCGCCAGAAGATTCCATTAGTTTTAGACTTTACGCCTGTTCTTCCAGATTCTTACAATGAATATTTGACAAGCCGGCTTGGATATTTTTTTGACTATTCAAAATCTTTTTTGCTTTATTACATTCCGACTGGTTCAGGTCAGCAAATTTTAAAAGCCTTGGAAAATCTTTCGCAGGAAACAGGGCTTCAGGCTGGAATAGACGGAATTCAGCAGTATCCGTTTGCAGTTCCTGTTGTTTGCATTATAGTTTTTCTTGCGTTTGCATATTTGTCTAAAAATAAAGTTCCGTTTTTTTTCTCGTCTTGCTTTAGTTTGCTTTTGTCTTTTTCCAAGCCGTTTTATCCTGTTGCGGCGGCGGCTGTTTTGTATATGCTTTCATGTTATTTGGCGCAACGGATTTGGGGAAGAAAAAAAGCTTTTTCTGTTTTGAAAAAAAATCCGTATTTTATAATTCCGCTTGCAGTTTCATTTTTGATTGCCTTGCTTTCTGGGGCGCAGGAAGGCTTCCTTATGATTTTATGCGGAATAGCTTCTTGCTCGGCTCTTTTTCTTTTGGGAACTTTTGAAGCTTTTATGGATTCAAGAAATTCTTTTAAAACTGTAAAGATTTTTTCTGCGCCTCAGCTTCCGCTTATGTATCCTGCGACGGCTTTTCATACGCTTCTTTGCCTTGCGCCTTTGCTTGTTTTGCTTTTTTGTTTTATCTTCGCTTCCAATTTCAGTTTTACTTCTGGAAAAAATGTTTCGCTTCCTGTTCCTGTGGAATCTTCTTCGGAAAGTTCAATTCCGTCGCTAAAAGATTTTTACCGCTGGGCTTGGAATGTGGAGTCGTTTCCGTATAAAAACTTAAACAGAAATTCCGGCTTTGAAAATGTGCAAGAGGGAAGCGTTGTTTCTGTTCCGCGTTTTGAAGAAAAAAACGGCAGGATTTTTCAGGTGGATTCGATTGTGATGAAATTCAGTTCGGATTTTAAAAACCACATTGATAAAAAAGTCGAGTCTCTTGGCTACAATGCGATTGAAAAACTGATGTTGAAACAAGGAGAAAATACAAGCGTTGCTTACAGCTCAAAGGAAAATGTTTCCAGACGGCCTGACGGATTCAGCGCGAGTTTGATTTTGTCATGCCTTTTTGTGCCGGTTTTTCTTTTGCTTTTGTACGTAATAAAATCGAACCGGCGCAGAAGTTTGTAAGTTGATTTTTTTGAAAAAAGTTTGCTGGCTGTTTTTCGGTCAGCTTTGGGAAAAAAGATAAATGAAAACTGTAAATAATTTTGTTTTGCCTGGGCATCCGATGTTTCAGGATTCTGTGAGAGCTTTTTTGCCGAGGAAAGTTGTAATTCCGTTCAGGCAGTCGAGCGAGGCAGAATATTCCTGCGGATTTCAGCCCGGCGACATTGTGAGGGAAGGCCAGATAATTGCTTCTCCAAAAAATTTTGCGGAAGGCGCAAACATTCATTCTTCCGTTCCGGGAAAAATAGTTTCAATTTTTAGATGCACGCTTCCTGACGGAACTTTGGGAAATGCTGCGGAAATTTCTACAGACGGCTCATTTTCGTATCTTGGAAAAAATCTTCCTTCTGTTGACTGGAATTTTTTGAACGCAGAAACTTTGCTTGAAGAATTTAAAGTGAAGGGAATTGTAAACACATTCAGCAAAAAAACAGAATCGCTTTGTGCTCAGATAATCCGCGGAAATCTTGTAAAAGAGCGTTTTGTAATTGTCAGAATGTTTGACGAAGATCCAAGCCGATTTACAGACAGCTTCATCGCAAAAAAATTTACTTCGGAAGTTGTTCAAGGCGCGTTGATTTGCTGCAAGGCTTTTACCGCAAAAGGAATTGTTTTTGTTTTGCCAAAGAAATCTGACATTGAAATTTCTTCGGAGTTTTTAGGCAATGTTCCTTTTTTATGCGTAAATGCCGACACAGAAAAATATCCTTGCGGCTTTATGCAGAGTCTGATTAGGACAATCCGCAAAGCTTCAAAGAATTCAGAGTTTGCAAAAGTAAACAGCAAGTGCCTTTTCTTAGATCCTGAAACTGCATTTTCAGTTTTTGAAGCTGTTGTAAAAGGAATTCCAGTTATTGAGCGTTACGTCCATGTGTACGGAAGCTGCTTGAAATCCGTTGGAATGTTCAAGGCAAGAATCGGAGCTTCCATAAAAAGTCTTGTAGAGCAATGCGGCGGATTTAAAGTTCCTCCTTCAAAAATTGTTGTAAACGGAATGATTACAGGAATGGCGGCTTCAACTTTGGATATTCCGATTACAAAATCTATAAAGTCTTTGGAATTTGTTCCGGCAACTGAGCTTTGCATTCAGGATGAAAAAAACTGCATAAGATGCGGAAAATGCAGAAATGTCTGCCCGGAAGGTCTTTCGCCGGATTTGCTTTACAAGCATCTTGTTGAAAACTATCATCTTCCAAAAGAACTTTGCGCTACAAGTTTGCTTTGTTCACATTGCTCGGTTTGCAACAGCGTTTGTCCTTCGCGCCTGCCTTTGAGCCAGACAATAGCTTTGCTATAAGGAAAAAAAATGACAAATATAGAGTTGAAAAAACATTGTACAAAAATAACATTGAATCCGTTTGCAAGCGCATCTTATTCACTTGGAACAATTTCTTTTGTGATGATTGCGCTTCTGCTTGTGCAAGTCGCTATGCTGGCATTTTCAAAAAGTTTTGAATCTCTTGTTGTGCTTTTGTTTGCTTTGCTGGCCTCGGTTTGCGCGGAAGCTGCTTTTTATTTTTCTAAGCGGACAGAAAAACATACTTGGAGAATTTCTGTAATTCAAGGCTTGATTGCAGGACTTTTGATTCCTTCAGTTTATCCAGTCTATGCGGTTTTTGCCGTTGTGTTTTTTACATTGCTTCTTGGAAAATTTGTATTCGGAAACTTTGCTTCGTCTTGGGCTAACCTTGTTGCGCTCTGCATTGTTATTTTTTATTTTCTGAATCCTTCTGCGTTTCCTCCATTTGCTGTTTCTGCGCAGGAGCTTCAGGCAAGAAATGCGGCTCTTTCTCTGATTCAAAATGGAACAGTTCCTTTGCTTGAACTGGATTCTTCTATCACAGATTTTTTGAATAGCTACGTATTTAAATTTTTTGGAATTTCAATTCCAGATGGATATGTGAGCTTGTTTTGGGACAATGGCTCTGTGATTCCGGCATTCAGATTCAACTTTATAACTTTAGTTTCTTCTATTATATTGATTTCGTTTGACATGGTGGACTACGTTGTTCCTGCGGTTTTCCTTTTTGTCTATTCATTTTTGGTGAGATTTTTGCTTCCATTTTTTATAGGCGGAATTCCGTTCCAAGGCGACATTTTGCTTGCTCTTCTTACAAGCGGAACTTTGTTTTGCACGCTTTATCTTTTGCAATGGTACGGAACTTTGCCAATGACTTTGTGGGGAAAAATTCTCTACGGAGCTTTTGCCGGGCTGATTGGCTTTCTTATAATCGGAAGCGGGACTTCTTCTGCAGGCTATGTTTTTTTGATTCTTGTTATAAATTTGCTTTCGCCTGTGATTCAATTTTTTGAAGATAAAAAACTGTACGAAAATGTCTCCAAAAAACTTGTTCCGCGCCTAAATGAAATCAGCGAGGTTTAAAATGCTTGAAGATGAAATTGAAATTGTAGACAATGAAAAAAAATTTTTTTATAAAACGCTTCTTATAAAGTGCGGAATTTTCTGCGGAATCCTTGCTGGATTTTTTGCAGTTCTTGTGTTGTTCACTTTGCTTGGAAGAAATTCCTGGAAGAACGGACTGAAAAAAGAAACAGCTCAAGTTCTAAAAGACAACGGCATTGAAAACATTCAGCTTGGAAACTGGGTTAAAATAAAAACTGCGCTTACAGTTTCAACTTCTGTTTATGAAGCGTTTTCTGAAAATTCTGAAAATGAAATGTACGCCGTAATTATCCGTGTTCCGACTTTGTACGGACCAGTTCCTGCTGTTTACATTTATTCAGATAAAAACGGAGCGCAGTTTATTGGTTTTTCGCACATCGCAGGAAAAACAAATTCTCATATAAAAGCGAATTCAGAAAATTCCCAAATTGAATACTGGAAAAATAAAATCCCAGCAATTATAAATACAAAATTTTCCCGCTGAATTTGACTGCTTTTTTGGAAGGTTAAAATGAAAAAAAACGAGCTTTATATTTATATACCGCTTTCATTTGCGCTTCTTCTTCCTGTTCCTGGAAGATTTGCTTATGGACTGATTATGGTTTTTCTGCTTTATCTTATGTCTGTTTGCGGAATTCTTTTTAAGAAGTTTGCTGTTAAATTTTTTAATGCGGAACTTCACAATGTGATTGTAACAATTATGCTTGTTTCACTTTGCATACTTGTCCGCCAACTTGTGATAATTTTTTCTCCTCTGACTGCATTTGTTTTGGGAATTGCTTTTTTTATGCCGGCTTTTACTTCCTTCATTCTTGGAAACTTATATTCTTCTTCTGATTTTCCAGTTCTTTTTGAATTGAAAAATGTCCTTGTAAAGTGCAGTTTTTTTTGTGCTTTTGCGCTTGTGTTTTTCTTTATAAGAGATGTTTTTGGATACGGAACAATTTCTTTTCCTTCTGCGAACGGAATTTTTGAAATACAAATTTTCAGCGCGGAAAATAAAATTTTACCTTTTTCATTTTTAGCTTCAATTCCCGGAGCAGTTGTTCTTTTGCTTTTATTCAACACATTGTTTTTCAAAATAATTTCGGCTTTTGAAATCATAGAAACTTCACAGGTGGAATAAAATGTTTTCAGTTTTTTTCTATTATATTTCTTATGCTTCTATAGTTTTAGTTTATGGAATTGGAATGGAGCGGGCTGTGTTCCTTTCTGGAAATAAAAATCCGCTTTGGCTAAAAGCTGTAAAAATGCTTATAACGGCAAGTTCTGTTTCAGCCTTGTCTTATCTTTTTGTAAATTCTCTTTTAGTTCCCGCTGAGCTTGCTGAGCTTTATCCGTTTGCAGTTCTCTTGATTTTTATTCCTGTGTCGGTTTTTATAGAAGCAATTGTCAGAATAACAACAAAAATCAGCGCAGTGGAATTTTCTATTTCTCTTCTGTTTATTTTTGTCGGTCTTACAGAAAGCTCTTCGCTTGCTGAATGCGTTTTTATAACTTGCATTTGTGTGCTTTCATTTTTTATTTTTATACCTTTTGTTTATTCTCTTTGCAGAAAATTTGATCTTTACGGCGGAAAAACTGAAAGCTCAAGAAATAATTTTATTCTTGCGAGCATTGCGATTATCATGCTGATTCTTTTGTGCTGGAATGTTTCCTGGCTGAATAAAGGAGTTTTTCAATGGTAGCGGCGATTCTTTTCGGACTTCTTTTTATAATTGTTGTTTCCTTTGTCTGCGTTTTTATTTTTTACATTTTGTCTCCTTCGCTAAAAAAACAGGAAATCCCTTTTGAAAATTCATTGATTTCCGAAACAGAGCTTTTGGAAAAATCCAGCTTTAAAGAATTTCCGGCGGCTACAGAAAATAAAGCTGTTGTGCTATGTTCGCCTGAAAAAAATTGCGGTGAAAAAAGAATTGATTATAACGGCCCTAAAAACTGCGCTTTGTTTTTTTCTGCTTTTGACACAGAATATAATTGCAAGTATGTTTGCGCAGGATTTGGAGACTGCATAAAATCTTGTCCGCGCGGCGCATTGTCTATAAAAAACAAAACAGCAGTTGTAAGCAGTCTTTGCAACGGCTGCGGAAAATGCATCGATTCCTGCCCGCATAAAATTATAAAGCTGATTCCTGCTGCAACTAAAAAAGCCGCATTGTGCAATTCTCCTTTTTCTGAAAAAACAGAATGCTCGGAATTTCTTGCTGAAAAAGAAATCTTGCCTTTGGATAAGGGAGGCTTTAAATTCTGGAAAAAGTGCTATACAATATTCTGCAAAAGGTAAGATGCTTTAATGAAGAGTAAATTCTGTCTTGTTCTAAATGCTGATTTAGAAAGTTCTGATGAAACTGTTTTGCTTGAAAAAAACTATCAGAATGTTTTTAAACCGTTGCTTTCATTTTTATATTCTCATAAAGATTTTTTTCTTACTATTGGTTTTTCAGGACCGCAGCTTGCGCATTATGAAAAAAAGCACCCGGAATCAATAGAACTTCTTCATGAGCTTTCCTCTAAAAGACAGATTGAAATAATCGGCGGCGGATATTATTCTCCGATTTTTCCTTTGCTTTTGCCAATGGACAGAAGTGGTCAGATTGAAAAAATGAATTCGCTTGTCCGCTCAACAATCGGAAAACGTCCGTGCGGAATGACTTTGTTTGGAAGCATTTGGGATTCTTGCCTTGTTTCAACTTTTCAGTCATGCGGAATGGAATATATTTTTCTTGACAGTTCTCTTGTTCCAAAAAAACATTTAAAGTGCAGTCCGCTGATTGCAAGCGAGCAGGGAAGAAGCATAAAAATTTTTCCGTCCTATAAAAATTTAATTCCGCTTGAAAATGAGTCTTTTGAAGAATGGACTTCAAGAATAAAAACTTTTGCTTCAAAAATTAAGCCTGAACAATTTTCTTTTTCGGACGATCAGTTTTTTGAGCCTGTGCTGTCTCTTTGCTTTTCATTCGAGCAGTTCGCTTCTTTTATGAAGTCTCAGTGCTTTGCTTCGATTTCTGAAAATTCAGAAGATATTTCTTTTACAACTCCATATTTGTATTTGAAAAAATCAAAGTGCTTTTCTCCGGCTTATATTCCTGCTGGAATGGACAGTGAAATTTCCAAGTGGAGCTTGATTCCGTTTGAGCAGGTGGAAAATAAAACTGGGTTTCCGCCTACAATACATGACTACTTGAATTTGTATTCTCAGAACAAGCGGCTTTATGAGCGCATGGTTTATATCAGTATGTTGGTTTCGCAGTGCAAGGGCGGAGACAAAGTTAGAAAAACTGCATCGTCAGAAATGCTTTGGAAAGCGCAGGATGGAACAAATTATTTGTCGCCGGCATTCGGAGTGCCTTCGCCTGCTGAAAAACGGCAAAAAGCTTTCCGCGCTTTAAATGAAGCTGAACGTCTGATTCGCGAAGCTGCAAAAATTTTCAGAGAGTCGCTTACTTCTTTTGATTGCAACGGAGACGGACTCAATGAGTATATTTGCCAGATGGAAAAATACAATGCAGTTGTTTCTCTGCACGGCGGACAAATTTCTGAGCTTAATTTTATAAAGAGCGGAGCCAACTATGCCGCAAGCCTTTCCCGGATTGAAAAGTTTGATTCTGGAACAGATTTTTATAGCCGCGGATTTTTTTCCGACCATTTGATTGAGCCTGAAAAGTTTGAAAAATATTTGGCGGAGGAAGCAATCGAAAACTGTATTTTTTCTGCCTCGCAGTTTTCAGAAAAAAAACTTGAATCCAAGCGGAAAGAAATTCAGCTTGAAGGAAACGGACTTTTTTCTTCCATGAAACTTCCTGTAAAACTTAGAAAGAATTTTATTTTTTCTTCAAGCGGAATTACAGTTCAGTATATTTTAAAAAATGAAAGCCCGATTGAATTGAACGCAGTTTTTGCAGTTGAACTTAATTTTGCCCAGACCCGCTTTGACAAGAAATTTGAAACGGAAAGCCAGTATTCCACTGAAGCCATTTTGAATGAAACGCGTCTCCTTTTGCCTGATTCTTTTTATGCCGATGAGGGCGTTTCAATTATTCAAGTGAAGGATTCCGCAGACAAGCGCATTTTTGTAATTGAGCCGAATGAAGATTCCGGGCTTAGCTGCGCAATGATTGCATTTAAACGCCCTGTTGATGGTCTTGAGCCAAAAGTAACTTCTTCGACTTATAAAGTTGCCCTGTTCTGGAATATAAATCTTTCTGCCGGAATGGAAAAAGAAAAGACAATCAACTTGAGCGTTATGCCTCTAAAAAAATAAAAAACAGCCATTCCGTATACGACACTGCGATTGTTTGTGCAGCAAAATCGTTCAGGAATCTGTTGTGAAAATTAAATGGATTATCAGGTCAAGCCTGATAATGACATAAAATTATAAAACTCGAAATTCAGGCTGTTATCATCTTCCTGCTAGTTTTTTCTTTAGATTTTTGTAGAACCAAGCGCGCAGTTTTTCTGCTGTCTTATAAAATGCGTACCAGTTTTTCTTTATAACAACATCAAAACTTCCCGGTCTGTGAATGAGTTTTCCGCCGAATCCAGTTTTAAAAAGAAACAAGCCGTGCATTGGATGGTTTTTATTTTCTTCTGGAGGACAGCCGTAAAAATCATAAACAGGACAGCCGAATTTTTTTGCGTTGCAGATTGCATTCCATTGAAGCAAATAAGCCGGCATAAAATTTCGCTTTATATTTCCCGAAGCGCCGTAAAGATAAACAGCTTCTTTTTTACAGAACAAAGTGATTATTCCTGCAAGAACATCTGACTCATGCTTTGCAAGATAAAGTTTTACAACTGGAGCGTTAGGAGCTTCTGCGCTTGAGTTTAGCAAGTCAAGGTAGTAATTTTTTTGATGAAACTGAACTCCATCGCGTTCGCTTGTCTGCATGAAAAGCTTAAAAAATTCTTCAAATGCTTTTGGAAAATCAGCGTCCTTTGCAGAATAGGATTTTACTTCAACGCCTTTTTTTGCCGCAAGCCTTATGTTGTATCTCCATTTGCTTTTCATTTCAGAAAGAATTTTTTCTTCGGATTCCAAAAGTGAAAGCAAAACTGTATCCGGCGGCTGTATGTCTGTGGCAGTTTTTTCTATGCAAAAATTTTCTTCATTGGCTTTCTGCTTGAAAAAAAATTTTGCATTTGCAACAAAATTGTTTCTTTCTTCAAGATTTTCAAAATCCAGCGCAGGATCAAATCTTATGCAGATTGTATTCTGCGGAAGAAACTTAAAGATTTTTTTAGAAATGGATTCAAGCTCATTTAAAAATTTCTGTTTAAGATTTTCTTCATTTCTGGAAAATTCTGGAGACATTGGAATATATGCTATGCTGAATTTTTTGATTTTCAGGCTGAATGAGCGCACAAGAACTGAAAGGCATTTTTCATTTTCCTTGCATTCTTTAAAGGAGTCAACTTTGGAAACATTTTCTTTGTCAAAAATAAAAAAATATGTTTTCCAGCCGTGTCTGCCTTTAAAGTTTGCCCAAAATTCAGTTTGTAAAAAACGTTGCTCCTGATTCTGCATTTTGTTTTTTTCCGGTTTTTAGTGAACGTTTCCGTTTTTTGTTTTTACAGTTGAAATTTGTTTTCCTGCTGCGGTCAGTGTTTTTCCACTAATCTGCACTTTGTTTTCTGAAACTTTTATTTCAACTGCAAAGAAATCTTCCGCCTGAATTTGCTCCGGCTTTGAATTTTCTTGCGAGCCTTCAAGAATAACTTTTGTCCCAGGAATTGCCCAAGGAGCTTCGAGCGGCTCTACGCAGTCTTTTCCGTTTTCATCTTTGTAGTCAGCGGCAAGCAGCATTCCGCGGCTTTCAACTCCGCGCATTTTTCTTGGCGCAAGGTTTGAAGCAAGAATTATGTGTTTTCCAAGAAGCTCTTCTGGCTTTAGGAAATCACGCAGCCCGCTTTGAATAATGCGTTCTGTTCCGCTTCCGTCGTCAAGAGTTTCAATGTAAAGGTTGTCGCTTTCAGGATTGTTTTCAACTTTTGTGATTTTTGCAACTTTCAGCTCGATTTTTTCGTTGAACCATTCAGCCTGTTTTTCAAAAGGAAGAACTTCAATCTGCTTTTTTTCTTTCTTTTGTTTTTTTTCAGCTGGATTTGCGTTGCGGTCTTTTTGTGTTCCCGAAAATTTCTGCCTGAATGCTTCCATTGTTTTCTGGTCGAGCGGAGTAAAGAAAACTTCCGTCGGCGAAACTTCGCTTAAACCTTCTGTGTTTCCAAGATCAGACCAGTCAAGACCTTCCGGCTTTTGCTCATCGTTGAATCTCGGCTCGCTGATTTTCTTTCCGAAGTAAGACATGATTTTTTCTGCGAACTGCGGCATATACGGATGCGCCATAATCATAAGGTCTTTTATCATGTAGCAAAGATTGTGAATGAGTTTTGCGGCGCGCTCTGGATCTGTTTCTCTTGTTTTCCATGGCTCTGTGTCTTGAAACGCCTTGTTTCCAATATCTGAAATTGCAAACACTTCATGGAAGGCATCTTTTAAGTTTGCCCATTCAAGATATTCCGTTGCCTTTGCCTCATGCTCTTTTACCTGCGCCCAAAGCTCTTCGTCAACAGGAGCATCTGGAATTTTTGAGTCATAATATTTCTGCACAAAAAGAAGCGTGCGGTTTACAAGGTTTCCGAGGTTTCCAATCAGCTCTCCATTGTAACGCTCGCGGAATTCTTTCCAAGTGAACTGATAGTCCTGTTTTTCCGGACGGTTGTAGAAAATGTAGAATCTCCAGGCATCCGCTTTGATTCCGCTTTCTTTTGCGTCTGTTCCGAATACACCAACACCGCGGCTTTTTGAAAATTTTCCGTCTTCGTAGTTAAGATATTCAGTTGAAGACATGTGGAACAATTTTGTAAAGTTGTGTCCGCTTCCAATTTGCGAGCATGGGAAAATTACAGTGTGGAACGGAATGTTGTCTTTTCCAATGAACTGGAACAAGTCAACCGGCGGCTTGTTTTTTGCTTCATCGCTTTCTTCTGGAAGCCACCAGCTTTTCCAGTCAAACGAAGGTTTTGAAGCTGCGATAAGCTCGTCGGCAAGCTGCTTTGTTATTGAAATATATCCGATTGGCGCATTGAACCAGACGTAGAAAACTTTATTCTCATATCCGGCTTTTGGAACTGGAATTCCCCATTTTAAATCGCGCGTGATTGCTCTTTCGTTAAGTCCGTCTCTTATCCAGGCTTTTGTTATGTTTATTGCGTTGTCTGACCATCTGCCTTCTTTGCTTGCCTTGTTCATCCAAGAGTCAAGATTTTTGCTGATTGAAGGAAGGTCTATGTAAAGATGCCGCGTTTCCCTTATTTCTGGAGTTGAACCGCAGGTTGCGCATCTTGGAGACTTTAGTTCAATTGGGTCTAAGAGAGAGCCGCATTTGTCGCACTGGTCGCCTCTTGCATCTTCGAATCCACATTTTGGACAAACTCCGTGAACATAGCGGTCTGCAAGGAACATCTGGCATGAAGGGCAGAAAAGCTGCTTGTTTGTGTGCTCTTTTATGAATCCGTTTTTGTCCAAGTCCTTGAACATTGCCTGAGTTATTTCTGTGCATTCTTCATTTGAAGTCCGCCCGAATTTGTCAAACGCAATGTCGAACCATTTGTAAATTTCATCATGCTGCTTATAGTAGTAGTCGCAAAGCTCGCGCGGAGTTTTCTTTTCTTCAACAGCGCGTGTTTCTGTGGCAGTTCCGTATTCATCAGTTCCGCAGACATAAAGAGTTTCATATCCACGGCTTCTGCAGAATCTTGCAAAAACATCGGCGGAAAGCATTTGTATTAAATTTCCAAGGTGAGGAATATTGTTTACATAAGGAAGGGCTGAAGTTACAAGTCTTCTATTTAAATTCTTAATATTTTCCATAATATTGCAATTATAACAAAATGAGCCTTTGTCCACAAGAGATTTTTGAATAAAGGAAGATTTCAAAATGTTCTAATGAAAAAAAATCCGTATTACGGATATGGACAAGTCCGCATGACGGATATTATTGCGTCCGTGCCACGGATATGTGCGTGTCCGCTATGCGGATGTGTAAATGTCCGTGGC
>CAVKBG010000045.1:0-21219 GCA_963654755.1 Desulfovibrionaceae bacterium
GGCTTCCGTTTGAGTTTTTCTATTCGGGCGGACGCGACTTGAACACAAGAATCGATGAATGGCTGAAATCAAGCGGACTTTGAGCTAAGGCTCTGCGACTTTCTCCAGCGCGCTTTTTGTTCGTTCGAAAACTTTAACGCACTACCCAGCGCGCTTTCTGCTCGTGCGAAAAATTCCGCGAGGCGAACTGGCGTACTTTCATCAAACGGAACAGTTCCGCAATCCGAATTTGCTTGCTTTCTTTGTGCGGAATAATTCCGCAGGCTGTCTGTGTGTGCTTTTTATAAACGGAATGATTCCGCAGTCTGTCCGCACGTACTTTTTGCAAACGGAAAAATTCCGCAAGGTGACTTCTTTTGCTTTCACAAAACGGAATGATTTTATTCAAAGACTGCATATCCGGGATTGTTAGCTGGCATTGCCAAAATCTCTTCTTTCTGTCTGTTGAAATTCCGTTCTTTGTGGCTATCTTAAATTTTCAATCGCTTTCTCAAGCAGGCGGATTGTTTCAGTGTTGTCCTGACGGATTTTTTCATCGCGTCCTGTAACAAGAAATTCAACGGTCGTTCCGAGCGCGCGAGAAATTCGCACTGCCTGAGCTGCATTCGGAAGCCGGTCGCGGTTAATCCAGGACTGGAGCGTGTTATAGCTTTCGCTGATTTTAGCGGCAAGCTCTTTCTGTGAGATTCCCCTGTATTCAAGTTCGCTTTTTACATTGCTCCAAAAGTCTAACATCAGTTAAAAATTAGCACAAATGTACAGATTTTAGGTTGATTTAAATACGAATGTCATTTATTCTGTTTGTTGATAGTACAAATGTACCAATAAGGATAAATAAAAATGACAAACGGAACTGAGCTTGCAGGAAAAAATCAAGACATTTCAGAAAACAAAAACGTCCGGCTTATCGACGGGGAAACTTCACGCAGGATAACTTCGCTGCGTTATATTCTGAGCGTGCTTGTAGTCTTTATTCACAACAATTTTACGGCGGAAAAACTTGCCGATTCCTTGGCAGAAGGAAACAGGATTCCCATTTTTGCGCAAAGCGCGGCAGGAGAATGGATTCAGTCTGTGATTTCAGCCGGGCTTAGCGGCTGCGCAGTTCCGCTTTTTTTCATGTTCAGCGCGTATCTGTTTTTTAAAAAAGACGCGCCTTATAAACTTATGCTGAAGAAAAAGACGAAAGGGCTGCTTCTTCCATATTTTGTGTGGATTGCCCTGAACATTGCGCTTGTAACATTTGGAAAACTTTTTGCGGCAAGATTGAATCCTTCGCTTCTTGTAAATCCTGAGAAAATTCCTGCTTTGAGCTGGAGCGTTTTGGACTGGATTAAGGCGTTTGCTGGATTCGGTTTTGACAAACTTAATCATCCTTATGTCGGACAGTTCTGGTTCGTGCGTGATCTTCTGATTCTGTTTCTGGTTTCGCCTGTTCTGCGCATTATATATAGAAAGTTTCCGAAAACCTCGCTGATTTTTTGCGTGTTCATCTATATTTCGGGAGTTACGCCGCAAGGCTTTTATACGGACAGGGCTGCGCCTCTTTTCTTCACGCTCGGATATTTCTGGGCAGAGAGGGATTTTTCGCCGTTTGCATTTGCAGACTCTTTGCGCTGGACGGAGATTTTTGCGATGTTTGTGTTCTCTGTTCTTGGCTGCAACCTGTTTTTCAAGGGAAATTCCGTCTGCTATGCCATGATGGTGCTTTTTTCTGCCCTGATTTTTCTGAAAGTTTCAGGCTCTATTTCCAGAAACCAGAAAGCTTTTGACATTGCAGAAAAGCTTTCTCCGTTCTCGTTCTTTTTGTTTGCAATCCACATGCCGTTTCTTCTTGCCTGTGTTCAGAATCTGTGGCTTCGCTTTTTGCCGATGAAAAATCCCGCGTTCTGCCTGCTTGAATATTTTGGAGCGAACATTGTGATTGTCGTTCTAGGAACTCTCGCCGGCGTTGTATTGCGGAAAATCTGCTTTATGTTGTTCAGCATTTTGAACGGCGGAAGAGGGTAAAGAGTGAAAGAAAATTTCTGAGATTTGACTTCACGCAATTTTAGGCTGAAAACAACGGAATGTGAGCTAAGGCTCTGCGACTTTCAGGCTTCCGAACTCTGGCTGGATAAAATATGTTGTCTGCATTGTTCGGAATCCTGAAAATTTCGCGTATTGCCACAGGCGCGGAATCAGATTTTCGTCGTAGTTTTTGAACTGGGCTTTTATGAAGGCGGGGTTGATTTCGTCTTTCGTTTCGTTCTTTTTGATTTTTTCAGAACTTGCGGCAAATCTGATTTTGCTTTTGTTCCTATCATCGCTTGAGTTCAAAATGATTCTGTTCCGTTCCAAAATCCGCACGATTGTGTTTTGCGGCGGAAGAATATTGCTTTTTTTGATGTTACATTCCGGGCAGCTTAGAACGAAATTCCAAAGTTTGTCTTCTTTTACAAAACTCCACGGAATAAAATGGTCAACGTGGATTTTTCCCGAAAGTTTTTTTCCGCAGTAAAAGCAATTACATTCCTCAAATTCTGAAAAAAGGATGTTTCGGTAGATTTCAAGTGGCGTTCTTTCTGGCAGTGAAAGCTCAAGTTTTGAAAGAAGATGAAACAGCACATTTTCCTCGTTAATTTTTTCAAGGAACTTTGCCCAGACGTAGTAATTCAGTTTTTCAAGCTCAATTTTATATTTCAGAAGAAATTCGTAGGCGTTCTGCGAGAGCGTGATGAAATTTCCGTTTTGGTCAAAGCCGTAGAGTTTTCCGCCGAAATCTCCGTAAAGCGCACCGAGAACATATTTTTTACATTCCGCCTGGACTTTTTGAGTCAGTTTTAATTTTGTATTTTCTTCGATTGACGCGAATTCAAGATTTTCAAGAACCGGATTTGTTTTTACAGCCTCGCCGAATATCTGCTCGATTTTTGAAGTTTTTCCTTCAGCCGTCGGTTTTTGCTGATGAAGATGATATTTTACAACAAGATTCCAAAAACTTTCGGCGAATTTTGCGAACAGGTCAGAATAAAAAATCAGCTGACCGTTTTCATTTGGCGTGTTGTTCAGAAGATTGTCCAAAATCGATTTTAAAAGCGCGAATTTGTACGTTGAAGTCTTGTGGCAGATTTCCGAAAAAACAAAATTGAACAAACTCCAATATTCGTCATCAGAAATTGAGGAAAAGTTCAGACTGCCAGATTTTGAATTCCACGCCATTTTTGTCCTTAATAACGGTCGATTTTTGGGACAGGTTCAGTCATTTTGCAAGTTCTCTGTACGCTTCAAGATTTTGTTTTATAAGGGCGTTTGAAATTTTCAAAACTTCATTATCAGATTCCAATGAAAGGCTTCCTGTGAAATGGTTGAAAAGTTCTTCGTCTTCTGCTGAAAGCGTTTTTTTTGCCGGATTTTTTTTATATTTTGAAAAAAGAGAATATATAAAGGTAGTTACTTTTTCCTGATCCTGCACAGTCAGCTGATTATAAGTGTCAAGAACTGATGTTTGCATATAAACGCCTCCGTTTTTCTAGCCTAAATAATTTTTAAAATTATATCACATTTTTTGAATTCCTGTCCTAAAAATCGACCGTTTTTCTGCGCAGGTTAATTGGTGCGCGGCTTGTGGAATTCCTGTGTTTTATGAAAAGAATTCTGTCGGCTCGGGGTGCAAATGTCCGCTTTGCCGCGGAGAGACTGAATATCTTTCTAGCGATTTGCGGCCGGTTTTTCCGGAGGAGCGGCTTTTGCTGGAATTGTTGCTTGAAAAAGAGCCGTTTTCCCTTGCTTCATCTTCGGTGTGGAATTCTGCGAACCGTTATTATATCAATGGAAAATCTGTTGCAATTTCATCTTCGACTTTTAGAAATGCCGACTGCGATGATCTCCGCGAAAAATTGAACGGATATTCGGCAGAAAATCTTGAAATTTCAAAAAATCATTTTGACTCAACAATACAGAAATTTATTCAGGCGAACAAAAGCCGGTTTGATTCTATAAAGGACGAGGCTTTTGGTTTTGTTCAAGATGAGGCGGAAAAGTTCGTGCAGAAAAACGGCACAGGCTCAGAAAACCGCATGATTGTCTCGTTCAGTGGCGGAAAAGATTCCACGGCGACTGCGGATGTTGTTGTTAAGGCGCTTGGAAATCCGTACATAACTCATCTTTTTGGGAACACGACGCTTGAATTTCCGATGACTAGCGAATATGCCGAACGATACAGAAAGTCGCATCCGATGGCGGAATTCAGAATTGCGCAGAACACTGACCAGAATTTTTACGAAGTCTGCAAGGAAATCGGTCCGCCTGCAAGAATGATGCGCTGGTGCTGCTCGATGTTCAAGACCGGACCGATTACGCGCGTCTTGAACCGCAAATTCGGCGACAAGCAGATTCTAACGTTTTACGGAATCCGCAAGAACGAAAGCGTGAGCCGCTCAAAATACAGCCGCGTTACAGAAAACACCGAGACCGTAAAAATCCAGAAGCAGACCGTTGCAAGCCCGATTTTTGACTGGAAAGATTTGGACGTTTGGCTTTATCTTCTTTCGGAAAAAGTTGACTTTAACGACGCATACCGGCTTGGCTACGACCGTGTAGGGTGCTGGTGCTGCCCGAACAACAATCTTCGCGCGCAGTTTCTTTCACGCATTTACATGAGCGAGCAGAGCGAAAAATGGCGGAATTTTCTTGTTGATTTTGCCCGCCAGATTGGAAAGCCCGACGCGGAAGAATATGTGGATTCTGGCAAATGGAAGGCCCGGCAGGGCGGAAACGGAGTCGCGGCTGCGGACGATGTGAAGCTTAAATTCACGAACTGCACGAGCGAGGAACATTCAAAAATCTACCAGCTTACACGCACTTTTGACGACACTTTTTTGAATATGCTCGTTCCGTTTGGAATTTTGGCTCCTGAACTTGGCCGCAAACTGATTCACGAAACGCTGATTCTGGACGTAAAGACAAAAGTCCCGATAATTTCCGTTCAGCCGTTCAACCAGAGCGGTTTTGAGCACGCCGTAAAAATCCGCACGATGAACGTGGAAAAGCACGACGACCTTCAGCGCATGATTGGCTATCAGGTGAGGAAATTTAACGCGTGCAGAAAGTGTCTGAAATGCGAGTCCGTTTGCCGTTTTGGAGCGATTTCGCTTGGCGGAAACAAATATTACATAAATCCTGAAAAATGCAGGCACTGCAAAAAATGCGTCACAGAAAAATATCTGACCGGCGGCTGCATGATGGAAAAATATTTAAGGACAAAGGATTTATAAAATGAAATACAGAGGACACGAGACATTTTCAATCCGGAAAAACTGGCTTGCGAAGGGGATGGAAGCGGTTCACGAAAATCCGGGGATTTTTACGGACAAAAGTTTTGCGCCGATGGAAGAGATTGGAATCGGGCGGAATATGGTTGTTTCGCTGCGCTACTGGATGAAGGCGGTTGGGCTGACAAAAGAAGAAAAAGGCGAAAAATCGAAAAAGACGGAGACAAGTTTTACTCCGCTTGGGAAAATTATTTACAGGCACGACCAGTTTGTTGAGGAGGCTGGAACGCTCTGGCTTTTGCAGAATGAGCTTGCCACAAACCGCGAAAATGCGACTTCTTGGTATTTTTTCTTTAATGAATTCAATTTTACGGAATTCACGAAAGATGATTTTGTTACGGCTTTGCAGAATTTTGACAGAATGAACGGCGGCACGACAGCGCTCAGCTCTTTTGACAGCGATTTTGAATGTATTGTGAACACGTACGTTTCCCGATTTAAAAATGCGGCGGAAATCGACCCGGAAGACAACATTGAGTCTCCGTTTGCCGAGCTTGGCCTTGTGGATTCAATTGGAAGCGGAAAAAAATTGTATAGAAAAGTGATTCCGCCAAAACAGAATATTCCGCCGCTAATTTTTCTTGCCTCGCTTTATCGGATGTGCGAAAAAAACGAGGGCAACGGCGCGAACCATGAATACAAAAATTTTGAGATTCCGCTTTCGGACATTCAGAACAGAAAAAACAGCGCGGGAAAAGTTTTTAATCTTGATGTAATTACGCTGATGGACATTTTGAGCGAGCTTGAGACTTTAAATCTTTTGAAAGTTGTGCGGACTGCCGGGCTTGATGTTGTCCGTCTTCTGCCGTGGAAAGATTTTGAAAAAGATTCCAGCGAAAATTCCGCTTACGAAATCTGCATTGAAAAATATTACGAGGAACTGAAAAAATGAAACTTCAAGAAAACAAAATGATAGCCGCCTCAGAGAATTTTCAATCCTCGGTTAATATTTCGTTCGACTTTGACAATGCGAAAAAAATCGCGGGATTTATTCCGACTTCCGAAGCCGTAAAATTTATTGACGATGCGATTTTAAGCACAAGGAATTCTGGCACTTCTGAAAAATCTTCTTCACCAAGTCGTGCCGGGATTTTGATTGGTCCTTATGGAAAGGGAAAATCGTACATTGTGCTGGAAACACTTTCTCTTCTATATAATAACCCGGATTTGAAAGAACTTTTTGAGTCGCTTGCGGAAAAAATCAGCGAAAAAAATCCTGATGCCTCGGAAAATGTGCGTGAATATATAAAAAGCGGAAAACGGCTTCTTCCGATTGTTATAAACGGAAATTCGCAGAGCCTTGCGCAGTCGTTTCTGTACGCGCTTCATCTGACTTTGAAAAGGCGGGAATTTGAAAATCTTATGCCGGAAACCCATTTTGAGTCGGCTGTAAAAATGATTGAAAAATGGGAAAACGAATATCCTGAGACTCTTGAAAAATTCAACAAGCTGGCTTCTGTAAAATCCGAGGCTTTCAAAAGGCAGCTTTTAAATTATAATTCTGACTTTTTTGAGGAATTTGAAAAACTCTATCCGTCGCTCACTTCGGGAAGCGAATTCAATCCGTTTGCGGGTTTTGATGTTGTTGATATTTATGAGCAGGTTTGCAAGAAACTTTGCGAAAGCGGAAAATACGACGGAATTTTTGTGGTTTACGATGAATTCGGAAAATATCTTGAGTCGAGCATTGCCCATGCGACCGTAAAAGACACAAAACTTTTGCAGGATTTTGCTGAGCGTTCTGACCGAAGCGGAAAAAATCAGCTTCACTTGCTTTTGATTTGCCACAAGGAAATTGAAAACTACATCGACATTCTGCCGAAGCAAAAAGTTGACGGATGGAAAGGCGTTTCCGAGCGTTTCAGGCATATTCATCTTTACAATGAAAACTATTCGGAAGTCTACAGCCTGATAAGAGCGGCGATTCTTAAAAATCCGGCTGAATGGAAAAAATTCTGCAAGCAGAACAAAGCGCAGTTTGAAAATCTGAAAAACGTTTGGTTTGGCGAGGGATTCAGGCTTTTTTCAAACCTTGAAGGAAGTTTTGCGGACACAATTCTTTACGGCTGCTATCCGCTTCACCCGGCCACAAGCTATATTTTGCCGCGCCTTTCTGAAAAAGTTGCGCAGAACGCACGCACGCTTTTTACTTTTCTTTCCGGCAACGACAAAAACGGATTTTCTTCTTTGATTGGAAAGATTGAAAAAACAGAGGCTGGCGAAAATGGATTTTTGCATGGCGGAAAAATAATTCTTTTTACGCCGGACGTTCTTTTTGATTATTTTGAAAATCAGCTTCAAAACGAGCCGTACACAAACGAAATCAAAAAATATTATCTTATTGCGTCTCAGATTTTGCGCCGGCTTGGAAAAACTTCCCTTGAAGCAAAAATCGTCAAGACAATTTCGCTGGTTTACTGCCTGAACCAGTTTGAGCGGCTTTCCCCGGACTTGAATTTTCTTTTCGCGCTTTACGATGATGCGGACTATTCGCGCGAAGAAATCCGTGGCGCGGTGAAAAATCTTTCTGAAAATCTTGGCGTGGCTTATCTGAACGTCCACAACAATTACATTCAGCTGAAGGCTGCTTCCGGTGCGGATGTTCCGGCTTTGATTTCTGACTGCGTTGAAAAGCGGCGGCGCACAGTCCGCATCGTTGACATTCTGAACAGTTTCAACACGGAAAAATTTATCTATCCGACTTTATACAACGTTAAAAACAAGATGACGCGATATTTTCGATTTGTCTTTGTCTCTGAAAAGGAATTTTTGGAGCGCGAAGACTGGAAAACATTTGCTGAAAATTTCAGTTCTGACGGCTGCGTTTTTGCGCTCTTTAAGGATTTTGAAAATTCGGAAAATTCTGACGGAACAACTTTTGACAAAGAAAAAATTATTGAAAAAGCAAAGAAAATTTCTTCCGAGACAAAAAATCTTGTCTTTATAATTTCAAGGCTGTATGAAAATTTTTCTGAAAAGCTCCGGCGTTTTGATTCTGTCGCGTTCTTGCGGAACCAGCTTTTGGCGGCTTCTTCAAATCTTTTGGATTCTGTTCTTTTTGACGAGTACGACATTGTTTATCAGGATTTGTACGAGGTTGTAAAGCAGATTGTACATTCCTACGTTCAGCCGGAGCGGAATCTTGCGCTTTACGTTTCGCTTGGCGCGGAGCGGAAACTTTACAGAAAATCTGAATTCACAAATCTTATCTCTGATATTTGCTCGGAAATTTTTTACAGAACGCCGGTTGTGAACAACGAAATGCTGAACAAAAATTGCCTTACCGGGGCGGCAACAAAAAGCCGGACAAAACTTCTGGACGCAATGCTGAATTCTCCGTTTGCGGATTTGGGCTTGTCTGGGAGCGGGCAGGAAATTTCGTTTATGCGGAGCGCGCTTCTTCTGTCTGGAATTCTAAAAAAGGCTGATAAAGATTCTGCGGAAAAGAAAATATTTAATCTTGAGCCGGTTTCTGGAAACACAAAAAACGATGAGAATTTTAAGAATCTTTTTGCGGTGATAAAGAAATTTTTTGCGCGTGCGGAAGAAAACGAAATCAGTTTTTCTGAGCTTTTTGAACTGCTCGTAAAACCCGAAAACGGAATCGGTCTTAGGCGCGGCGTGATTCCGCTTTATATTGCCGCCGTTGTCTTTAGTTTTGCAAAAAATGTCGTGCTCAAAAAAAGCGGAATTGAAGTTCCTGTGAACGCCCAGAGTTTAGCGGAAATTGCGGAAAATCCGGAAGCGTTTTCAGTCCGGGTTCAGAAGTGGAGCGATGAAAAAGAAAATTACATTAATTCGCTTGAAAATATTTTTTCTGACTTTGTGATTGAAGACGAAAAAAAAGCGAACGGCTATTCGTATCTTATCAATGCGATGCTCCGCTGGTATCGCTCGCTTCCAAAATACACGAAACAGATGAAAAAAGTTTACTGCGGTTCGGCAGGCGGTTTTGATAAAAAATCGGTTTTGGTGCAGAAAGAATATTCTGAATTTCTGAACATTTTGAGGCAAGGCGGATTCGGCACGAACGAAATTCTTTTTGAAAAAATCCCTTGCGCATTCAAAAAAGAAAAGCCGGAGCAAACTGATTTTGCGCTTTCAGAAAATATAAAAATCGCGAAGAACTTTTTTGACTTGGCATTGGAAAGTTTTACAGAAAAAATCATTGCAGAGACAAGAAATTATTTTGACAAGAATGCAGGCGAAAAATCGCTGAAAAATGTGATTGCGGAATTCTGCGCGGAACTTGATTCGGAAACTGAAAAACACGTTTTTGAAAATGGAGCGCACTCGCTTTTGAAGATTTACAAATCCGCAGGAAACGATGAAAAGCAGATTGCGTTTGAAATGGCAAAAGTTCTGACTGGGCTTAGCATTGACGACTGGAACGATGAGACCGTGGGTGTATTTTTTGAGCGGCTTTCGGAGCTGAATCAGACGCTTTTGGAATTTGAAAATAATTCTGCTGTCGGAATGAATGAGTCGGCACTTCGACAAGCTCAGTGTTCGCTTGATAGTTCTGAAAAAACGGAAAGTACAAAAGTTGAGATGTCTGCCGAGTCCACGAACAATTACGAAATCCGATTCGCCAAGAGCGGAACTGAAAACGCGAAATCAAAGTCGTTTAAGAAAGTTGAATGTTCCGTACGCGCAAAATCGCTCGAAGAGGAAATCTGGCGGACAATCGAGGAAATGGGGCAGTCCGTAACGGACGCAGAAAAGCGGCAGGTTCTGGTGAGTTTGCTGGAGAAACTGTGCTAAATACGGAGGAAAAATGAGTTTTTATTTTGACAATGCGGCGACGACTTTTCCGAAGCCTGAATGTGTTTACGATTTTATGGATTCTTTTTACCGCGAGCATGGCGGAAATGCGGGTCGCGGACAGTACAAACTTGCGGCGGCGGCTTCAAAAATGATTTCGGAAACGCGTGTTTTTATTCAGAAGATTCTTTGTTGCCCGAACAAGGACGTGATTTTTGCTCCGAGCGCGACGATTGCGCTGAACATGGTGATTCAGGGGCTGCTTACGGACGGCAAAAAGAAAACCGTTTACATTTCGCCGTTCGAGCATAATTCGGTGACGCGAGTTCTGCATCATTTTGAAAGGGGCGGAAAAATCTGTGTCAAGCAGCTTTTTGTTTCGCCGGATTTTGAATACGACATTGAAAAAATTAACGCGCAGTTTGCAGAGCTTCCGCCGGACATTGTGATTGTAAGCCATGCAAGCAACGTGATTGGGCTTGTCGTGCCTGTCCTTGAAATTTTTTCCGCCGCGAAAAAGTTTGGCGCGGTTACGGTAGCCGACATGGCGCAGACGGCAGGTCTTGTTCCGCTGAATGTGGCGAGCGAGCTGGTTGACTTTGCGGTTTTTGCCGGGCACAAGACTTTGTACGGCCCGTTCGGAATCGGCGGATTTGTGAAAAGCCGTAATATTGCGCTGGAGCCGGTTCTTTTTGGCGGAACGGGCGTTGAGTCGGCGAATCAGGAAATGCCCGAAAATATTCCGAGCCGCTATGAGATGGGGAGCCAGAACATCTGCGCGGTTGCTGGACTTCATGCGGCGGCACAGTGGTTTTTGCAGAACCAGGAAAAAGTCCGCGCCATCGAAGAAAAAAATCACCAGAGGCTTTTGGAGATTTTGCGGCAGTATGATTTTGTAAAAATTGCAGGCCCGGCGGACAGATTTTCACAAAAGACAAAATGCATCGGCGTGGTTTCAACGCTTTTTGACGGTTACTCAGCGGAAGACATCGGAAACGTTTTTGACGAAATGGAAGTTGCCGTCCGCACCGGACTTCAATGCTCCCCGCTCGCACACAAATTCTTAGGCACCTTCCCGGCCGGCACAGTGCGCTTCAGCGTAGGATATTTCACAAGCGAAGAAGACTTTTGCGCGCTGGAAAAGGCAATGGGGTATATTGCGGAGAATAGATAAAAATACATAAAAAAGGAGTATTTACATGATTGAGAAAAATGGATCAGATTTTAAAGAAATTGTAAGAGAAATTGAAAATGAAAATATTTTGCTTCCAGATTTTCAAAGAGAATTTAAATGGAAAGATGAAGATATGCAAAAGGATATTGTGTGTTCTGTCTTATCTCGCATGCCAATTGGAAGTATTCTTTTATTAAAATCAAAGTCTAATGAATATGCATGTAAGAAAATTGGTTCAAAATTAGATGCGGAAATTTCTGATTCTAATAAAGAAATAAGTTTTTTATTGGATGGACAGCAAAGATTAACGGTATTGGCAAATGTTTTTTCAAATGTAATTTTTGAACAGACAAATAAACTATCAGATTTAATAAGCCAGCAAGGCTTGAAACGAAGATTTTTTTTACGTATTCCAAAGTGGACAAATATAAAAAATGAAAATGATTTATTTGGAATTCAAAATTTTTCTTTTTCGATCCAGAATCCTGATTCTGAAGATCCTGATTTTTTAACAGGAGATATAAAACCTTATATCGAATGTATTGGTTTTACAGCAAATGATGGAAAACCATATAATCCAAATGTATATTTGTCAACGGATTTAGACACTTTTTGTTTGTCAAATGATAATGGATATTTGATTCCGTTGTTTTTGCTATGTCCAACAGGTGATAATGCAAATTTGATAGGAGACAGATTTGAAATCATAGTAGAAGATGTTGCAAAGAAAATAAAAGATGAAATTACTTTAGCTTATAAAAGTTTAAAAAATGATGAAGAAGAGAAATTGTTTTTAAAGTTATTTTTCGATGATTTAAAAATAAAAAAAATAATTGATGATTCAAGTATATTGAATGCAGAACTGGATTCTAAATGTCGTTCTTGGGGACGGAATCTTAAGTTATATTTGAATACATGTATAAGTCAAGCAAGATTAAATCAAATATTAGTTACAGAAACGAATAGGTCTAGAGCCATTGATATTTATGAAAATTTGAATAAGGGTGGAATTAGTCTTAGTACATTTGATTTAATTATGGCAAAAGTTGGAAAAGAAAGTACACAAAATTTTTATAAACGTCTTGTTTCTAACATTAAAGCTCCTAAGCAATATGATCTGAGTGTTTTGCCAGATAAAATAATAAATATAGTTTCGAATTACATAAATAATAAAGGATATAATGCAAGCGTTTATATTGGTGCGTATAACGAAGATAAAAATGAAATTTCACCAAAATATACAGAAGCTTTTTTAAATGTCGCATCATTGTGTGCTAATAATAAAAATTTTGATTTTAATCAAGCGAAAAATGATCATATGAAAAGAGATTGCATATTAAATTTGGATTCGGCATATATAAATAATGAATGTGAGAAAATATGTATCGCTTTGGATAGGGCTTTTTTCTTTTTTCAAACTAGATGTGGTATTAGGACAATAAATGAAATTAATTACTCTTTAATGTTAACCCTAGTTGCAACAGTTTTTATGAATGATAAGTGGTTTAATGATAAAAAAGTTCATGATTTGCTTGAATCATGGTATTGGTGTTCAGTTTTTTCTGGAGAATTTGATAGGGACCAGAATCCTCAAACTATAAAATGCTTAAAACAAATTACTAATTATCTGTTTGGAAAAAATCCTAATCTGAAATGGTTGGATGATTTAAGAGATTCTGTATTAAATGCAAATAATTTTTCAGATAAAGATTTGTTGCTTATGGAAAAAACTGAATACGATAGAATTCCCAAAGCTCCTTTACGTCATTTTATTTGTCAGTATTTTTTATCAAAAACTTATACTGATATGTTTGATGAAAATATTATTATAAGTGTATTTTCTGATGTGTCTAAAAAATTAGAAGCTCATCATATTGTTCCACTTGGGTCTCAGAAAAAAGTTGGCGAAAATACTGAAAAACTAAGGGGAGATGATACAAATATTTGTAATTCACCTTTGAATTTTGTTTACATCACAAAAGATTCAAATACCACTATTTCTAGTGATAGTTTGCCAGATTATGCAAGAAAAATTACAAATCAAGCAAAAAGTGATTTGAAAATTCCAAGCGAGTTTTCAGCCTCAAATTTAGAAGAATATATAGAAATAGATAAAAATGATAATGAAAGATCAGCTTTTGTAAAGAAATTTCTTAGTAATAGATTTGATGCATTACAAGGAGATATAAAATCTCATGCTAAAAGTTTAATTGTGTGATAATAGTATGATTTTTAAAGAACTTAATATCAAAAAGAATACCGCTCTCCGAAAGATAATATTGTCCAGGATTTTACATTTCCGTTCTTGATAATGCTGTTTTATACAAGCGTTCTGTCGGATTTTTTTCTTCTTCAGCATTGGTTGAGATTTCAAAAGGAATATGCGAGCTTGCCAAGAGTAGAACATATTCGGCATATTTATGAAGAAGGTGAATTGCAAGAAGAATCAACTTGTCGGAAATTCCGACAGGTTCGATTGGAAGGTACAAAGCAAGCCACTCGAAAAATTCCTTTCTACAATCTCGACATGATAATCTCCCTTGGCTACCGTGTAAAATACATGGTGGCAACTTAGTTCCGCCGCTGGGCAACTGAATTGCTAAAAGAATATCTTAAAAAAGGATATGCACTTGATGACAATCGTTTAAAGAACCTTGGCGGTGGAAATTATTGGAAAGAGCTTTTATAAAGAATTCGCGACATTCGCTCAAGTGAAAAAGTAATGTACCGTCATTATTTTACTATACCACAAAGTATGTTATAATTTGTTTGTAGGAGTTGCCAATGTCAAACCAACAACAAAATCAAATCCGATATACGGTCGCATGTGTAAATGAATTTGCCCGGGTTAAGTCGCTTTCAAAAACTCAGGCATTTTTGTATCTGCTGGAGCACAAGGCATTGGATTTTCTTACGGAATTTTATGATGTTGAGCATACGCTTTCTTTTGATGACGCGGTTTCTGATATGACGCAGATTTGTCAGAAGAATGGAGGCAAGATACAATGACGCTTTATCACGGTTCAAATGTTGACATTCAAAAAATCGAGCTTTCAGAATGCAGACCGAACAAAGACTTTGGAAAAGGATTTTATCTTACGACTATAAAAGAGCAGGCTGAACGCATGGCTTTACGTGTTTCCAAAATGTACGGTGGAGTTTCTTTTGTAAACACTTATTCTTTTGATGAAAAAGTTCTTTCTGACAAAAACTTAAATATCAGGATTTTTGATAAGCCTTCTGAAGAATGGGCGAAATTTGTAATCACGAATCGGAATTATAAGAGAATTAGAACTGTTGAAGGCGATAATAATTTTGACAGCCGCTATGATATTGTCTGCGGACCGATTGCAAATGATGATTTGGCTCTGCTTTTTAGGCAGTTTTCTGATGGGCTTATTTCTGTTGAAACTCTAGTAAAAGAAATGGAATTCAAGAAATTGACAGATCAATATTCGTTTCATACAGAAAAAGCATTGTCATATCTTTTAAAAATCGGAGTTGAAAATGTCTAAGCCGGATCAGCTGATTGAATATATCACGGATGATGTTGTTTCTTTTATAATGGAAGATTTTAAAGTTCCGGTTCTTGAGGCAATGCAGCGGCTTTACACATCAGAAACTTTTTCAAAGCTGAACAATATTGAAACAGGCTTGTATCTTGAAAGTCCCGCATATATTTATGATATTTATAAATCAGAAAAAGAAAACGGTCGAATCATTCAGCAGGAAATTTAAATAAATCTGAGGCAGACAAAATGCAATCTGACCCAGCATTTATATTTGGATTGGTATATTTCAAAGATTTGCGAATTTTGCAGATAAATCGTTTTACAGGAGAAGAAATTTATGGAAGAGATATTTAAAATAGCAGTGTTTTTTGATTCTGAAAATATTCCAGCTGATAAAGTTCCTTTGATAATCGATTATCTTTCTGGAAAAGGTGATATTCTTTTTCAGCGTGCTTATGCGGACTGGTCTGTTTCTAATACAAAATCATGGAAAGACCAGCTGAATAAAACGCCGATTACTGCTATTCAACAATTTCATCATAATGAAAAACAGGCTGTTGATAAACTTATTATGATGGATGCGATTGAAATGGCGATAAAACATGAAAATATAAATTTGTTTGCGATTATTGCTTCTGATAATGGTTATCATTCATTGGCATTACGATTGCGTGAGTTGGGAAAACGTGTTATTGGAATCGGTGAAAAAGCGAAATGTAATTCAATCTGGATAAAATCTTGCAATGAATTCTCATATCTTGAGGATTTGGATGAAAAGGACGAAGATATTCTTTTGAATGAAAAAAACGAAAATGATGAGGATATAAATTTAAAGGATTTCTCTCTGGAAAAATTTATTGAAACGGCATTTGATTCCACTCCGTTTTACAATGGTACAAACACGAAGCTTCTTTCACAAATTTGGGAAACGGTTTACCGTCAAAAATCTGATTTCAATGTAAAAGACTACGGAGTAAAATCTCCAAGAGAGATGATTTTAAAGTTGAATTCAAAATTCAAATTGACAGATGACGGCAAGCCACAAAGAACATTTTTTGTGGAAAAAACAGATTTCAAAGAAAATGAAATCCGTAAAACTGGAGTTATAAAACGAAGAATAAAGAACTTCCGTATTATCTCAGCAGATGATAAAAGCGGAGATTATTTCTTCTATATGGGCGAGATAAATCCTCAATTCAAAGGTAATAAACTTGATAAAGGTACAAATGTCGATTTTCAAGTTGTAGACATTCCAAAGAATAACGATTCCGAAACTGAAAACGGTCGGGCAACGGATGTTAAAGTTATTGGTTAGGCTCTGTATTCTTTTTTCACTTGGAAGTTCTAGAATTTATAAAAACACTCTTTTAAATTAAATTCCATGCTATAATATCCCAATGCCGGTACACGCTAACAGCAATCTTTCATCGTTTCTGCACAGCTCGATTTGGTCAAAGGAGATTTTTGACTTTTATAAAAGCCACTCCATCTGGTTCAGCGAGCGCAGGCTCAGGCGGCTTGTCTTTCACACCTCAAAGGAAAATGACCATCTAGTGCTTCCAAACGAGGAGGTCTACAGATACGCAAGCAGGCTTTTGTCCATGCAGGAGGCATTTCTTCTGTGGTTTGAAAAATTGCCGCAAAGCCATAAGAATCTGCTCGTTCTCCTTGTGAAATATCCTGTTCTTTTGGTTGACCGTGCCTATAGAATGGCTGAAATCCTTGACGGAGACTTAAGCGGTTCTGACTTTAAAAGTCCGCAGAAATCTAAAATTCTGGACGACATCAAAGAAAAGCAGAAATATATCCTTGAAAATATCGCTGTCTATAAAAACGGTTTTGTCTTTTGCCCGACTGTTTTTCGCCGCTACATTGCAACGCATCTTTCTGCGCTTGACGAATACAAAAATCTTGCTGATGTTTCTGTCTGTGCCGAAGGGGATTTTTCGCCTGTCCCTGCCGATGAGATTCTAAAAACAACGACCGCCTTTCAAAAAATGGATGATATAATGGAAGAAAAGCTAAAATCTGCTGCGACAATCCGCGGTGCTGTCGGAATCATTGCTGGCGCTCCGAACAGTTTTGACGCGGCGTTTCTTGTTCCTCATCTTAATTTGAGCGCGCGCTACTGGCTTTCGTCAAAGACAACTCAGGAAAAAATCCATCAGGCTGAATATTTATGCAGTTTTCTTGAAAGCCCGCTTTTTGAAAATCCTGTGAGTTTTGAGAAAATCGAGAATTCTTTTTATGATGAGATAATCGGTAAAATTCCAACGTTCTATATTCCCGCAGACGGAAACGGATATTTTGTCCACCTTGAATCAGGCAAATCGGGAAAAAATTGTGTTTCTTCGGTCGGTTCCGCAAGAACTTCCGCCTGTTTTGGAAAAAGGCTTGAGCTTTCTGGCGGCCACTTTCTGCATAGTTTTGTCTCTGTTCCTGCGTTCAATAATCTTCTTCTTATTCTCTGTCGGCTAGGCTTTTTTGAGTGCTCGCTTGAATCGGGCGAAAGTCCGGTCCACAGTGCAAAGCTCTATCCGCTCGGAAAAATCAGAACGGTCAGAAGAAAACGCTAGTGGAATTTATCCTCTAAAAATTATATTCTCTGTCAAATTTGTTGCAGATAATATTATGTGGACAATCGGCTACGAATATGCTATATTCTTCAATATGAATATAAAATCAGTTGGAAGCATTTGCTCTGGAATAGAGGCTGCATCTGTGGCATGGAAAGACTTTAATTTTGATTTTAAATGGTTTTCCGAGATAGCTGAATTCCAGTCTAATTTCTTAAAAATAAAATATCCAAATATAAAGAATCTTGGCGACATGAATCTTATTGGAGAAAAAATTGCGAATGCTGAGATTGATTCCCCTGATTTGATATGCGGCGGAACTCCGTGCCAAGCTTTTTCGCTTGCGGGATTCCAGAATGGTCTTAATGATGAGCGTGGAAACCTCACACTGAAGTTTTGTGAAATAATAAATGAAAATGATAAAATTAGAAAAGCACAAAGCAAAGGCAGCACCCTTGTATTTTGGGAAAATGTTGAAGGTGTCCTAAAAGATAAGACAAATGCGTTCGGTTGTTTTTTGTCTTTGCTTTCCGGTTGCAACAAAGAATTGAAGTTAAAAAAATGGCCTAATGCAGGCTTGTTAAGAGGTCCGAAAAGAAATATCGCATGGCGAATTCTTGACGCAAAATATTTCGGGCTTCCACAGCAACGCCGCAGACTTTATGTTGTGGCCGGCGGAAAAGATTTTTCGCCGGAAAATGTTCTTTTTGAAAGGCATGAACGAAATTTCGCTGAATTAAAAAAATATCCATTGACTTTTGAAAAAGACGGACATAGTTATGAAGTTTTCAGAGAGTATACGGACTGCCTTTATTCTGCTTACGGCACAAAATGGAATGGAAATGCGGCGGCATAACTTATGGAAAACGAATATTTCCCTGCTGATTTTTATGAATACCTTACTCGTTTTGGAAATGTTAATAAACATTCTAGAACGAATTATATGTCATGGATGGCTTTTCTTGCAAAAGAGCATTTCATTCCGCAAAATTTGACAGATGACGAAATATCAAAAATTATAAAATTAGAAAATGAAAGGCGTCTTGATAGAAAAATTTACAGAAGCGAAAAAGATTTGAGCAATTTTCGTTCAACGCTAAGAAAATACCGGGAATTTTTAAATTTTAATCTTCCTGAGAAAAAAGAGTTAGAGATAGAACAAAAAATTGATGAAGTTAAAAAAATTCAATCAATAACAGCTACTGAAAAAGAATCAGTTATTTTATCTCGTGTTGGTCAAGGTGATTTTAGAAAAAGACTTATTCAGTATTGGCATGGTTGTGCGATTTCAAAATTCAGCAAGTATGATATTTTAATTGCATCCCATATAAAACCATGGAAAGATGCTTCAAATGAGGAGCGGCTTGACACTTATAATGGGCTTCTCCTGCTTCCAAATTACGATAAGGTTTTTGACAGAGGATATATTTCTTTTGATGTAAATGGAAAAATTTTGTTTTCAAAGTTTTTAGCAGCGGATGAAAAACAGATGTTAGGATTGCAAGAAAATATTCATCTACAAAGATTAGATGATAGACATAAAAAATATTTGAAGTATCATCAAGAAAACTGTTTTATGAGGTAAAAATGATAACAAAAAGAATTGTTTTTAATTTGATTATTGATGATGATAGAATCGCTGATATTTATCCAAACTATAATTTTTCGTTTAAAGATTTGAATCAATTTAGTTCATTTATAAAAATGAGTTTATTAGATGGAATTACTGAAAATAATTTAAAAGATTTCGGATACACCATAGAAGACAATTCAGATGAAAACTGACTTTGTTATAACACTTTAGATTTAGAAAGTTTTGTTGCTATTGTATATCCGAATTCCTTTAAATCTTGAATTCTCTTGCCCAGTTTGGATTGTTCGGAAGTTGACAGTTTACGCATTTGTATTCAAAATCTTCTGTCAGTTTGTCAAAAAACGATTTTGTAGTACCAGTCTTTGGTTTTGTTTTCCAAAAATCAACTTGTTTCTTCTTCCAATTTTCCCAATTGTCAGGATTTACTTCATTGTATACTTTTATAAGATAATCTCTAATTTGGTTCAGGTCATCTTCTGGAATATCAATTCCCGTTCTACGGTATTGAATTGGAACAGAAGTATTAAAGTATAATCCATTGTCATAAGTAAATGTTACGTCTACATATTTTTCAGATGCTTTTGAATGGCTACGGATTCCTAGCTGGGTTATTTTATTCATATGGAACTTTCCTAAAATAAATCTTTTATAGAGATGTTCAATGATTTTGCAATTTTTAAAAGGATTAAATACGATGGATTCCTTTTTCCCCTCTCCAATCCTGAAACGTATGTTCTGTCAAGTTGTGTCAAATCTGCAAACCTTTCTTGTGAAAAACCTTTTTCAATTCTTAGTTTTCTTAATCTGTTTCCGAAATTTAAAAGAATATCTTGTTCTTCGGGTGTCATAAAATTATTATAGTCTTGTTGTTGACATTAAAACAACGGACGATAGACTACATAAAAACGATTGATTCATTCAGACGAAAAGGATAGAGATTGCCGCATGCCGAACACCGTACCCTGATGTTTTTTTGTCATGCTGAGCGTGTGCAAAGGGCTGCTGTTTGCATTCCATTTTACGGATAGTTTTGTTATGTGCCGCGTATAGTTTTGCTTCGGTGCAGCTCCATAAAATGATTCCCATTTGTTCTGTGCGCTGAATTTAAATGTTTCCGTGCCACTGTAGAAAATATCTCCGTTTCAAAGACTACTGATTAGACTAATCAGCGGTGTGATTATTAACTTAATAAGTGATATGATGATAAAGTTAATCAGCGGTATAATGATTGGCACATCATCTGCCCATTGATTAGTTAGTCAGTGTTATGGTGATAAACTTACAAGTGCTGTCTTGATTAGTTAATCAATGCTATACTGATATAGTCTAGAAAATCAAATGAAAATACAGCGGAGAAATTGCAATGAATGATGAATTTGAAAGCGCAAAGGGAAAAGTTTTTGTTTCGGTTTATCCGTCGAACCTGAAGGACAAGGATGGCAACCGAATTGGAAAATGCATCGGAAAAATAAAGAAGAATGTGGCTTCTACGGAGCAGCTTGTCGCGCGCGCGAAAAAAGGCGGAATTGTGCTTTCTGTGGAAACCCTTTTGTATGCGTCAGAGATTCTGTCAAAGGCGGCAAGGGATGCACTTTCGGAAGGGCTTGCGGTTGACCTTCTGGGGCTTGGAACGCTCGGCTTTTCAGTGGAGGGCAGCGTTGACCAGTTTATGACCGCTGGCGAAATCTCGGAGCATTTCAGGCTTTCATTTTCGCCGTCAAAAGAGGCTGAGAAAACGCTGAAAAATATTCTGCCTTCGCGCGTTGTTTTGCAGAATTCAAGAATTTATATTTCAGAAGTAAAAAGCCTTGCGGCGGAAAGCTCAGAAAAAAACACTGTTTACCTGAACCGGCCGCTGTGCATAAGGGGAAACGGGCTGAAAGTGGGAGGGGAAGTCTGCGGCGTATTTCTTGTTCCGTGCCGCGAGCAGAATGTGTATGCCCCGCGTTCTGAGTGGATTCCGCTTCCGAATCCGTACACAAACACGCCCAAGAAGCTGGAGCTTTATCTGCCTGACAGCTTCAATCTTGGCTACGACGGAGAGCCGGATGAGGAAGAACCGCTTTTTTGCGTTGCGGTTGTAACAAGTCTGAACCCGAACAGCCGCGAGCGTGCCGAATGTGTGGAAGCGTTTTCCGAGGCGGTAAGGGTAAGAAGACTGGGCGAGTGATATGCCGGTGATTTTACCTATTTGAAATTGAAAAGTTGTCCTTTTAAACGAGCGTTTTTTGAGACAACTTTTTCGTTCATTTTTCTTCTCCATCTACTGCCGACAACGTAATTTTTT
>CAVKBG010000046.1:0-21065 GCA_963654755.1 Desulfovibrionaceae bacterium
TTAACAGCTGTGAACATTCCGGATGCTGTTACTTCTATCGGTAATGAAATGTTCGTTGGTTGCGGCTGCTTGACAAGTATAGTAATTCCAAGCAGTGTTACTTCAATCGATAGAATGGCATTTTCTAATTGTGGCTTGATAAGCATAATAATTCCTGATGGCGTTATTTCTATCAGTGATAATATGTTTACTTATTGCTACAATTTAACTGATGTGAGCATTCCTGCCAGCGTTACTTCTATCGGTGCTTATATGTTCTATAATTGCGTCAGCCTGACAACCGTAAATTACGGCGGCACACAAGAGCAGTGGAAGGAACTCATTAATGGTGTTAACATCGCCCTCCCTGAAAATGCAACTGTAAGCTGCACTGACGGCGACATATAGCAAACATCGGGCAACTTGTCATTATCGTGCTGTCCTTCGTGTCATTATCGGGCTTGACTACTGTCATTGCCGTGCAGCGACACGGCAATCCCCTGCAACAGATTCCCTTGTCAAGCAAGGGAATGACATTATGGCAGCTTGTCATCTTCGGGCTGTCCTTCGTGTCATTATCGGACGTGTTTTTTTTGTCATTGCCGTGCAACGACACGGCAATCCACTGCAACAGATTCCCCGGTCAAGCCGGGGAATGACATGAAAGCCACGCCGGGGAATAACACAGAAGTCGTGCCGAGCAATGACACAAACCAACTTATCATTGCCGTGCTTGATTTTTCTGTCATTATCCAGCTTGACTGGATAATCTCCTGCAAAAAAAAACAACAGTTTACCAATGAAAATCCGTTAGGCTTTTCCAATCCGTGTGGCATAAATTTTCAGTAGTTAAGTTAAAAATTTTCAGATATAATAAGGCAAATAAAAGGAATCAAAAAATGAGCAGCACCGCATATCTGGCAAACGAAAGTAACTACACTCTTTTTACATTCGGAGATACACGGCTCAAATTTATCGGACCGTACTCGCTTGAAAAATATGAGAAAGTCGTATCATGGGACAACGGCTATCTGGTCGTAATGGCAAAATATGCGCACAATAAAGAAGCCGAGGAAGAATACATTGACCTGATTCCAATCCTTGAAGACCTGTGCATTGATTCTGAAAAATTCCTAAAGCCAATAAAATCTGTGGAGGTAAAATATGCTTGACGTAACAAAAATCGCAGACGAAGCAGACGTAATCATAAGCGGATTCGCGGTAAAAGAAAAAGAAGATGGATTTTATGTCTACAATCTTAACAATGCCGAAGGTGTCGCGCTTTTTACAAAGGACGAAATTTTAGTCGAGACAAACATGGACGACATAGAGCTTGCAATGGCGCAGAAAACTTTGCTTGCAAGCAAAAAATACATAGGAACAGAACAGAATGCCTAAATATTATCAGTTCAAAGTCGCAAACTGCTTTCTTTATTTCACTTCAAAATGCGTTGTTGAAGCCATGCATGCGCACGCAAGCAAAGACGGAAAACTACAGGAACACGGCTCAGCAAAATTCTTTGTAAAAGGCAACGGAGATTCTGTTGTTACAAATACAGGCGACTTGAACGAGCGAGAAATAAGGATGATAAAACTTTTCATAAAAGAAAGATACTTGGAAATGTACGAAAAATGGAGCGAGTACAGCCAAAACGGATTCTACAATAAATAATTTCCTTTAATAGACTCCTGTTAAGCAAAAAAATGAAAATTGCTCACAACATGACAATACCACATCATTTGCACTTGATTTTGCATTAAAACAGACATATATTTGTAACAAAAGGAGGCGCAAGATGACGAATCTTACGATAAGGCTTGACCAGAACGACAAAAATGAATTTGCTACAATCTGCGACAAAATCGGACTTTCTGTTTCTGCGGCATTCAATGTTTTTGTAAAGGCGGTAATTCACGAGCAGCGTATTCCATTCGAGCTTTCCGCACGAGACGACAGCTTTTACTGCCCGGCGAACATCCGCCACCTTGAGCAGCTCAAAAAACTTGACGACGAGGGCAAGCTTCATTTTTCGGAACATTCACTTGAGGAAATCGACAGGATGGCTGAATGAAGAAGGAATTCTACGACTTGGCTTGGGAGCAGATTGAATACTGGCAGAATCAGGACAAAAAGACGTTGAAAAAAATCTCCAGACTGCTTGCCGACATCGAGCGCAACGGAAACACTGGGCTTGGGCATCCCGAACCGCTAAAAGGAAATCTTTCCGGATGGTGGAGCCGCGAGATTGACGAAAAGAATCGCCTTGTCTACAAAATCGACGGAGACAGCATAAAAATCTACCAGTGCAAGAATCATTACGATGACAAATAGCACTTTTCCTCTTCAAACTGTTTTTTAACACAATCAACACAAAGGCAAAACACTGCGCGCTGATAATGGCGGCATGAACTTTGATGAAATATTGTCTAGCAAAAATCTTTACACTGTTTTTCAGCCGATTGTCTCGCTGGAAACTGGAGACGTATTTGCTTACGAGGCTCTCACAAGGATTGACGAGTCGGTTTACATCGGAAGCATAAGAAACCTGTTCAAGATTTCAGAGGACGCAAGCCTTTCCTGGCAGCTGGAAAAAAAGTGCATAAAGTCCGCGCTCAAAACTGCAAGGGCTTTGGGACTCAAGCGCAAACTGTTCCTGAACATAAATCCAAACGTCCTCATGGAAGAAGAGTTTCAGGAAAACTACATCAAAAGCAAGCTTGAAAAAAACGGAATAGAACCGTCAAGCATTGTGTTTGAAATAACCGGGCAAAAACTCAAAGGCTCAGAGCAGAAACTTATTGACGCTGTTCTTCACTTTAAAAATCAAAACTTAAAACTTGCGATTGATGACATCGGAGAATCCCACGCCGCCCTGAACAGAATCTGCACGCTGAATCCGGACTTTATAAAAATCAGCATAGACTTGGTTCAGTCCATTCACAAGGACAAAGTAAAAAAAGAAATTGTAAGAAGTCTTTGCGCGTTCTGCAAAAATTCTGGAATCAAGCTGATTGCCGTTGGAGTTGAAACAGAAGAAAATCTCGCCGCGATAATGGAGCTTGGCATTCCTTACGCCCAGGGATTTTTTACAGGAAAGCCGGAACGCATTTTCAGCAAGACAAGCAAAGAATCGTTTGTAAGAATAATTTCGTACCAGAATAAAAAAAGCTCAAAGTTCGTTGAAGAAAAAAAGCGCAGCGCAAAGAAAAAAAATCAGGCAATCATTCCCACGGAAGGAATAAAATCAGACAGCCGCCCGATTTCGCAAATCACAAGAAAAGGCATGACAATTCCAGAAACAATGGCGGTTGCGGATGTTCTTGCTCTCTTTGACGCAAATCCTGAAATTTCAATCTTTACGGTTTTAGGAAAGGACAGCAAGGTAATGGGAATTATTCCGCGCATTACGCTGTTCAAGGTTCTTGGCACTCAGTACGGATTCAGCATTTATTCCAAGAAGCCAATTTCGCGCCTTATGGTTACGGACTATCTTGCGGTTGAGTTTTTTGAGCCGGTTGAAGTTGTTGCGTCCAAGGCGGCTTCCCGCACAGAAGAGCATCTTTACGACCCGATTGTTGTTGAGCAGAATGGAATTTATTTTGGAGTTGTAATATTCAAGGACTTGCTTGAAATCATCGTAAACGTTGAAGTTCTTGAACGCACGCAGGAGCTTAATAAGACAACAAGAAAGCTTTTGGAGCAGGAAGCAATGCAGCAGCGCGACTTGAAACTTGCCGAAATTGTTCAGAAAAGCATTTACCCCAACCGCGCGCCAAAAACTTCCAAATGGGACTGCGCATATATTTTTAAGCCCATGTCTTCTGTTTCTGGCGATGTCTATGATTTTTACTATGATGAAAAAGGCAGCCTAAACGGAGCCGCATTGTTCGATGTTTCAGGACATGGAGTTGCTTCCGGGCTTGTGGGAATTCTTTCAAAGTATCTTGCCAAGGACACTTTCCGCGAAAATAAAAACGAGGAGCTTAGCGAGCTTGCAAGGACGTTCAACAAAAAGCTCATAAAGGAAAAGGCGAATGTTGAAAATTATCTTACAGGAATTCTTCTGCGCATAAAAGATGAAAAGATTGAATACGTGAATGCCGGGCACACGGACTTGCTTTGCCTTGACAGCAAAAGAAAAGTTTCAATTGCGGGCGGCGCGAACGGAAGTTTCAGAGGCTCTTTTCTTGGAATTGAAGGACTGCCCGACAACTTTGAAACTGTAGACATTCCGCTTGAAAAAGATTCGTACTACATCATGTTCACGGACTGCCTTACCGAAAGCCGTAACCTTGCAGGAGACGAACTTGGCATTGAGCTTCTTCAAAAAATTCTTGCAAGAAGTCCAGAAGGAACAAGCGCAAAGCAGCTCTTGGAATATTTAATCGACATTTTCGAAGCGTTCACGGAAGCCGTTCCTTTACGCGACGATCTTACAGTGGTTGTGCTTAAATATCTTGGTTAATGAGAGGACAAAAACCTGTGTTAAAATTTAACAGAGTTTTAACATTCCGAATATTGAAAACCTGTGCGTTTGTTCTATAATGAAATTGCTATGAAAATACTGATTGTAGATGACGAAGAGCCAATCCGCGAGCTTATTAAATACAATGTTGAAAAACAAAAGTACGAAACGTTCACGGCGGAAAACGGACAGCAGGCACTGGAGCTTTGCCGCAACAAAAATCCAGACCTCGTAATTCTTGACCTTATGCTTCCAGACATGAGCGGACTTGACATCTGCCGCATTATCAGAAACGACAGTTCCATAAAGAACATTCCAATCATCATGGTTACTGCCAAGACAGAAGATTCCGACATCGTAACTGGACTTGAACTTGGAGCGGACGACTACGTAACAAAGCCGTTCAGCCCGAAAGTTCTGCTTGCAAGAATCCAAAGTGTTCTGCGCAGAAAGGGAGAAGCAATCCGCACAAATTCAGATGAGGATATAAAAATCCGCTCACTTGTAATTTCACCGCTCAAGCATAAAGTCATGCAGGACGGAAAAGAAGTGGAACTTAGCGCAACGGAATTTTCAATTCTTGAATTTCTTGCGCGGCACAAGGGACAGGTTTTTAGCCGGCAGCAAATTATCAATGCGGTAAAAGGCTCAAGCTATCCTGTAACAGACCGCTCAATTGATGTTCAGATTTTGGGAATAAGAAAAAAAATCGGAGACAGCCCGGAAAGCTCAAATCCGTTTATTGAAACTTTGCGCGGCGTTGGCTATAGAATTTGCGAGGAATGATATGCACAGGACTTTAAAAATCCGCACATTGCTTTTTGTCTTTAACGGACTTTTGCTTGCATCCGGATTTACAATTTTGCTTTTTGTGTGCCTCTGGGCTTTGGAAAGTACCGCCGTTGACCAGACGGAAGCAAATCTAAAATCGTTCGCGCATTCGCTTGCAAAAATTATTCCGCAGGATGAAAAAAGCGCAGACACTTTTATAAAAGATCTTACACATTCAGATGATTCATGCAGGATTACGCTTATAAATCAGGACGGAACAGTTGCGGCGGATTCAGTTTCCAATCCAAGCGAAATGGAAAACCACAACTACAGAAAAGAAGTACGCATGGCTTTGGCAGGAAAAGAAGCAAGCTCAATTCACACAAGCTCTACAAACGGAAAACGTTTTATGTACTATGCAATTCCGCTTTCCGCAAACGAATCTTTTTCTGTGCTTAGAATTTCCATGCCGGTTGAAGAAACAGTTTTCTTTTCGTCTTCCACAAAAAACACTTTTGTAATCTCAACAATTTTGATTTTTGCTCTTGTGCTGCTTGTTTCGTTTTATATTTCAAGCAAAACTGTGCGCCCGATTTTTTTTATGAAAAAAGCGACGGAAGAATATGCAAAGGGCAATTTTGATTTTCACCTGAATATTTCTTCGCCTCAGGAAATGGCGGAACTTGCGCAGTCGTTCAATTCAATGACAGACAGAATTACGCAGAACATTCAAAGCTTAAAAAAAGTCGAGCAAATCCGAAAAGATTTTGTTGCGAACGTAAGCCACGAATTAAAAACGCCGGTAACTTCAATAAAAGGCTTTACAGAAACTTTGCTTGACGACGGAATCAACGAGCCTGAAACCGCAAAGCATTTTCTTGGAATCATAAACACGCAATGCGAGCGTCTCATAAATATAATAGAAGATTTGCTCACGTTAAGCCGGCTTGAAACAGACAACGGAGTTCTTGAAACCGTAAAAACAAATCTTGTGCAGATTGCAAAAAAAGCCTGTTCAAACCTTGAAAGCGCGGCAGCTGAAAAGCAAATCAAAATAAATTTCAGCTCAAGCAAAAAAGAAATTTCCATAAAAGGAAATCCGGGACTTCTTGAGCAAGTGATAACAAATTTAATAGACAACTCGGTAAAATACTGTCCGGACAAAAGCGTTGTTTCCTGCTCTCTTTCTGAAAATTCCGGTAAGGCAAAAATAATTGTGGAAGACAACGGAAACGGAATTCCAGATGAATACAAGGACAGAATTTTTGAAAGGTTCTACAGAGTTGACAAAGGCAGAAGCCGCGAGCACGGAGGAACTGGACTTGGACTTTCCATTGCAAGGCACATTGTGAATATCCACGGCGGAACAATAAAAGAAACTGGACGACCGGACAAAAAGAAAGGCGCGCATTTTGAAATAGTTCTTCCGCTTTAAAATATTTCAGTTAAACGCAATTTATTCTGCATAAAATATTTTTTTAAGCTAATTATATTGTATGCAGAATTATATTTTAGATTGCTCAAAATCCGGCAAACAGCCAAACATACGGGAACTCACGCTTTTAAATGGAATTTCCTATCCTGATGACGAAGAGCTTATAATGCTCATTTTGGGAAAAGGCACAAAAAATAATCCGATTGAAAGCCTTGCTGAAAAAGTTACAAAGACAATAAATTCCAGCAATGAAGAAGAGCTTATTCCAAACCTAAAAAAAATAGACGGAATGGGAGAAAGCCGCGCGCTTGTAATCGCCGCCGCATTGGAGCTTGGAAGAAGAAGACGCGGAATTCTGCGTTCATCAATAAATGCGCCAAAAGATGTGATTCCGTTTTTGCAGCACTACACTCTCATGCCAACCGAACATTTTATTACAGTTACAGTAAACGGCGCAAAAGAAATTTTAAGCACAAGAGTTGTTTCTGTCGGAACAATAAACAAGGCGCTCATTCATCCGCGGGAAGTTTTTGCAAACGCAGTTTCTGAATACGCGTCAGGAATTATCTGCTGCCACAATCATCCGTGCGGACAATGCTATCCAAGCAACGCGGATATTGATTCCACAAAAATTCTTCAGAAAGCGGCGAAAATTTTAGGCATTGTATTTATGGATCACATAATAATAACAAAGGAAGACTACTTTAGTTTTTTGGAACACGGAATGCTATAAAAGTTGAATTTTGCAATAAAAGTTATTATATTTTTCAGCATGAAACTCTATTCAAAAAAACAGCTTGTTACTTATTCAATTTCAACAGGAATTCTTGCAGCAGTTGCAGTTTCCTTGTTTTTCACTTTTTTTAAAAATGATTCTTCAAAAAAATCCGGCAAAGAAATTTCAGCAGTAGAAAAAAATCAAGCAGAATTAAAAGGAGAAATTCCGCAGTCATTTGAAGCATTTCCAGTTGCAGCGGAAAACGGCTCTTACACGCAGGACGAAGCACAAAATATTTCAGTGTATGAAAAATGCAACGAGGCAGTTGTAAACATCACTACAAAAGTAATGGGCTACAACTGGTTTTACGAGCCGATTGTGACGGAAAGCGGTTCAGGCTCCGGCTCAATTATTGACAAGCGTGGATACGTTGTAACAAATGTCCATGTAATAGAAAAAGCTTCTGTAATAAATATTTCGCTTGCGGACGGAACAACTTACGAAGGAACTGTTGTAGGACAGGACATAGAAAGCGACATTGCCGTTTTAAAATTCGAGCCTGCAAAAGGAGCTGACTTAAAAACGATTTCGTTCGGAAATTCTGAAAGCCTCAAGGTCGGACAAAAAGTCATCGCAATTGGAAATCCGTTTGCACTTGAACGCACAATGACGACTGGAATTATTTCAGGGCTTGGACGACCAATTCAGAAAAGCGCAAATGTAATAATCCGAAACATGATTCAAACTGACGCCGCAATCAATCCGGGAAATTCTGGCGGGCCGCTTTTAGACAGCCAAGGACGCATGATTGGAATCAACACAATGATTTATTCTTCCAGCGGCTCTTCTGCCGGAGTCGGATTCGCAATTCCAGCAAGCACAGCGCGGCGTGTTGTAAGCGATCTTTTAAAATACGGAAAAGTAAACCGCGGCACAATGAAACTTTCGCTCGTCCAAAACACAAGCCGAATCGCAAACTTTGCAGGATATGAAATTTCTTCCGGCATGATTGTAAGCAGCGTAAGAAAAGGAAGCAAGGCGGAGCAGGCAGGAATCAAAGGCGGAACTCAGGCAGTTCAGTACGGCACTTTTAATCCGCAGACAATTTACCTTGGCGGCGACATCATAACAGAAATCAACGGAATAAAAATTTCAAAGCTCGCGGACTACTACAGCGCAATCGAAGACAAAGTTCCGGGCGATGTTGTAACTGTAACCGTTTACCGCAACAGAAAATTTGAAAAGCTGAAAGTAGAACTTGAGCCGTCCAGCAACTCCGCTAATTCAAATATATAAAAATAAATTGTAATTTTTCATCATGGAAAAAATATTATAGAAGTAAATAAAAAATGCCGGAACGGAAGCGAAAAATCAGAATTGGCGTAATTTGCTGTTTTTTTTGCCGTATGGCATAAAAGGAAATAACAAAGAGTTTCGAATAGAAAATCTTTGTTATTTCTTCCAACAAAAAAAATTGCAACCCTAGCCAATTATGATTTTCCGCTGAAAGTGCAGGTATTTTTTATTGTTTTTCTACAATAATATTCTGCATACATAAACAATAGATTTTTTTTTATAGTTTATCTAAAATAAACGCATGAGAAAATTTCATGTTGTTTCTCCATTCGAGCCTTCTGGAGATCAGCCGAACGCAATAAAAAAACTTTCCGAAGGATTTTTCCGCGGAGACAAATATCAGACTTTAAAAGGCGTTACAGGAAGCGGAAAAACTTTCACAATGGCAAAAATAATTGAAGCGGTTCAGCGTCCGACTTTGATTATCAGCCACAACAAAACTCTTTCCGCCCAGCTTTACAGAGAATTCAAAACATTTTTTCCCGACAACGCCGTAGAATATTTTGTAAGCTACTACGATTATTATCAGCCGGAAGCCTATGTTCCTGCGCGCGACTTGTATATAGAAAAAGACGCTTCCATAAACAAAGAAATCGACAAGCTCCGGCTCGCTGCAACTTACGCATTAATGGAACGCCGCGATGTAATTATCGTTGCAACCGTCAGCTGCATTTACGGACTTGGAATGCCTGACCTCTACAAGGAAATGCGGATTCATGTTGAAAAAGGAAACGAGCTTGACACGCATGAAATCGCATCAAGGCTAATTTCAATTCAGTATGAACGAAACGACATGATTCTTGAGCGCGGAAAATTCAGAATCAAAGGCGGCACAATTGAAATTTTTCCGCCTTATATGGAAACAGATGAAGCCTACAAAATCGAACTTGACTTTGACCAAATTTCACGCATAAAAAGATTCAACGCAATTTCCGGAGAAACAATAGAAGAACTTGACGAGCTTCAGCTTTACCCTGCCAAGCACTTTGTTGTTCCGCGCGATCAAATGGCAAGCGTTACAGAAAAAATTCAGGCTGAACTTGATTCACGGCTTGAAAAGCTTCGTTCCGCCGGAAAAATTCTTGAAGCCGAGCGTTTAAAAACACGCACAACTTACGACCTTGAAATGATGAAGGAAATGGGCTACTGCTCTGGAATTGAAAATTATTCAGGTCCAATTTCCGGGCGAAAAAGAGGAGATCCGCCTGCAACTTTGCTTCATTATTTTCCTGATGATTTTCTTTGCATGATTGACGAAGCGCACGTTTCTGTTCCGCAGATTGGAGCAATGTACGAAGGCGATCGGGCACGCAAGCAAAACTTAATTGACTTTGGATTCAGGCTTCCAAGCGCATTGGACAACCGCCCGCTCAAAATCGATGAATTCACAAAAAAAATGAACCAAGTGATTTTTGTAACTGCGACTCCACGCCCGGAAGAAATTAAAAAGTCAACGCAAGTTGTAGAGCAGCTTATCCGCCCGACAGGACTTCTTGATCCAAAAATTGAAGTGCGTCCAAGTGAAGGACAGATGCAGGACATTTTTAAAGAAGTCAGCGCACGCATAAAAAAAGGCGAACGTTCATTGATTCTTACACTTACAAAAAAAATGGCGGAAGATTTAACCGACTATCTTTCCGAACTGAATTTAAAGGTCAAATACATTCATTCTGAAATCGACACTTTTGAGCGCGTTGAAATTTTAAAAAGCCTGCGCACTGGAGAAACTGACGTTTTAATTGGAATCAACCTTTTGCGCGAAGGAATCGACTTGCCGGAAGTTTCGCTGATTGCAATTCTTGACGCGGACAAAATCGGATTTTTAAGAAGCACAACTTCACTGATTCAGATTATAGGACGAGCCGCACGAAATGCCGACGGAACAGTTTTAATGTACGCAGACAGAATGAGCGACGCAATGAAAGAAGCTATAGATGAAACAAAACGCCGCCGTTCAATTCAAGAAGCGTACAACAAGGAACACGGAATTGTTCCAAAGACAATAAAAAAAGCAGTTGAAGATATTCTTGAACATCAAAAAGAAGACGCAGAGCAAGAAGCAAACATAAAGCTCGAAGCGCTTAAAAAGAGCACAAATCTTTTTGTCGCACAGAAAAGAAAAAAACTTCTTGACCTGATGAAAAAAGAAATGTCAGAAGCAGCCGATCGGCTTGACTATGAGCAGGCTGCAGTTTTGCGCGACCAGATTATAGAAATAGAAAAAACTTACGGAAAATAAACAGCAGTTTTTCGAGGAACTTATGAAAACAAAAAAATTTTTTTTAACGTATTTTGTTATGGCACTTTTGATTTTACCAACATTTTCACAGGCGAAAAACACGCAGTCTCAAAGCGGCAAAGCGATTTATTCAATTCCAAAATTTGAGCTTAAAGTCAATGAAAAAGGAATGGCGGGCGCAGTTTCTGGAAAAAGCGCGCTTTGCGAAATCAGTTCGGTTGTCTACGAGCCGAAAGGCAAGCTTGAGCCGAACACGTTTTTTTACGCAACGGTAACTTACAAGGCGACCGGCGAAAATTATTTTACAGAGCAGACAAAATCATTCTCTGCAAATAGGACAGCCGCAAAAATCGTGAAAGGCGGCAAAAAAAATCTCGTTGTAAAATACACGGCTTGGGTTCAAAGTCCTGACGAGCCAAAAATCACAGATATGATTCAATACGAAAGAGAAAGGCAAAAACAGGGAAATCCAGACACAAGCATTGCGACAGGAAAAAAATACGACCCGATTGCAGAATCAGCCGAGCTTCAAATGTATCAGCCTTCAAAAATCAGAAAATATCCAACGTCAGCCATATCTTCAGGAACAGAACTTCCAGACGAATTCAGAATCTACGACCTTGACGCGCAAAGATTTTTTCCGAATGCGATTGGAAAATGGTATCTCGTGAAAGATTCGGAAAACAACTTTGGATTCGTTCCGGCAGCCTGCGTAAAAGAAATAAAAATGCAGAGTCAAAAAGATGAAGAATTGCCTGCAAAAAAAAGAAACATAATGCTGGAAAAAGAAATTGAAAAAGCAAAAACGCTCGCAAGCGACAATTCAGCGCAGGAGCAATGGAAAGGCGCGCCCGCAGTTTTAAGGCAGACTCCGTTTGAATTTGAAGGCGGAGACGGAACTGCCGAAAATCCGTTCTTAATCAAAACTCCAGAACAGCTAAATTCAGTCAGATTCGGGCTTGATTTTCATTACAAACTGATTGCAGACATCGACCTTTCAAAATGGGGCAACTGGATTCCAATCGGCGGAACTCCGGCTTTTGGCGGCTCGCACGGCGGACAAGGATTTCAAGAGGCAGATAAAGGAAGCGGAAAATTTTCAGGCTCGCTGGACGGAAACGGACACGTGATTTCAGGAATGACGATAATCGACCACAGCGACGACATCTTTATGGGAGAAGACTTTGCAGAACGTTCTTACGCGCTTTTTGCCGAAATGGTTAGACCAAAAGATTTCAGACAAGCGAAAAACAACTTTGTAAAAAATCTCGGAATCGTGAACTATACAATCGATGTAAGCTACACAAAATTAAAAAACGGATGCACACTAAATGCGGCGGCTCTTTCTCCAAACGCATCAAGCAGAACTTTTGAAAACTGCTATTCTTCTGGCGGAAAAATCAAAATCCACGCAAGCCGTGCCGATGAGCAGGAAAACACTTTGTTCATTTACGCAGGCGGACTTCTTTCTTCAATTGTCCTCACAAATGTCATAAACTGCTACAACACGTCTCCAGTCATAATCACAACAAGCGACACAGACTATATAAACACACAAATCGGAAGCAAGCGAATGGTTATGGCAGGCGGAATCGCAATGCGGGCAGAATACAGCAAAATAACCGGCTGCATGAACTCAGGCGAAATTTCAGTTCCTTATGCAAACTGGGGACTTGCGGCTCTTTCTGGTGGAATTGTTGCGAGAGTCGGAATAAGCGACGCCCCGGAAAACATTTACAATCGTTCGCCGTCAGAAGCGACATGCATAACAAGCTGCTACAACATCGGAACAATCCGCGGAACTTACGTTGGCGGAGTCATGGGCTACACAGGAACTGACTGCTACATAAGCGACTGCTACAACGCGGGAAATCTTGAAATCGATGAGCTGAATCCGAACAAAGAGCCTGCCATGATAATCAAAGCCGACATCGCAGTTCCAATCTGCAAAATTTTCAATTACGGCAAAAAATATGTTCACGACAACGGAATCAAAACCGTTTCAGGCGAAAGATGGACAGATTCTCCAAAGCTCGGAAGAAAAATCCTAAAGGCGATTCCAGAAGACAAGCTTGGAATCAAGCCAAGCGTGCCGGAAGCTCCAGTTCAAGTGGGAGATTTTTCAGATGTTATGTCAAACGACATTTTCGCGCTCTCCGTTCCGTGGTCAGTTGAAAAAGGAATCGCAAAGCCTTCATCAAAAACAAAATTCTCACCAGACGAGCCTTGCACGCGCGGACAAGTTCTCACGTACATTTACCGCTGGAACGGCTCGCCAAAATCTTCAATAAAAAATCCTTTCAAAGACGTAAAGCCAAGCGACAGTTTCTATAACGCGGCACTTTGGGCTTACGAAAAAGGACTTTTCAAAGGAAGCACGCTCAACGGAAACCAGCCATGCACGCGAGGAGACGCAATCGAATTCTTGTGGAAATACGCAAATTCCTATCCGATGAATCCGGCTGACAATTTTACAGACGTTCCGCGCTCATCAAAATATCATTCTGCCGTCTCCTGGGCTTATTGGATGAGAGTCGCGACAGGAACGACGCAAACAACATTCGAGCCAGATTCGGCCTGCACAAAAGCGCAAATCGTAACGTTCATTTATAATCTTGAGCACTCGCACTTTATGGACTGGCTAAAAATGGCTTTGGAACATTAAAATAATTAGGTCGAAAAAATATTATGGAGGAAAAAATGAAAAAATCAATTTTTAAGACCATCATCTTAATCAGCGCACTTGCACTTGCAGCAACTCCAGTTTTCTCGCAGACAAAAAAGAAAACGCAATCAAAGGAAACTCAGTCCGCAGAAACGCAATCTTCGCAATCGTACTGGGAAGGCGCGCCGGCAGTTTTAAAGAAAACTCCGTTTGAATTTGAAGGCGGAAGCGGCACTCTCAAAGATCCATACTTAATCAAAACAGCAGAGCAGCTCAACTCAGTCAGATTCGGGCTTAATTATCATTACAAGCTGATTGCCGACATTGACCTTTCAAAATGGGGCAACTGGATTCCAATCGGCGGAACTCCTGCTTACGGTGGAGCTTTTATAAAAAAACATCCTGAAAAAGCAGATGCAGGATGCGGAGAATTCACAGGCTCTTTTAACGGAAACGACCATGTAATTTCTGGAATGACAATAATTGACCATAATGATGACATTCCTATGGGAGAAGAATATGAATTCAATCAGATACGCGCATACGGTCTTTTTGGAACAATATCTCCGGGAAAAAATTCATTCATTAGAAATCTCGGAATTGTGAACTACACAATCGATTTGAGTTACACAAAAATGAAATACGACTGCGACCTTCGAGTGGGGGCGATTTCACATTATGCGGGAGGCGTAATAGTAGAAAACTGCTACACTTCTGGCGGAAAAATTAAAGTGCATACAGGACGTGTAAGCGACAAGCCCGATCGAGTGAATGTAATGGTAGGCGGAATGTTTGCAGAAATTGAAGATTCAAGAATCACAAACTGCTACAACACATCTCCAATCATCATAACAACAAGCGACACAGACTACATGAACTACAATAATGCAAACGAAACAGCAATGCTCGGCAAGCTTCGTTTTGCACAGGCTGGCGGAATTGCAATGACGATGCAGTACTCACACATCACAGGCTGCATGAACGCAGGCGAAGTTACAGTTCCTTATGCAAACTGGGGAGCAGGAAGTTCGCTTGCAGGAGGAATTGCAGCAAAAGTTACATGCTTTGGTCAGCAGGCCATTTACGACTTGCCTCCAGAAGCGGCAAGCACAATAACAAGCTGCTACAACATCGGAAGAATAACAGGAACTTTCGCCTCTGGAATTCTAGCCTACACACGAACCGACTGCTACATAAGCGATTGCTACAACGTTGGTGAACTTGTTCTTGATGAAGACAATCCACAAAAAGACTATATTGCAACTTTTAAAGATGACATAATAATTCCAGAATACGGCAAAAAATACGTTCACGACAATGGAATAAAAGTTGTTCATGGCAGCAGATGGATAGATTCTCCAAAACTCGGAAGAAAAATCCTCAAAGCAATTCCAGAAGACAAGCTCGGAATCAAGCCAAGCGAGCCGGAAGCTCCAGTTCAAATCGCAGGATTTACAGACGTAATGTCAAATGATGACTTTGCGCGTTCTGTTCCTTGGGCAGTTGAAAACGGAATCGCAGAGCCTTCATCAAAAACAACATTCTCTCCAAACGAGCCTTGCACAAGAGGCCAAGTTGTAGAATACATTTACCGCTGGCAAGGTTCACCAAAAGCTTCAGGCAAAAATCCGTTCAAAGATGTAAAGTCAAGCGATTCTTTCTACAACGCAGTACGCTGGGCTTCCAAAAATGGATTTTTAGACGGAAAAACATTCAACGGAAACGCTCCTTGCACACGTGGTGATGCGCTCGAAATCCTATATAAATGCGCAGGCTCAATGTCCATGATTGCAATTGACAAGTTTACCGATGTTCCGCGCTCATCAAAATATCAGCAGCCAGTTTCCTGGGCATACTACGGAGCAATCGCAAAACCAACCACAAAAACCACATTCGAGCCAGAAAGCGTCTGTACAAAAGGCCAGATTGTAACGTTCATTTATCAAGTTGAGCACACAGGCTTAAAGGACTGGATGGATACGACACAGAAAAATTCGAATTCAAAGTCAAGCAAAAAAAATGCGAAGTCGGATTCAAATCAACAAAATGAGAATCCAGCTTCAAGTCAAGTCGATGCTATTATGGAGAACGCACTCAAACAAGCGGGCTTGGAAGATCTTTTAAACGGAAATCAGTTCTAGCTGCGGATTTGATATAATCATCATGGCAAACGCATTATAAATAATTTAAGTAAAGTTTGCGCAAAGGAACGATTCCTGGGGCAAAAACACGCTGATTGTTGCGATCGCGTGAGCGGGCAATTCTATAGTTACTTTGCAACAATCAGCGTGTAGCGCATTATTGCGCGATTTTGAACCACGAAACCGTGACTGGGAGCCAGTTTTATGCTGAATACATTTATAATGCCTTTTGCCTTGATATAATCATTGACACAAGTATGTTTTTTCTATATCATATTTGCACTGTTAGGAACAAATTTTTAGGTAGGTACGAGATATGTCAAGATCATGTGATGTCTGCGGAAAACACTCAATGCACGGAAACAGAGTAAGCAAATCATACAATCATACACGCCGTCAGTGGAAGCCAAATCTTTTGAAGATTAAGACAGAAATCGACGGAACAACAAGAACAATCAAAGTTTGCACCCAGTGTCTCCGCTCTGGATTCATTACAAAGAAAATCAATGTAACTCCTGCAAACGCAGGCGCAAACAAAGCTGAATAGTTTAATCTAAAAGGCTGAAATTTAAAGAAGACTGTCATTTTTGACAGTCTTTTTTTATTTTAAACGCAAATAGTTTCTAATTTCACGGCCGAACCTCTTGACAAAACTCGGGGGGGGTAAAATAACCTTGAGGTATTTATATGAAAATTAGAAACTTTATTTTTGGAATCGCATTGATTTCTGCCATTTGTTTTTCAAGCTGCTCTGACGGCTCAAGCAGTTCAGATTCAGACAGCACAGAAAACACAACAAGCGCAAAAGTCCTTGACCTTAGAATCAAGAAAAACGGCGTTGTGTACAATTCAAGCCGCTCAATTGAAAGCGCAGCCGAAATAACACAAACAGCTCACGTAAAAGCCGCAGCAGTTTCAGGCGGAATCCAGTTTGAAATTTCACTTCCAGAAAATGCAACTTACCTTGAAATCAGAAGGCTTGAAGACATCGAAGGCACGGAAGATTTCTGGACAACAAGATGTGAAGTGCAGAACATCTGGTACTATGCTGGACAAACATACACATTCGTTTATCCGCTTTGCGAGCCGGGCGAAAAATACAAATTCAACATCGGAATTGAAACTACCGAAAACGGCGTAACAACAACTCTGCCACAAGAAATTATCATAATCACAGCCACAGACGGAATCGGCGACATCGACTATTCAAATTTAAAAAGCCGCCACATAGATTTGTCTTACGACGGAACAAAACCAACTGTCAAAGTTTTAAACGTTATTCCGCCGGAAGGAGAAAATGTAAAAACAAGAATCGGCTACTATGCGCAAAACTCCAGCACAGAACAAAACTGGAACAATGACGCGCTTTGGTTTGGAAATTATGTTGGCGACAAATCAGACACAATATCTTCCAGCGAACTTTATAATGCAAAAGACTATACAGATCCAGAAAATCAAGTCTCTTACGAAAAAGACGTAAAAGTATGGACATCTAAAGACGATGGCGAAACTTGGGAAATAGACGAAGAAGCAACAAAGGAGGGCCAAGAATTATTGGCAACAGGCTTTAGCTATTTCCTCGAAAGCACAAACAAATCTTGTCTTTTTGCGCAGTACGCATACACTTTTGAAGTCAAAGAAATGGAAAATTCAGAACGCTACGTCTGGAGAACCGCAATTTTGGATTCAGATATTATAAAAATAAAATAAACCAACTGTCATTGCAGTGCTTGACACTGCGATGTTTGCATAACAAACTCGGTTAGCAATCTAGTGCAAATTTTCAACACACAAGCTCAAGGCCGTCATAGGCTGCTCCTATATAAAATCCGTTTTCTGCGTTTTTTTTCAGCAAAGGAAATTTCCACAAAATGCTTTTTACGTAATCTTCTATTTGAACGTGGCTCATGTTGTGTGTTATGTGCGTAAGATAAACGTTACGCGGATTCATTTTTTGCGCCGCTTCAAGTGCCTGTTCAAATGAAAAATGAGTTGAATGAGGCTCAAGCCGCAAGCCGTCTATTACAAGATGCTCAAGAATTCCCGCATTGTTTTTTACAAGCTCAATTGAATTTTCCGGGACAAAACTGCAATCCGTAAGGTAAGCGATGCTGTGCTTTTTTCCGTCTTGCCCTTCTTCGCTGAATAAAAGTCCCAGGTCGTCCAAATGTCCGTGCTTGAGCATTACAGGCAGAATTTCAATTTCATTTATAAAAAGCGGATTTTTCTCGCTGATTTTTTCCGCGCTCATAATCTGAATTTTTGGTTTTCCGCCGCCTTCTTTCATCGGAGTAAAAATATAGTCGAATCTGTGCCGAATGTCATGCTCCGCGTGAGTTGTCGTGTAAATTTTAAGCCCATCGCCTTCAGTTTCCTTGTTGTCTGGATGAGCCGGATCTAAAGCTTTTGTGTGGCTAAAAACGCGCAAATCATCAATTCCATGAAGATGATCCGCATGGCTGTGCGTTATAAAAACCGCGTCAACTTTGTTAATTTTATATTTCAGCGCCTGAATCCTAAATTCCGGCCCAACATCCACAAGAATATTCGCAGGCGGCTCAAGAAACGCGCTGCACCTTAAACGGTTGTCCCTCGGATCACTTGAACGGCACACATTGCAGCCGCATCCAATTACAGGAATTCCGTGGCTTGTTCCAGTGCCAGTAAGAATCATTTTCATAAGCACATCATACTTCTTTGAGGGAATTTTTGAAATAGCTGCTTTGGATATAAAATTTCAATAAAAAGTCAACTATCATTCATATTGAAATTTATTACAGCTCTCTCATAATTATTTTTCTAATTTCACGACCGAACCTCTTGACAAAACTCGGGGGGGGGTAAAATAACCTTGAGGTATTTTATGATGAAAATTAGAAACTTTATTTTTGGAATCGCATTGATTTCTGCTATTTGTTTTTCAAGCTGCTCTGACGGCTCAAGCAGTTCAGATTCAGATGACACAAGCTCAAGAGTCCTTGACCTTAGAATCAAGAAAAACGGCGTTGTATACAATTCAAGCCGTGAAATCAAAAAAGAGGGAGAATCTACTGAAATAACAAAAACTGACAGAGTAGAAGTTACAGCAGTAGAAGGCGGAATAAAATTTTCAATCACACCTCCAACAGGAACAACATACATATTAATTCAAAGAATTGAAGAAAATGGATTGTATAGCACAAAGTTAGATGTACCATTAATTTCAAATGAAAAATTCAGTTTTATTTATCCTTTATGCGAACCAGGAGAAAAATATAAATTTAATGTCAGAATCGAAACTGGCAACAGGCTAGATGCTTATGAAGATTTTTTAACTATCACTGCTACAGACGGAATAGGCGACATCGATTATTCAAATTTAAAAACAAGCCGACATTTAAATTTGTCATACGATGGAACAAAGCCAACTTGCCAAATTATTGACTGCATTCCTCCAGAAGCAAAAAATGTAAAAACATTCATAAGCTATAGTGTAACGAACAGCAACACAATCGACTGGGATGCAACCGACACTGCAAATGAAGTTCTTTGGCTTGGAAACTATAAAGGAGATGTGTCAGAAATAATATCTTCGGAAGAACTAAGCGAAGCAAAAGATTACAGTTCGAACAATCCAGACACTGATGGATACTATTCAAATCCAAGCAAACCGTTCAAATATTTCCTTGGCAATTCAAACAAATCTTATCTATTTGCGCAGTATACATACAGTTTTGAACTTGAAATGGAAGGTCAAGAAAATTTTATTTGGCGAACCGCAAGCATAGATTCTGAACCCATAAGAATAAAATAATAAACTTTATAAAAACAAGCCTTTGATTTACGATTAGCAAAAAACAAGGGAAATTAGAGGAAAATTTCCCTTGTTTTTATTGAAAAGGATAAGAATGACTGTTATCATAATTTTATGATTGAAAATGCGCCAAAAACTTCAATAACTTCGAATGTATTTAAAATTCTTCTGAATGAAAAATATATTCAATCTATTTCAAAAGTAAATGAGGAATATCTTTATTGGGATAAGGTAAAATATAAAATTCCCAAAGGATTAAAAGCGGAAGATTTTTGGAGCGCAGTAAAATATTCTAGAAAATTACAGTCTCAAAAATTTATATTCTCATCTTGTACTTTTTTCTTAAAAGAAACATCTCGAATGCAGGAAACACTTCATAATTTTGATATGAATTTTGGAGGAACACTTTCTTCTAACAATTTTCTTTCAGAAAAAAACAAGCAATATTATTTGCTAAGTTCAATTATGGAAGAAGCCATTGCATCAAGCCAGATGGAAGGAGCATCTACAACTCGTAAAGTTGCAAAGGAAATGCTTCGTAAGCAAGCAAAACCAAAAGATGAAAGTCAGAAGATGATTTTAAATAATTATAACACAATTCGTTACCTTTCCGAACATAAAAATGAAGAATTAACGCCTGAACTATTATTAGAAATCCATAGACAGATTACAGAAAAAACACTTGACAATTCAAATGATGAGGGGAGATTTAGAACTGACAATAATATTTTTGTTGTAAATGAAATTACAGGAGAAGTAGCTCATGTGCCACCTTCTTGTTCTGTTATTACAAAGACAATAAAGCAACTCTGTAAATTCGCGAATGAAGATAGCATGTTTATTCATCCAATTATAAAAGCGATTATTATACATTTTATAATCTCCTATCTTCATCCTTTTGTTGATGGAAATGGACGAACAGCCCGTTCTCTTTTTTACTGGTATATGCTAAAAAAAGGATATTGGCTGACTGAATACCTTTCAATTTCTCGCATTATCTATAAAAGTAAGATACAATATGAAAAAGCATTTTTATACACAGAATATGATGATTTTGATTTAGGATATTTTGTTCAATATAATTTGAAAGTTCTAACACAAGCATTTAAAGAATTACAGACTTACTTGGAAAGAAAAACTCAAGAAAATAATGTCTTGCTAGAATATAGAATACAGGGATTAAATGAACGCCAGTTACAAATTATAAAAATATGTCAGGAGAAACCGTCTTCAATGTTCACAAGCAAAGATTTAGAAACAAGATTCAATGTCTCTGTAAAAACTTTACGTTCGGATTTGGAAGGATTAGTAAAAAAAGGTCTTATGGAAACTATTGCTATAAATAAAAGACTTACAGGTTATACACGCAGCAAAGACTTTGATTTACGATTAGCGGAAATTAAGGGAAATTAGAGGAATTTTTCCCCTAATTTTTATATATGTAAAAAATACAAAAAAAACAGAGGCTCCGGCGCTGAATAAAATCACAACCGAAGCCCCTC
>CAVKBG010000047.1:0-4219 GCA_963654755.1 Desulfovibrionaceae bacterium
TCAAGCATCAGATCGATTGCATCCTTTTCTTTTTTGTTTCTTTTGGCTGTCATATACTCCTCCTAGAGTATCATATCTTCAGCCATTTACACAGAAAATTTTACAAGGTCCTGCATTTCCCTCAAGGTTTCGCCGTGCTGCAACATGAAAAACGCAGTTCCGCTTGAAGAGTTCAACGCCTCGCGCGCAAAGGACTGCGCAGGCTGCCTTAACTTCGGCAACACCTGCTGGTAGACCGCCCTACTCGGCTTTTCTGGGAACGCCTTTTATCCAGCCTTTTCCCCGCCTCTGCTCGAACCGCCTGCAGTCGTCTTCCGTCCAGTCAAACGGCATTATTCCGTTCACTGGCTCGCCGCGCTGAACTCCGTTGTTCTTTGCCCACCGCGCAACAGAGGCGATGCAGACTCCGTATTTTTCTGAAACTTCTTTTGTAGTCATTTTAAATTCCTTATTTTTTGTTTTTCTTAAAAAGACTTATCAATCTCAAGACAATCGAAACTGAAAGAAGAATTATCAAAACAACTCTTAAAACTGTTATCATCCTTGACCTCCGTCTGAAAAAAGATTAAATAACCTTAGCAACTATTTTTAAAACAACTAGAATTATTGCTAAGGAAATAAGAACAATTAAAAGCCTGATGTTCACTTGACGCTCCTAATCTATTAGTTTAGATTAAAAGGGAGCTTACGCTCCCCACTAGCTAACCGGCTAGTTTTTGGATTATATCTAGGATTGTGCTTACGATTTGCAAGATTACAAGCACAATTCCTAGAACCACCGCAACCCTTGTGAGTTGATTGTCTTTATCAGACATTTTCAACCTCCGTTTTGATGTTTATAATATGCAACGTTATATCTTATTTGTCAATAGAATTTCCAAAAAAAATTTTAATTATTTCCGGACTTGTTTTCTGCGCAAATTGAAAACAGGCTTTCTATGCCTGCATTGCCGGTCGGGGACTGCCAGTGCGGTTCTGGGTTCTGCGCCGGAACGGAAAATCGGGCGTTGAATTTTTCGATAAAATCAGCTAGAAACTCATTCGCTTTTTCGGCTGTGTCGATTCCAAGAAAACGGAAGATGTAAGGAAGCCGTCCCTGCAATGTCTGCCAAAGCCGCTCTATGCGCCCTTTTGCCTGCGGAGAATATGCGGCAATCAGTTTTATCTGAAGCTCACGGCAGGTTTTCTGCCACTGTGTTTCTGATTTTTTTACGGATGAACGTTTCGCCCCGGAAGCTGCGAAAAAGCAACCGGAGCGGTCTGAGTAAATGGCGCGCGGAAAAAGTCCGCCGGTCCGCCTGAAAATCTGCAAAAGTAGATTGAAGTAGCCAAGCGGACATTCAGTCCTGCAGAAATAGAGAGCCGCAATCTTGTGCGTGGCATCGTCAATTGCTCCGTGCAGGGCAATTTTCGTTCCGTTCATAAACCAGTCGTGCAACGATGCGTCAATCTGAATCAGGTCGCCTTCATTTGGACGTTCTTTGCGCGGAAGGTGATTTTTCTTTTCACGGACTGGAATGCGTGCGCGGGGCGAGATGATTCCGGCGGAAGAAAGCGCATTGTAAAAAGTTGTGTAGGACGGCAGGGCGGAATAATTCAGGTAGTCGGCGCAATCGTCCCTGAATGAAGCGAACGGCGTGCCGGAAAATTTTTTGTAGTCCGCGCGGATTTTTTCCCAGTCGTACTTTTTATTTTTGGGCGTTCTGCCGGTGTTGCCGTGAATCCAGATTGAGTCCCCGGATTTCAGCCAGCGCATTTTGAGCCGCCAAACTGAAACCGGCTGGATTCCGACAAGGCGCGCGCATTCACGCTCGGAAATTTCGCCTCGTGCGAACATCGGGATGTATTTCATTTTTAATTTTTGCAGCTCGTAATTCATGGTCTGAAAATCGGACTTGGAGATGCAAAACTTTACCGTCATTGGGAAAAGCGGATTTTTTTAGCAATGCAAATGCTTATATTGCATAGATTTAATGCAAGTGTAGATTTTGCTATGCAAATTATGCAAATGCAGATTTTGCAAACGGAAAAATGCAAGTGTGTTTTTTGCAGGCGTTTGTATTATGTATACACCGAGTGTATATGAATTTGATTATGTATTTGTATATGAATATGTATTTGAATTTGATTACAGTAGTAAAAAGGCATGAACTGTCCGTTGGACAGCCGCCACTTTTTTTATAAAAATTTTATTTTTTTCTTGACATTTAGCCGGGCTAGAATTATAGTCTAACCATAACTCACTGGCTACTTAATCACTCCATTGTTGACATTGTAAATAAGAGTAAAAAATGAGATGCCCCTACTGCGGAAGTTTTGACGACAAAGTTACTGAGTCCCGGCAAATGGCAAACGGCGAAAGCATAAGAAGAAGACGGCAGTGCATTTCGTGCGGACACAGATTCACAAGCTACGAAAAAATAGAAGAAAAGCCTTTTATGGTTGTAAAGCGCGACGGAAGAAGACAGCCATTTGACATAAAAAAAATCGCCAAGGGAATTGAACGCGCGCTGGAAAAACGTCCGGTTTCAACAGATTTTATCGACTTGATTGTAAACGAAATCGAAGACGAAGCATATACAGCCGGAAAACAAAAACGCGAAATTTCAACAGAAGAAATCGGAGAACTTGTCCTTAAAAAACTTAATTCCGTAGACAAAGTCGCATACATCCGTTTCGCAAGCGTGTACCGTCATTTTACAAACCTTGAGGAATTCATAACTGAAGTAAAGAAAATCTCCGAAAGCTAATCCTGCGTCGCAAAAAGCCAACATTGAAGAAATCAGCGTTATATGGTAGACTGCTAGATTATCCGAGGGGAAAATGAATAAAATCGAAGGCAGACTATATATAATAGGCGCAGGCTTTGCCGGACAGATGATTGCAAACGACATTGCGAAAAAAAAAGTCTTTGGAACAGTTTCTGCGTTTCTCGATGATGATAAAAATCTAATCGGAACAAAAATTGACGGCATTCCAGTTCTAGGTCCGATTGACAGCATTGCGGACGTTTTGCGTGTAAACGGAGCAGACCAAGCCGTAATCGCAATTCCAAGCGCGCCGGTTGAAAGAATCAGAAAAATTTATTCCTCTTTAAAAAAGTGCGGTTTCCTTCAGATAAAAATTCTGCCTTCAATAAGCCAAGTCATTGATGAAAAAGCCCACATAATTCAGGCGCGAGACATAAATCCGCTGGACATTTTAGGAAGAACTCCAGTAACGATTCCGCTTGCAAAAAGCCTTTCATATTTAAGAGGAAAACGTGTTCTAATAACAGGCGCAGGCGGCTCAATCGGCAGCGAGCTTGCACGTCAGCTTCTTTCAGGCGGAGCGGAACGGCTTTATCTTTTTGGACACGGCGAAAATTCGATTGTAAATATTTACAGGGAGCTTCACGTTCTTCAGGACGAAGGCGTAGGACAAAAGGCTTCAATTGTTCCCATAATCGGCGACATGAAAGACAGGGAATATGTAAAATACATAATTTCGCACACACATGCTGATGTTATCTTTCACTGCGCCGCATACAAGCACGTTCCGATGATGGAAGAAAATTCGATTGCCGCAATCGAAAACAATGTGTTCGGAACAAAAAATCTTCTGGACGCCGCTCTTGAATCCGGCACTGAAAAATTCGTGCTTATTTCAACAGACAAAGCAGTTGAGCCTGTAAGTGTTTACGGCGCAAGCAAAATGCTATGTGAAAAACTTGTAATTCAGGCTGCGCAAAAAGCAAAGGAAAACCAAGCATTTATGTTTGTCCGCTTCGGAAATGTTCTTGGAAGCAGAGGCTCGATTCTTCCTATTTTTATGGAGCAGATTCAAAACGGAGGTCCTGTAACTGTAACCGACCCGCAAATGGAACGCTACTTTATGACAATTCCAGAAGCCTGCTCTCTTGTGCTTCAGACTGGAGGCGTTGGAACAAACGGAGCTTCGTATCTTTTGGACATGGGCGAGCCTATAAAAATTCTGGAGCTTGCAAAACAAGTTATAAAATTTTCTGGATTTACGCCGGACAAAGAAATAAAAATTCAGTTTATCGGAGCAAGAAAAGGCGAGCGTCTGGAAGAACCTTTGTGGCTAAAAGAAGAAAATCCAGAGCCAACGGAATACAAAAAAATTTTAAAGCTCACAAATATTTCACCAAAAAATTTTTTACTTGATGAATTGATTGATTCTTTAAAGCCAATCTGCGTGCTTTCAAATGGAAAAGAAG
>CAVKBG010000047.1:4229-20669 GCA_963654755.1 Desulfovibrionaceae bacterium
GAAAAGAAGAGCTTTACAGAAACAGCGGCGAACTGAAAAAAATTCTAAGAAAAGCAGTTCCAACTCTTGATGAATTTTATAAGCACGAAGAAAACGCATCGGCAAAAAATGAAAAGTCTTATGCAAAGGCGGTTTTATAATGAATTTAAGCGAGCAAAAAAAAGAACTAAAAAAAATGAACGTGCCTTTTTTTAAAGCGTCAATTTCAGAAGAAGAAGAGCAAGCCTGTACAAATGTTCTAAGAAGCGGCTGGCTCACAACCGGAAAAGAAACACACGAATTTGAAAAAGAATTCGCGCAAAAAATAAATTCTCCATTCGCTCTTGCCGTTAACAGCAACACAAGCGGAATGATTCTTGCAATGGAAGCACTTGGCGTAAAACCGGGCAAAGCTGTTATAACCACACCCTACACTTTTGTGTCCACAGCAGCCAGCGCGCGCCACCTTGGTGCTGACGTTTATTTTGCAGACATTGAAAAAGAAAGTTATTCAATAAATCCAGAAAAAATTGAAGAGATTTTAAAAAGTCCGAAAGGAAAAAATGTAGCTGCAATAGTTCCCGTTCACATTGCAGGAAATGTATGCAACATGAAACGCATAATGGAGCTTGCTGAAAAATACAATGTAAAAGTAATAGAAGACTGCGCGCATTCGTTTCCAAGCAAAACAAGTCTTGGATTTGCAGGAGCAATCGGAGATGCCGGAGTCTTTTCATTTTACGCAACAAAGACAATTACCTGCGGCGAAGGCGGAATGGTTTCTGTAAAGGACAAAAAAAACGCTGAAAGAATTCTTCAGATGAGACTTCACGGAATGAACCGCGATGCCTGGGACAGATACACTTCAAACAAGGCAAGCTGGGAATACGACATTGTGGCTCCGGGATTCAAAAGCAACTTGCCGGACATTCTTTCTGCGATAGCAAGAGTTCAGCTAAAGAAAGCCGACATTCTCGATGCAAAGCGAAAAGTGCACGTAAAAAAATACAACGATGCTTTTTCAAAAATGGACTTTGTAAAAATTCCGCCGACTTCAGAAGGAGATGCCTGTCACCTTTACATTTTGCGCCTTGAGCTTTCAAAGTTAAAATGCACAAGAAATGAATTTGCGTCTATGCTTCAAGAAATGGGAATCGGAATCAGCGTGCATTTTATTCCGCTTTTTCACTTTTCATACTGGAAGCAGCTCTACCCTGATTTTACAAAAGAAAAATTTCCCGAGGCTGAAAAAAAATTCCAGGAATCAATTTCAATTCCGCTTTGGCCTGACATGACAGAAGAAATGACCAGCTATGTTATTCAGGCAGTGAAAGAAATTGGAGAAAAATATCATGCCTAAAGCTTCATACGCAAAGAAAAATTCAAAAATTTCTTTTCAGAAAGAATTTTACAGCGACCTTACAATGGACAATATGTACTTTGCAATGGTTGTAAGAAGTCCAGTAAGCGAAGGAATTGTAAAATCAGTTTCGCATCCAAACTTGCCGGACGGCTACAGCCTTGTAACTGCGCGCGATGTTCCCGGCTCAAATTTAGTCGATACTTCAAAAGGAAAAATTCCTATTTTCTGCGAAGGAAATATTTCGTATGAAGGAGAGCCGCTTGCGCTTTTGGCAGGTCCTGACGAAGCCGTTTTGCAGTCGCTTTTTGATGAGCTTGTTTTGACAATTGACACAAACACAATCGAAGATTATCTTCCAAACGAATTTGATATAAACGCAAAAGCTCTTGAAAATTCCGGCAAGAAGCAAACAAAGAAAGAATTAAGAATTCAAAATGAAGAACTAAAAAACATCAAGGAAATAAAAGAAGAATTTTTTTCAGATAAACTTGCGCAAAGAATTATAAAGTTCGGTCCTTGTTTTGAAAAATCAGATGATGAAGCCTGCATAGAAAAAATTTTTGAAGAAGCAAAATATGTTGCAGAAAATGAATGGCGCTACGCATTGAAAACTCCAGACTACGGAGAGCCAAACGGCGCAATGTGCTTCTGGAAAGACAATTCCGTAACAATTTCAACGCCAACGCAATGGCTGAACAATTTAAGGCACACGGCTTCAGAAGCTCTTGCAATTCCTCCTGAATCAATAACAATAAGAAAAACAACTTCAACAAACAGAGGAACAAACAGCATTTGGTACAATTCAATAATTGCCTGCCAAACTGCGGTTGCTGCAAAAAAAACAGGGCATCCTGTAAAGCTAGTCTACACAAGAAACGAACAGGAAAAATTCCTGAACAAAATGCAGCCAATTTCAATTCACCACAAAACTGCGGTAAATGAAAAAGGCATTATTGAAGCCATGAAAATTCAAATTGAAGTAGACGCAGGTTTTGCAAATCCGTTTGCTCAGGAAATAATCGACAGGCTTTCAATTGCTTCGTGCGGCTGCTATAATCCCAAAAATATTTTTATAACGGCAACTGCGAAAAGCTCATTAAATCCTGCGTCTTCTGTTGACATTCAGCTGATTGATTCCGCAGCTTTTTTTGCTGTTGAAAATCAGATAAATGAACTTTGCAACAAATGCAATCTTACGCCTTTAGAATTCCGGCAAAAAAATCATTTGACCATAGACTTCACAAAAAGAAAAATTCCAAAAGCTCAGTTTCTTTTTGAAATTGAAAAATTCAATGAGACAATTGAAGCACTTTCCAAGCAAAGTGATTTTAACAGAAAGTACGCGTCCTATAGACTTGACGCCATGAACTGGAAACTCGGAAGCGGTCCAAAAGAATACGTTTCAGTTTTTTCATCTCCAATGCGCGGAATCGGATTTTCGTGCGCATTTGAAGGAGCTGGATATTACGGCTCAGAAATCTACAACGGAAGCCACACTCTTGAAGTAACGCTTGAAACGGATTCAGTTTTAACAATCCACTGTCCTCCAGTTTCAAATTCTGTGCATGAAATATGGAGAGAAATCGCCGCTGAAATTTTAAACATTCCTCTTCTTTGCGTAAAAATAAATTCTGTGTTCAGCAACGGAGAAGAGCCGCCGCTTCCAGAAAATGTATACAGCAACATAAGCATAATGACTTCGCTTTTGAAAAAATGCTGCCTTGCAATAAAAAGAAGAAAGCCGGACGAGCCGCTTCCGTTCAAAGTAAAAAAGAAAACAGCTTCCGTAAAAAAAACAGAATGGAACAACGAAACTTTTTCAGGGAAGCCGTTTCATTCAACATCTTTTGCAGCGGCCGCAATTGAGCTGGAAATAAACCCCTGCACATACCGTGAAAAAGTCAGAAGCATAAATCTTATTTTGAACGGCGGAAAAATCCTTAACATTCAAGCCGCAACTTCCACAGTGAAACTTGGAATTCAAAAAGTTCTTTCATCGCTTCTTGAAGATGATAAAGTTGAATGCAAGAACATAAAAATTTCATTTATGCAGTCAGAAAAAGATCCGTCGCAAATAGGCGAGCTTGTTCATCAGGTTATTCCAGCCGCATACACGCAGGCTCTAACTCAAGCCTTGAACTGCACAATAAATTCGCTTCCGCTGAAAACTGATTCACTTTACAAAAAAATCAAAGAGCAAAAGGCAAAAATAAAAATGCAGAAAGAGCAGGAAGCCGAGCAGAAAAACAAAGAGCAGACAGAAAAGGAGGAAACTAAAAATGAAAATTCCGCTGTATCTGAACAATAAAAAAATAGTTCTTTCCGCAGAGCCAACAGAATCTCTGCTGTCTGTTCTGCGCAAGGAAAAACTTTACAGCGTAAAATGCGGCTGCCAAAAAGGAATGTGCGGAAACTGCATGATTTTGCTTAACGACAAATCCGCCGCAAGCTGCCTTATTCCAGTCGGAATTGTCCGCGACTGCCACATTGTAACTCTTGAATATTTTCAAAGCAATCCATGCTATCAAGATATAATCGCAGGATTTTCCAAGGCAGGAATAAATTTATGCGGATACTGCAACGCCGGAAAAATTTTTACAGCCTACACTATTCTAAAAAATTACTACCGTCCGACTTTGGATCAAATATATTCAGCAATAAAAAATTTGGACTCGTGCTGCACAGATTTTTCAACACTGACAAATGGAATTCTTTACGCAGTCGCCGCAAAACACGCAAGAGAGGAAAAAAGTTCAAATGCCAAAAAGTAAAACTGTATTTATTTCAAAAACTTTATCTGATGTTTTTTACCATATAAAAAGCGTAAATGAAATTCAGCTTCTTGCAGGCTGCACACAGTTAAAAAAAATTCAAGACAAATCAGTTTCGCTTAGAATGATTCCAGAATTGAACATCATAGATAAAAAAGAACGGCACATAGAATTTGGCAGCGCAGTTTCAATTGCAAATGTGATTCTTGCAGGCGGACAAAAACTTCCGGCGGTTCTTGCAAAAGCCCTTAAATCAATCGGCACAGAACAAATTAAAAACATTGCGACTTTAGGCGGAAATATTTGCGCAAAAGATTTTAAATATACGCTTTGGGCTCCTCTGCTCGCATTGAACGCACGGCTGGAAATTAAAAATCAAAATGAAACTCTTTTTATTCCATTTAACAAATTCATAGGAATTCCTGAAAAGCATATTTTGACAAAAGTAAGAATTCCGCTTGATGAATGGGAAGTTGAAATTTTCAAGAGAGTCGGACCTTCAAACACAATAAACGAACTTTCAGCAAGCTTTGCATTTCTTGCAGACACACAGCGCGGAATGATTGCAAAAATAAGAATCGCATTTGCAGGAAAAGTATTTTTCTATTCGCCGGAATTTGAAAACAGAATTATTGGAACAAGGCTTCCGCTTTCCGCAAAAACAATCGACGATTTGATTGACAGCGCAAAAAAAATTTTTGTTGAGCAGAATAAAATAACAGATTCAGAACTGATTTTAAAAGCCCAGTTTCTAAATCTGCTCCGAAATTCTTTTGAACAGCTTATGTAAAAATAAAACTGCGCATTTGAAATTTGCGCATTATTTTATAAGCATCGCATCTCCGTAGCTGAAAAAACGATATTTATTTTCAACTGCAATTTTGTAGGCATTCAAAATATTTTCGCGTCCAGCAAATGCGCTCACAAGCATAATAAGCGTGCTTTCCGGCGTATGGAAATTTGTAAACATCTGATCCACAACTTTAAATTTATATCCCGGATACATAAAAATACTTGTGCTTTTAGTTCCGCCCTGGACAATTCCGTTTTCATCCGAAGCGCTTTCCAAAGTTCTTACGCTTGTAGTTCCAACAGCAAGAATCGGCCGCCCTTCTTTTTTTGCTGAATTGATTTTTTCTGCAACATCATAAGGAACAGTATAAAATTCCTCATGCATTTTGTGCTCTTCAATATTATCCGCACGCACAGGAAGAAAAGTTCCAAGCCCCACGTGAAGCGTTATCCATTCAAGGTCAACATTTTTTTCCTTGAGGTTTTCCAAAACAGGTTCTGTAAAATGAAGCCCCGCTGTAGGGCAAGCCGCGCTTCCAGTTTCTTTTGCGTAAATAGTCTGATAACGCTCGCTGTCTGTGTCGTCATCTTCACGCCGGATATAAGGCGGAAGCGGAATGTGCCCGTTTTTTTCAAACCATTCTTCTGTAAGCCTAAACGGAAATTCTATAAACCTAAATTCAGTTCCGTCATTTTTGGAGTCGGAAACGATAGTGCCTTCGCTTCCATCTGGAAACTTATATACATTTCCCTGCTTAACTTTTTTTGCGCCTTTGACCATCGTGTTCCAGACATTTCCTTCAGGTGAAGTCTGATTTAAAAACATAAATTCCTGCTCGCGCCCCGTGTCTGTTTTTATTCCATAGCACCGGCTTCGGCGGACTTTGCTATTGTTGAAAACCATCAAAGTACCAGGCTCAACCAAATCAACTAAATCTTTCATTACATAATGAAAAACTTTTCCCGTCGATTTATCCAAAAACATAAGCTTGTCATTTCCGCGGATTCCAGAAGGTTTCTGCGCAATAAGCTCTTCCGGCAAATCAAAATTAAAGTCACTGGTCTTCATATATTTTTCCTAAAATAAAAGTTGTTTGTTTTAAAAATCAAAAGCTGGCTCTGGTCTTGCATTTCCTTCAAAAGAAATTCCAAGATGATTGTAAGCTTTTTCTGTGGCGACTCTTCCGCGTGGAGTTCTTTGCAAAAGTCCGCACTGAATCAAATAAGGCTCGTAATAATCTTCAAGAGTGTCCATCGATTCACCAATTGAAATAGCAAGAGTTTCCGCGCCAACAGGTCCTCCGCCGAATTTTTTTATAATCGCAAGAAGAATTTCCCTGTCATAATTTTCAAGTCCCAAAGAATCAACGCCAAGACGCTCAAGTCCTTTTTTCACAATCGACTTTGTAATAACGCCGCTTCCTTGAACCTGCGCAAAATCTCTCATGCGCCGAAGAATTCTGTTTGTAACACGCGGAGTTCCTCTGGAGCAGCCTGCCATAAGCAAAGCCGCATCGTCTTCAACTTGAACATTTAAAATTTTTGCAGAACGCCGGATTATCGAAGCAAGTTCTTCTTTCGTGTAAAAACTGAAACGCTGTATAATTCCAAAGCGGCTTATAAGCGGACTTGAAACCATGCCGGCTTTTGTTGTCGCGCCAACAAGAGTAAATTTCGGAATCGGAATTCTGACAGTTCTTGCTGCGGCACCTTGACCGATAACCCAGTCAAGCTCATAGTCTTCCATCGCAATATAAAGCATTTCTTCGATTGCAGGTTTAAGCCTGTGAATTTCATCAATAAAAAAAACTGTTCTCGGCGAAATTGTCGAAAGAATTCCTGCAAGATCCTTTGGCTTTTCCAATGCAGGCGCGCTAGTAACTTTAAAATCCGCTCCAAGTTCGTTTGCAGTAATTTGCGCCAAAGTAGTTTTCCCAAGTCCGGGTGGTCCAATCAAAAACAAGTGGTCCAAAGCTTCCTGACGTTTTCTTGCTGCATCTATAAAAACACTAAGATTTTCTTTTACCGTTTGCTGCCCAAGAAATTCATCTAAAAGTGCAGGCCTTAAAGAATTTTCCTGAACATCATCTGCGGAAGCAATATCCGCGCGTACAATATTCACAGAAGATTCAGCCGATTTTCCCTGAGCAGCCTGAAGCGCAAGCTGCGTAACAATATTCATTTCATCTTCTTCGGAAGGCTTTTTTATATAAGAACTTCTTGAATTTACACTTTTATTCATCTTGCAAGCTCCAGAATCGATTTTTTAAATACTGAATCTTCTTTTGCATTTTGGCTAAGCAAAGAGAATTTTTCATCAGATTGAAACTCTGAAGAAATTTTTGAAACTGCATCTTCTGCCTTTGCCCGGTCATATCCCATGCTCACAAGCGCGTCAATTACATCAGCATAGGCATTATTTTTTCTAACTGCGCCAGACATATTTTCATTTGAAGCAAACGAAAGTTTTCCTTTTAAGCTCAAAATAATTTTTCCAGCGGTTTTCGGTCCGACTCCTGGAACTTTTTTCAGCGCATCAACATCTCCGCTGTCAAGAATTTCAGCAAGAGCCGCCACTGAAATATTGCTCATAATTTTAACTGCGGCTTTCGGTCCGATTCCGTCAACTTTTAAAAGATCAAAAAACAAAGCCCTTTCATTTTCCGTGGCAAATCCAAAAAGCGACATTAAATTTTCAGTGTGCTGCATCCAGACAAAAACGCGCCCTTTGCTTCCAACTGATGGAATATTTTCAAGCGAAGTGTCGGGAACTGTAACGTCCCACTCAATTCCATTTGTTTCTATAAAAAGTTTCTGCGGAAATTTTCCGGTAACAACTCCAGTCAGACTGTTAAACATGGCAAAATTATATATAAATTCCCAAAAAGAAACAATCAAAGAGTTACAGCATACGGACTTTCATACATTTTCAAAAGCGAATTTTTCGTATTGTATTTTTCGCCGATGCAAAATTCCTTTGACCAAGTCATATAATAAGCCCAAGGAATATGCGTTTTTTCCAAAATTGAAACATCCGGAATGTAGCCAACTTCCGCAAGAGCGCAAACTTTATTTTTTGAAGTGCCTTCACAAAGCTTAAAATATTCAGCTGAATAATCAGTCGGCTCGTATTCAGGGCGGTAAACATCAATTGAAACTACATCAACTTTGTCATCTCCCGGATACGCTTCCTTTACATCGCTGTTCCAAACCCAAAGCAAATTATTCAACTTGCGAACATTCGTGTAATAGTCAAACATAATTTCATAAAGCTTGCCGGCAACAACAGGACCTTTCGCTCCCCACCAAAACCAGTCGCCGTAGCTTTCATGAAAAGGACGCCAAAGCACAGGAATATTGCTGAACTTTTTTAGAATTTCTGCAATTGAATCCATATCGCTAAAGAATTTTTTGCGTTCCTCCGTTCCTTCAACAAGAATTTTTTCCGCATCAAAGTCAGTATTTTTTGAATAAAAACTTTTATCTTTTCCTCCAAGCGGCGAAAACCAATGAAAAGTAAAAGTCAAAATTCCAGAAGTTTCGTTAGCCCACTTTAACGCTTGCTCAACTGTATTTTTATTTTCTTCAACTTCAGTAAGGCACTCAGAATCAGATTCAGCGTAATTTATATTTGGAGAATAAGCCAAAAGCTCAAAGCCTCTAAGTTTAGGCTCCTTTCCTGTAATGGATTTTATGTAGCTGATTTCTTCCATTGGAACAGTCTGAGTATGCTGGCCAGTTATGATTTTTTTTCCAGAAATTTCATAAAGATACTCAAGAAGTTTTTTTGCAGCCGGAATCGTATTTTTATTTGCAGTTTGAATCATAAACATTCCTTGTTAATTTTGCATAAAAAAAAGGCTGCCCCGTATGAAGCCAAAATAACTTCTAGGACAGCCTGTCAAACAACTGGAAAAAGACTACCAGTTATCCATCATATCATCTTCATCTTTATTTTCAAGGTCATAAAGATCTGTTACAGCTCTCATGTCATCAAGGTACATATAGAAAGAGCCTCTTGCTTCCATAGGATTGCAGTCTACGCGGAATCCAACAATGCGAAGTCCCGGTTTGTCTCCGTGATATACGCTCTGCTGAACAATTCCATGCTCGCTGTCTGGAGAAGGAGGAATAGCTGTTGTAAGTTTTTTCCATCCGCTGAATTCCAATGAACCCATCCAGATTTCAAAGTTGTTTCCATTGTAATCCTGAACCAAAAGCCAAAGCTGGTGTCCCATATTGCGTCCGCAGGCCCAAACAGAAACTGTCTTTGTAACGCCTTCAATAGGAATCGGGCGGGCAGCTGTAATATAGAAAGAATTTACACCACGGCGGAAAAATTCAACTTTAACACCAAGAACTTTTGTATCTTCAATCTGCTGATTTCCAGAATCATTCAATTCCTCTTTTGCAGCAGGGCTTCCTTCAAACAAGCGTCCTGTAATAACACCGTTGTCAGAAGAAATATGAACATTCCAAGAACCTTCTCTTTCGAAGCGGTCTACACTCACCTCGCGAAGAGCCTGACGCGCACTGTCGTTTCCGATATTTGATGCGTCCGGCTCAGAAAGGCTGTCTGTCTGAGAAAAAGCAGTTCCAGCAAAAACAGCAGCCAACGCTAAAACAGCAAAACTTATTTTCTTCATTTGTATTCCACCTTTATTCTATTATTGAACTGTTGTTTCATCATTATTAGAAGATGATGTTTCTGACTCGCCGAAATCAGCATCTTTCAAAGCATATCCATCGTATACGTTTGCAAGTGTGTTTGTTGTATATTTCAACTGATCAAAATAAATAACATAGTCATCAACAGCTTCGTTTGCATCTGAGCGGATTCTAAATCCAACAAAACTCATGTTAGGTCTTCCAGAGCGGAATCTTGAATGCTGGCGGATATATCCAGGAATATTTACAACAACATTTCTCCAGCCATTGAACATAAGGTTTCCAGCTTTAAGAGCATGAACACGACCGTCTGCATCACGGATAAGAAGCTCAAGCCTGTAATTGTAGTTTGCGCCCCAAACCCAGAAGTCAACCTGAGTAACAGTTCCTACAAAAGGAATTTCATAGGCTGCGTCATCTTTAGAAGGATAAACTTCAAACCAGTTATCGCCCTTGCGGTCATATTTTGCCTTTACACCCAAGACCATCGCGGCAGGATCAGAATCTTTGTGGTAAGGAATCAGCGAATTTGGAATTCCCTCAAATTTTTTCAAAATTGGATAGCCTTCAGCAATGAAACGGCTAGACTGAACAGCCCAAGACCATTCCATATCTGTATCGAAGTTGTCGATAACAATTGTTTCAACAGCCTTAGAGCTTGGCTGAGCTACTGCCGGCACGCAGAATGCAAGTCCAAGAATCAGGCTACCTAAAATGACTACGCCCTTTTTCATTAAAAATCTCCTTGAGTACGATTGTTTTTCATGTATCGCCAAGTTTTTATTTTATTTAACTGATTAAAAAAAAATCAACTAAATTTTCAACGTTTATTATATTTACACAATCATTTTTTGTCAAATGATTTATAAAGTATTTTGCAATTCGTAAAGATTCAGATTTTATTTTTTTATGCTGAAAGTCTGTAATTTTGTTTCAGTCTTGAATTTTGCATTTAAATGTTTTATTCTATTATTAATAGTCCGAACATTCCGGATACAAGGAGCTAATATGTACAGTTACAAAGATCTTGGACTTGTAAACACAAAAGATATGTTTGCAAAGGCAATGAAAGGCAAATATGCGATTCCAGCATACAACTTCAACAACATGGAACAGATGCAGGCAATTATCCAGGCTTGCGTTGAAACAAAATCGCCTGTAATCCTTCAGGTTTCAAAGGGCGCAAGAGCTTATGCAGACAAATACATTCTGCGCAACATGGCTCGCGGAGCTGTTGAATACGCACATGAACTCGGCTGCGACATTCCGATCGTTCTTCACCTTGACCACGGTCCTAACTTTGAAGTTGCAAAAGACTGCATTGACAACGGATTTTCATCTGTAATGATTGACGGCTCTTCACTTCCTTATGAAGAGAACATCGCTGTTACAAAGAAAGTTGTTGAATATGCTCATCAGTTTGACGTTACTGTAGAAGCTGAGCTTGGTGTTCTTGCCGGTGTTGAAGATGAAGTTGCTTCAGCAGAAAGCCACTACACAAAGCCGGAAGAAGTTGTTGACTTCACTAGCAAGACAGGATGCGACTCGCTTGCAATCTCAATCGGAACTTCACACGGAAGATGCAAATTCACACCAGAACAGTGCACACGCAGCCCAGACGGAGTTCTTATTCCACCGCCACTCGCATTTGACGTTCTTGAAGCAATTGAAAAACAGCTTCCAGGATTCCCAATCGTACTCCACGGCTCATCTTCTGTTCCAATGGAATATGTAAGAATCATCGAGCAGTTCGGCGGAAAAATCCCTGATTCAGTTGGAATTCCAGAAGAGCAGCTCCGCAAGGCTTCAAAGTCAGCAGTTTGCAAAATCAACATCGACTCAGACGGACGCCTCGCAATGACAGCTGCAATCCGCAAATTCTTTGCAGAGCACCCGGACAAATTCGACCCGCGCGAATATCTCGGACCTGCACGCGAAGAACTCAAGAAAATGTACATGCACAAAAACATCGACGTTCTTGGCTCAGCAGGACACGCATTGGACTAGTCCATTAAAGAAATAAATTCTTTTACACGGAGAATTTCATATTATATGAAGTTTCTCCGTTTTTTTATGCGCAAAATTTTCCATGCTGATAAAACTGTTGAAAAAAAAGTTTTTTGCCGCTAAACTAAGCAAATATGTACTCATTTTTAATTTTATCGATTCCGGCGGCAGTTATTTTTTATTGCTGCATCCACACTGAATATAGCTTCAAAAGTTTCTTTGCGCCAATTGCAATCGGACTTACAGCTGGAATTATCTCGGCAATTTTCAAGGAATATTTTATTTTTTCAGCTTATGTCGCCACATCAGGATTTTTCGAGCATTTTCTGCACATACTGAAAACAACACTTTTGCCGCCAGCAATTTTATTCGCGCTCTGGGATTTATTTTCAAAAGACGAAACAAGATACAAAGCCACAGCCGCATTTCCGCTGCTAGCTTCATTTTATGCAATTTTTCTTCCATATATATCGATTTCAAGTCCAGAAAAACATTCTTTTTTCTTTTTATTTGAAAATCCGATTCTCTTTATTTGCACAGCATTTTTTACGCAGGCTTTGTATTTAAAAATAAAAATCAGCATAGAATCCAAACAGAAAAACAAAACCGCAGCCTTGGCAATTGCATTCATCGTAATTTCATCTGTACTGCCGGCAATTCAAACCTTGTGGTACTTTAAAATATTCGGATTTGCACACATTGCGCTCGCAGTTATTTTCGCTGTGGCAACATTTATTTTCTATAAAATTACATTCAGAAAAGAAAATTCACTAGACACAGTTCTATAGTTTCTGATAAAATATTTGTTATGCTATACGAGTATTTTATACTCTAGGAGGATAATTGGCAGACAACAAAGGCATGCGCGTAAATGAACAGATACGCGTAAGGGAGATCAGACTCATTGATGATGAAGGTGAACAGAAGGGAATTGTCCCTACAATTGAAGCCCTCAGAATGGCAAAGGATCGAGACCTCGACCTTGTAGAAGTTTCGCCAAATGCAAATCCGCCGGTTTGTAAAATACTGGATTTCGGAAAGTACAAGTTCGAACAGGAGAAAAAGCTTCGTGACTCCAAAAAGAACCAAAAAGTACTCAAGCTCAAGGAAATTCGTATGCAGCCTAAAATCGGCGCAGGCGACCTTGACACGAAAGCAAAGCATGTTCAGGAATTCCTAAACGAGGGCGACAAAGTGAAAGTTACAATCCGTTTCCGCGGACGAGAGCTTGCACACACAGAACTCGGTTATGATGTACTGAAAGAAGTTGAAAAAAGACTTGTTGAAGGTTCTTATGCAATCGAAAAGCCAGCCGCAATGGAAGGCAGATTCATGTCAATGACCTTGAACTCAAAAGTCAAAAAGCAGGGGTAAAACTATGCCTAAGATGAAAACAAAGAAATCCGCATCAAAGCGTTTTTCTTTAACTGGTACTGGAAAAGTTAAGTACAAGAAAATGAATCTTCGTCATATTTTGACAAAGAGATCACCAAAAAGAAAGATGCACTTGCGCCATGCAGGAATTCTTTCAGAAGATTCAGCAGCAAGAATCCGCAAACAGCAGCTTCCATACGGCTGATTTTAGGAGTAAAAGATGTCTAGAGCGATAGATGGAACAAAACGCAAAAACCGCCGTGTAAAACTCTTGAAGCTTGCAAAAGGCTTTAAAGGCGACAGAAAATCAAATTACAAAGCTGCAAAAGACGCTGTTGTAAAAGCACTTGACCATTCTTATGTTGGACGCAAGCTTAAAAAGCGCGACTACAGAAGCCTTTGGATTGCCCGTATCAATGCGGCAGTTCGTGCTGAAGGAATGTCATACAGCCGCTTTATTGACGGTCTTGTAAAAGCTGGTGTTACACTCAACCGCAAAGCATTGAGCAATATGGCTATCGAAGATCCAGTTGCATTCAAGGCTGTTGTTGAAGTTGCAAAAAACGCAGTAAAGGCATAAAAAATGATTACACTCGATCAAGTTTTGTTGTTGCAGGAAAAAGTAGAAGCCGCTGTTGAAAAAATCAGTTCATTGACTGACAAAGTTTCGCAGCTTGAATCTGAAAACGATGCTTTGCGTAGTAAATGCGCAGAGCTTACAAAAGCGTTTTCTGAAAAAACGGAGCTGGTTTCTTCTATTGAATCAACACAGGCAAAGATCGAGGAAAGCATTTTGAAAACACTAAACCGTCTTGACTCTGTTGAAGATGCAATTCTTAGCGGTCAAGGCGGACAAACTGGCAGCGAAAATTCTTCAGAACCACAGCCAGTTCAAAACGAAATTCCGCAGGAAGAAAATACAGTTTCTGAACAGCAGGCATCAGAACAGACAGTTGTTTCAGAACCGCAGATTTTCCAGCAGGAAGAACCAAAACAAGAGCAAGAAAATCCGGCTGAGCCGCAGACAGATTTAAACGGACAGTTTGATATTTTCTAATACGCAGGAGAAAAACTGCATTGGGAAAACTTCAAATTGAATTGCTTGGAGCATCATTTTCCGCACAGGCTTCAGAAGACGATGCCTATCTTGCAAAACTTTTATCTTATTACAAAGAAATCACTGAATCCATAAAAAATTCTTCCGGTGTAAACGATCCATTAAAAATAAGCATTTTATCTGGAATTGCGCTTGTAGATGAGCTTTACAAGGAAAAGCAAAAATCTATTTCGCTTTCAAAAGCAGTTCCAACCGAAGATGACGAAAAAGCAGAAAGAATCGCGCAGAATATAATAGAAAAAATCAGCGGAGCATTGGAATGATTTTTGTTGACGCAGATTCATGCGAAAAAAATGCAAGAGAATTTATCTTAAATTCAGCAGTGAAAAAAAATCAAAAAGTGACATTTGCCGCAAACAAAAATATTCCGTTTTCATTTAAAAATCCGCTTTTTAAAATGCAAATATGCTCCAAAGAAAAAAATTCCGCAGATGATTTTATAGTAGAAAATTCCAAGCCGGGCGACATAGTTGTAACAAGAGACTTGATTTTGGCGCAAAGAATTTTTAACAAAAAAATATCAGTTATGAATGACAAAGGAACTGTTTTCAATAAAGAAAATCTTGAATATCTTATAGAAGAACGTCAGCTAAGCATTCAAATGAAAAGCCTTGGAGTTTCGACTGGCGGAAAATGGAAAAACTACAGCGGAAAGGACTTTGAAAAATTCAAAACCGCCTTCTCTGCCCTTCTTGAAAATTCATTCAGCTGATTGCGCTGTTAATGTCTTCCAAGCGGTCTTTTATCTGCATAAAGGCATCGACAAGTTCCGGGTCAAACTGATGGCCGCGCTGCTCTAAAATTTCATTGAACGTATCTTCAACATTCCATTCAGCCTTGTAGCATCTTTTGTGCCTGAGCGCATCATAAACATCCGCAAGAGAAACAATCCTTGCCGCCAACGGAATTTTATCTTCTTTTAAAGCCTGCTCAATTTCATGCGGCATTTTTGTTGCAGGAATGTAATCCATGTAGTCAAAGTTTCCAGGGTAGCCTTTGTTTCCACCGTCCCAGCGGTCATGGTGATGAAGGCAGACATCGCGCGCCATTATATCCAAATCGTTTTCAACTGGAGTAAAAATCTGCGCGCCAACGCAAGTATGTCCTTTCATAATATCGCGCTCATCTTCATCAAGGATTCCCTGTTTCTTTAAAATTTCATCTGGAATCGCAACCTTTCCTACATCATGACATCTCGCGGCAAGACGAAGATTATCACGGAATTTGTTTCGTTCTTTTTCTGGAATTTTTTTGTTCGAAGCATAGCGGTCATATATTTCAAGAGAAAAACGGGAAACTCTTTCAACGTGCGCGCCAGTTTCTTTTGGATCGCGGAAGCCAGCAGTTTTTACAAGACGGTCAACATTAAGTCTTGTAAGATAAGCATATTCATAAATCGAACCGACTTTCGCAGCAAACTGGGAAATGTAAAATTCAGAATCCTTGTCAAAAGGAATAACATTTCCGTCCTCGTCTTTGGCATTTATAATCTGAAGAATTCCAAGAACTTTTCCGTTTGTCATTATAAGCGGAATTGTAAGCATTGACTTTGTGTGGTAGCCGGTTTTCTCATCATTCGCCGAATTAAATTCAAAAAGCCTGACTTCTTTTTTTTCTTCATCAACAAAATCAGACAAGTTATAGACATCTGGAATATTTACAAGTTTTTTGGAAAGAACGCAGTAGCCGGAAATTGACTGGTTTGTAGGAACAAGATAAAAAGAAGTATACGAAAGTTTTTCCCCAGGAGCAAGCTGGTTTTGCATTGTGTCATTCTGACTGTAACGAATCCAAAGCTTGTTTTCCTTGCTGTCGTACTCGTAAATTGAACCAGCGTCGGCATTGACAATTTTACGCGCGCCAGTCAAAATATTTTCCAAAAGAATATCAACGTCTCTGATTTCTTTAAGCTGCTCTTCTATTTCCGTTATAAGACTCTGTTTCCTTTCGTGTTTAGACATAATCCAACGTCCTTTACTTTTTTCAATTTCTGAAATTATAAATCAATTCAAAACAAAATTCAATTAATTCAAGCGTCTTGGCAAAAATTAATAATCTACAGTTTTTTTATCAAGGAAAAGTAAAGCGGACCTGCGCCAAAAGATTTGTCAGGCAAAATGTGAAAGCCGAATTCAGTTTTTTCCGCAAATGAAAAATAATCTTCAAGAGAAAAATTCTGTGGACACAAAATATCAGCCTTTATAGACTTTCTATTCAAGTCGAAAATTTCTTTCATAAAATCTTTTGAAGCAATATTCGCATCTGGAAATTTTTTCAGCAATTTTGAAATAACTCCGTCATTTTCCTGCGGACACAAAGCGCAAGTTGCATACAAGAGGAAACCATTTTTTTTCAGCAATCTGTATGCG
>CAVKBG010000048.1:0-11706 GCA_963654755.1 Desulfovibrionaceae bacterium
GCGTAACTTTGATAGATTATTATGCATTTGACTGCACAAGCCTTGCCGATGTGTATTATGGCGGAACAGTCGCAGAATGGAACGCCCTCAAGAATGATAAAAAAATCAGCAGCACGGGCAACGACGCACTGTTAAATGCAACAATCCACTGCACTGACAACGATATAACACCGACAACAGGCGAGTAAAAGAGATTCCTGTGTCGTGGCACAGAAATGACATAAAACAGACTGTCATTGTCGGACTTGATCCGACAATCTCTGTGTAAGCAGTGTGATAGATTCCCCGGTCAAGCCGGGGAATGACAATTCACTTTCCCTTTTCCGGCAAGAAGTTTCACCGTGTAGGAAAAGTTTTGGTCTTTCAAATTGTTCTGCACCTGCTGAAAAATTTCCTGTTCGCGGTTGCTGTAGGAAAACGGAACGACAATGCAGATTACGGCTTGCGGTCTGTCTGTTCCCTCGTTGACGCGCGTGTTTTCGGCGACTGTCAGATTCCTGTCAATTCCGCTGATTTTCTGGCGGACAATTTCCATGACCTGTTCCTGAACTTTTGGGGAAGCTGGAATTTCAGGCTCAATTGTGATGATGTAGCCGAATTTCTGATAGACTGCGCTTTTCAAATCGGCAACCAGCAAAAGGAATTCCGCCCGATCCGCGCCGTGTTTTGCCCTGACCGTCAGCGATGCGCCGTAACGTTCGTAGCCGTAATCAAGAAGCTGCAAATCGACGACTTCGCCAATCAGATTTTCGTTGTATTTCAGAACAAAACTTTTCAGCTGCTCCGACAAATCAGAATCCGCAACTTCACCCAAAACGCGCCGTGTAACTTCCGCAAACGAAAGCAAGCCGTTGCGCATGATGAACAGCGAGACAAGAATTCCGCACCAGCCGTCAAGATGAAGTTTCAGAAGGGAATCCGCCAAAAATGTGAGCGTTACAACAAAAGTCGAAACCGCGTCGCTAATGCAATCCGCAGCGGCAGCTTTGTAGGCGGAAGAATTTTTCTCAAGACTTTTTTTGCGGTTGAAAAAGAACAGAAGAAGCTTTATGACGATAGACACGAGCATCACAAGAAGAATAAAAACTCTGAACTCCGGACTTGCAGGATTTCTGATTGCGTGAACTGAATTTCCGAGCGACTCCCAGCCGACCAGCATGATTGAGCAGGAAACCACCAGCCCCACAATCCATTCCATCCGTCCGTGTCCGTTCTGATGCCGCTGTCCGCCCAAAGTTGAAGCCATTTTCACACCAAGCGCAGTCATCAAAGAAGTTACCGCGTCCGACAAATTGTTTGCCGCATCGGAAGTAATCGAAGACAATCCGCTGACCGTGCCGCAGATATACTTGAAAATGCCAAGACATAAATTAAGAATAATTGGAATCATATTTTCTCCGATTTGTTAATGTCATTGTTCGATATTCAGACATTGCAAAACTTAACAGCTTGTCATTGCCGTGCTCCGACACGGTAATCTTTTTGTAACCATTTAAATAGATTCCCTTGTCAAGCAAGGGAATGACATTGGAGTACGTAGGGCAATAACAAGAATTACGTAAGCGACTGGCACATCTCTTCAAAAGTCCTGACGTCGCAGCCTTTGCTTTTGTAGTATGCAAGCATTTCGGGAATCTTGTTTTTGTTGTAGCTTGTGATGCAGTCGCAAAGAACGTGGACGGTGTAGCCGTTTTTTGTCATGTTGAAGCTGGTGGATTTAACGCAGGCAGTCGCGTCCGCTCCGGCAATAAAAAATTCCGTGATTGCGTTCTTATGAATAAAGGCGGAAAAATCTTCGCTTGTTAAGGCATTGCTTTTTGTCTTGGTGAAAATGTAATCGGAAACAATTTTCATTTCAGGCACAAGTTCAGCCCCATGCGTTCCCGGCTTGAACGTTCTTGTTCCGCTGGAAAGATTGTGATTTTGAATGTAGACAACGTACATTCCTATTGCCTCTGCCCAGTCAATCGCCTGATTCACACGCTCGATTATTTCCCTGTAATTTTTTGTGATGTCATTCTGAAGGTCAATCACGACCAGCGCACTGTTTTTCATTTTGGGTTCTCCTATTTTTTTTATTTAATTTCCATCGGCGTGAAGCGCAATCCGTTTACAACCTGTTCCGTGTCACTGTCGCAAAATCCAAGCCTGTGATAAACGGGCACAGCATACGGCGACGAATTCACCGTCATTTTTCTGGAACCATTCATGTTCCGTGCAAACTGGAACAGCCGCTTTCCAATTCCTTGCTTGTGATATTTTCCGTCCACAAAAAACAGTGCGATGTGAGTTCCCTCGTTCCGCGTGGCAATGATTCCAACAAGTTTTTTCTGAACAAACGCGCCGTACCAGCAGAGTTTTGAAAGGTAGGTTTCGTCATGGATGCTTTTGTAAAATTCCTCAACGCCTTCTTTTGTGTAGTCGGGCGATTCAAATTCCAAAAACACGTTCCAGACTAAGCCCAACGCATCCGCAATTTCTTCCTGCCTAATTTGACGGATAAAACAATCTGATTCCATAACCGCATCTCCAAAAAACTATGACTGAAAATATATCCTATCGAAAGGTAGGTTGTCAAGGGAGAGGAAATTCAAAAAAACGTCATATCATCTTCGGACGTGCCTCTTTGTCATTGCTGTGCTTTGACAAGGCAATCTATTATGAACATAGATTCCCTTGTCAAGCAAGGGAATGACATTGTGGCATTTTGTCATTGTCGGACTCGCTCCGACAATCTCATACAAGGGACTCCCGCATCAAGTGCAGGAATGACACAAAACAGCGTGGTGGTTAAGCTTGTCGAAACCATCGCAAATCTCGCCAACTCTTTTTACATTTCCTTATTGTTTTTTCCCAGATTTCATATATAATAGTAAAAATAAATCTTTTTCAGGAGTCAGTTCATGAAAATCAACCGCAAATTCTTTACCCTCCCCCCCGTGTAATTTTTACATTATTTTTAACTTTATCGCTGCTAACCGGCTGCATGACCGAATCTGACAGCGGCTCTGACGATGCTAACGGACAAGTAACAACGCCTGTAGAAAATCCAACAAATCCCGACGACGGAAACACAACTCCAACAAATCCAGAAACACCAAAAACAACTTACACAATCACATTTGACGCAAACAGCGGAAGCGCCTCAATCGAAAACATTTCCGCAGAAGAAGGAAGCCAAATTACACTTCCGGAAAATGCATTCACAAAAGACAACTACAGTTTCATCGGCTGGGGAACATCTGCTGACGGAGACGTTTCTTATTCCAACAAAGCAAAAATCACAGTAACTAGCAACATCACGCTTTACGCAAAATGGGGATTGCTTGCTGCAAATGCTGCTTCTGTAATCGCAGAACTTGCCGAAGGTGAACATACAGTTATCGTTGTAGGCGATATTTCTGAAACACTTGACGACATTGCAAGTGCCATAAAAAGCAACGCAGAGGCAAAAGTCAATCTTGATTTAAGCCAAACAACAGGTATTACTTCTATCGGTTATGCAACGTTCCAAGATTGCAATAGCTTAATAAGTGTGAGTATTCCGAGTAGCGTTACTTCTATTGATATGAATGCGTTTTATAAATGCACCAATTTAACAAGTGTGATAATTCCTGACGGCGTTACTTTTATTGGTGTTGGAGCATTCTCTTATTGCACTAGTTTAACAAGCATAAACATTCCAAACAGTGTTATTTATTTCCTTTATAATGTATTCATGAATTGCGATAGCTTAAAATTCAATGAATTTGACAATGCAAAATATCTTGGTAATGAAAGCAATCCATATTTAGTTTTGATTGAAGCAAAAGATAAAAATATAACATCATGCAATATCAGTACAGCTACAAAAGTAATTGCAGGTTATGCGTTTGAAGATTGTAGCAGTTTAGAAAGCGTGGTAATTTCTGATAGCGTTACTTCAATTAATGGTTTTGCATTTTATGGTTGCAGCAGTTTAACAAGTGTGAATATTCCGGACAGTGTTACTTCTTTTGAAGGTGGTGTATTTAAATATTGCACAAAACTAACATTTAATGAATTTGACAATGCAAAATATCTTGGCAATGAAAGCAATCCACATTTAGTTTTGATTGAAGCAAAAGATGAGAATATAACTTCATGCAATATCAATACAGCTACGAAGATAATTGCAGGTTATGCATTCCGAAGTTGCAGCAACTTAACAAGCGTGAACATTCCTGCCAGCGTTACTTTTATTGCTGACTCTGCATTCCAATATTGCGACAGCTTGACAACAGTAAATTACAGAGGAACAGAAGAGCAGTGGAACACAATAACTATCGAACCTCGCAATGAGTTACTTACAGGTGCGACTATAAATTATAGTTACACAGGTGAGTAAGAAAGATTCTTGTGTCGCAGCACAGGAATGACATAAAAATTCACGCCGGGCAATGGCAGTAAAAAAAAAAGAGCGAGGAGCGTAAAAGTTCCTCGCTTTTTTTGTCATTATCGGGCTTGATACGACAATCTCCTTGCGAAACATTTGAATAGATTGCCCGGTCAAGCCGGGGAATGACAGTATAGCTGTTCTGTTTTCGGCAATAAAGCCAATCTATCGGCAAAATAAAATGAACAAAATACATACAAAAACGTTTTATATTTTGCCGATAACGTGATATAATATTGCCTATGGCAAAGACAGAATACATTTCAGTTGAAGAAGCTGCAAAAATCTGGAATTTAAGCGAGCGCAGTGCAAGAAATTACTGCTCACAGGGCAGGGTTCCGGGAGCTTTTTTAGAAGGCAAGACATGGAAGATTCCGGCAAATGCTGAAAAACCGGAGCGCAAAACTCGTCATATAAAAATAGAAAATAATCTTTTATCAGTTTTGAAAAGAGAAAAAGATGCCGGCTTAAAAAACGGTATTTACCACAAAATTCAGATTGACCTTACATATAATTCAAATCATATTGAAGGATCAAAGCTCACTCATGACCAGACCCGTTATATTTTTGAAACAAAAACTCTTGGCATTACAAACGCGGCAGTAAAAGTCGATGACATCATAGAAACTGTAAATCACTTCCGCTGCATTGATTTGATTATCGAAGGCGCAAATTCTAAGATTTCAGAAAGTTTCATTAAACAGCTTCATTACATACTGAAAACAGGCACAACAGATTCACAGAAATCTTGGTTCAAAACAGGCGACTACAAAATGCTGGAAAATGAGGTTGGCGGAATTGAAACAACAAAGCCCGAAAATGTCGCTAAAGAAATAAAGTCATTGCTTGAAGAATATAACGCAAAATCGGAAGTCACTTTTGATGATATTCTTGATTTCCACGTTCGCTTTGAATCAATTCACCCATTTCAGGACGGCAACGGCCGTGTTGGAAGACTAATTATGTTCAAGGAATGTCTAAAACATAACATTGTTCCGTTCATCATCACAGAAGAATTAAAGATGTTCTATTATAGAGGAATCAAAGAATGGAACGATGAGCGTGGATACCTTAAAGACACCTGCCTAACGGCTCAGGATGCCATGAAAGAAAGTTTGAATTACTTTGGCGTGAAGTATGAGGATTAGAATGGAGCTGATTTAAAAAGTTTACCTGCCCTGTTTCTCGCACAGAGGAAGCAGTTTTTCCGTTTTTATTTATTCTCGCCATAATAGCCGTGCGTTGAATATTTAGACCACATTTCAAACATTGTTATGTAATTCAGTTTGATATATTTTCTGATTTTGTTCATATCTGATTCGGAAACTGTTCCCTGACGTGTAACTATAGTATCTCCATCTGGCTTTACAAACAGTTTTGCGGAGCCAGATTCTGTAAGTTTTGTGTCGCTGGCGTGAACATGCATACATTCAATGGTACAAGCCATTGTAAAATAGAGATAATAACCGGCGACTTTAAACGCTGTATATTTTGGCATTTTAATCCTCTATGAATTCTTTATTTTTTAGGTAATATGACTGCACTAATGCCAGTTTTGCATCGTCCATTGTTGTTTCAAGCAAGTCGCCATCTTTTGTAAGAACTGCGGCTTCAGTTGGATTTTCCAAATTCAAAATACGAATTTGTTTTTCTTCGTTTAATGAGAATGAATAGCCGGCTATAATAAACTTTGCCTCTTCCGCAATTTTTTCAATTTCATCTTGGGGCATAATCTAGCTTTACCTCTTTTATTGGATGTAAAAATTTTTCTGGCTTTATATATAAGTTTTCGAGAATCGGAATCAGGTCAATATAATCTTCAACCGCTTCATCTGTATGAGAATATTTTGCTGAAACTACAAGATAACCGTTATCCCATTCCTTAATCTGTTCAATTCGTTTAAGGCTGTAAGGTCCTTTGAAGCGGATTTTTGTGTTTCCGTATTTGAATTGAATTAAATCGCCTTTATTATTCAAATATGCTACATTTTCCATAATGACCTCCTTAAAAAGTATAACACTTCAAGGTCAGTTTTCAGAAGTGATTTTTTTGATGTCCCATTTTGAAAACATTACTAGTGTAACTATAACATAAAAAACGCAGATTATAAAAGAAATGAAAAAAAGAGCCGTGCCATTGCCGGGCTTGATCCGACAATTTTTTGTAGTAGATTCTCTTTTCAAGCAAGGAAATGGCAACTTTGTTAGCATTTCAATGAAAGTTTTGTAGTTGTTTTATCAAAATTCGGCATTCGACTTATTTCACTTCTGCAAATTTTCATCGATATACTTCAAATAATCCTTTTTGCACACTTCATGCTCGTTTGCAAAATACCACTCGGCTGCTTTTTTTAGTCCTTCTTCAAGTGCAATTGTGTTTGGCAGAAGCGGCTTTTGCTTTTTAACGTCAAGAAAATATTCGTAATCGTAAAAACAAAAATAATTTCGCTGGTCAATTTTTTTGCTAACTTCGACAAAGGTCGGCGTTTTTGAAAGGCACTTATAGCAAAGCGTAACCCAATCTTTTATCGAAATCGGCTGTTCATTTCCAACATTAAGAATGTGTTCGGCAGGCTTTGTTTCAATTATTTTTTCGATAATGCGGCACAAATCTTTCACATGAAAAAACTGAAGTTTCATGCTGCCGTTTCCCGGAAGATAAAACGGACGGTCAAGTCTTGCGCAGTCAAAAACAAATGCCTCTCGGTAAACGTTGTTCATTGCTCCATAAAGATACGGCGGTCGCAAAATGTACGCGTCGGGAACTTTTTGCAAAAGTGCGTTTTCGGCTTCGATTTTGTCAGTTCCGTATTTTCCCCAAAACTTGTTCGGATTTCTTTCAGAGTCTTCCGCAAATGGCTGCATTCCGTCATCCGGATAAACTGCGCTGGAACTTACCATTATATACTGGTCAAACGAGCCGAGCGAATCAGTCAAACTGGTGATGTCCTGCGCGTTGTAAGCGGTGATGTCTGCAACAACATCAAAGTGAAGCTTTTTCAGTTTGCCGCCCAAATTATGCCGGTCGCATTCAATCAAAGTTACGCTGCTAACTTGCTTTTTTGTGTTTCTGTTCAGAACGAAAACTTCGTAGCCGTGTTCGCAAAAGTAAGAGGCAGTATATTTGCTTACAAAAGTTGTTCCGCCGGTAATCAGGATTTTTTTCATTGTTTATTCCTCAATTTTTCTTCAATCCATCCGTCCAAAAACTTCATCTGCTCGTCAGTGTGGAACCAATGCTCGCCGCCGCTCATCACGGTAAGTTTTGCGTTGTGGGCGTGTGCGAATTCCGAAACCGTTTCGAGCGAAGTGAGGTTGTCGTTTTCGCCGTAAAGAATTTCAGTCGGAATATTCCATAAAATCGGATTTTTGCGGACGTAGGTCAGATATTCCCAGGAAAGATTTTCACCGAAGTCCGTGCTGATAATTTTCTTTTCTTCAAGCTGAACTTCCGTTACGCTAGCCCAAGTCATCATGTTGCAAATCAGTTTTTCCATGTTCACAATCGGCGAGATAAAAAATGCCCTGCTGATTTTTGCGGTGATTTTGTTTTGTCTGTTTTTGTCGTCATCAGTTTCAGCGTCGATTTTCGAAATCGCATTCATCGAAAAATATGCGCCTATGCTGTTCGCAACAAGAATCACGCTTTTGTATTCATCAAATTTTTTTGCCCAAGTTAAAAATTCGCTCTTAAAATCCCACGGAGTTGCGGACTTGTAGTCAAAACCTGCAACATCGCAGTCTGCAAAAAGTTTTTTGTAATGTTCGGATTCGCCAGCATTTCCGCCTTTTCCGTGAACGTAAATTACAAGTGTGCTGTTCATTTCAATTTTTCTCCTAATTTTTTATTCAGTTTCTTCTATTATTGTTATATCCGCTTCCAAAGCATAAGGTTGTTTTCAAAATTGACAGCAAGTTTTCCGCTGTCTTTCAGCCATGCGAGGTAGGAACGGACGGTACTTCCAACAAGTACGTGCTGCTCAAAGTTCATCGTCAGCTTGTATTGCGCAAAAAGATTCTGCAGGATATTCTCAAAAGTTCGCGGCTCTCCGCAAAGCCCAAGAATTTTCTCTGCGATTTCATTCACCTTGTCGATGTTGTACTGGGCAAGAGTGGTGATATCATCGGTGATTTCTGTGTGCGACGGAACGAACATTTTTGCGTCAAGATTTTTCACCATTTCGAGCGTCTGCAGATAGGCGGCGACATCGTAGATAAATCCAATCTGGTACTTGTCCAAAATTTTCCGGCTTGAAAGGCAGTCGGCAAGAAAAACTACATTATCGCACGTGCGGAATCCGACCATATCAAAAAAATGTCCGGGCAGCTTTATGATTTCAAGTCCGTCCGGAAGATTTTGTTCCGTCAGTTCTTCCGCATCGCTTTCCTGCGCTAGAAGAAATTTACAGCGCAAGTCTTTTGGAGGAAATCCGCCATACAGAAACGACGGCTCCAAAACCGGATGCCTTGTGAACGCACAGTCAATTCCCGGCGCATAGATTTTGCAGCCTGTCTGATTCTGAAGATACTTGTTTCCGCCGATGTGGTCAGCGTTCGAGTGAGTGTTATAAATTGCCGCCAAATTCCAGCCGTTCGCATCAAGTATCTGACGGATTTTTCGTCCTGCGTCCTTGTTGTTTCCGCTGTCAATCAGGCAGACATTTTTACTGTCCAATTTTACAAGCCCGATGTTCGTCGGACTTTTGATGTAATAAGTTTGCTCTGAAAGCTGAATCAGTTCGTACATTTTTTGTTTTCCTACTTAAAAAATATCACTGGAAATATATCCTATCGAAAGGTAGGTTGTCAAGTGGAGGGAAAATGGCAACAAAACACCGTGTTATTACTAGGCTTACTTTCTCTGTTATTATCGGGGTTGTATTTTTCTTGTCATTGCCGTGCACCGACACAGCAATCTCCTATAATAGATTCCCTTGTCAAGCAAGGGAATGACAGTATAGCAGTTTGTCATTATCGGGTTTAGCCCGATAATCTCTTAAACAAATTCATTATCAAGATTGCCAAGCCAAGCTAGGCAATGACCGTCAAATTCTACATCTTCCTGACCGGATGCCTGATTACCGTTTTCAGTTTGTCTGCGGCAGTTTTTCTCGGGTCGGAAAGATAGATTTCGTGGTGAAGCCGTTTTCCGTCAAAGTCGTTTTCGTATCCGTTCTGCGCCAAAAATGAATCCATCAGCGCGATTGTCCGAGGCTCGTCGTCGTAGCTTCCTGTGTGCATGACATGAACGCAAAGCCCCTCGTCAACCGTAAGATATTCCGCGGCCGAGCAGTCGAGCTTCTTCTTGCGGCTCGCAGTTTCCACCGCCCAGTCAAAATTTTCCTTCGTGATAAAATCCGGCAGATGAATTGCGGAAATCCAGTTGAAATCCTCTTTCCGCGAATAGTCCACGCCGCACCTTCCGTCCTGCCACCAAAAGCCTTCGAGCGGAGGCACGACATATTCAAAAAATCCGTCGATTTTGTAGCCGGTCTTGTAGCTCATTTTAAGCGTGTAAGCCACAGCGTACAGAACGCCGATTGCCTCTTTGTACGCGCCGCCTTCCTCGTTCGGATTTCCCTTGCCGCGTACCGCAACATAGTTCATGCGCGGAACATTCACGATTTCCGGCTTGCCCTTAGGCAGATAAAATTCCTTGTATTCCTTTTTGAAGTCAAAAGCCATTTTCCTTGTATTATCTCCTCGTAAAAAAATTAGTTTCCCTCAAAGCGTGACTTTCCCCACCAGTCGGGAATCAGTTCCTTCAGGCGGACAGTTTTCCGCGTTTCATAGTCCACGAGGATTTCGATTTCGCCGCTGTCTTTGTCGAGCTGCATCATGTATTCGCGGCACGCTCCGCACGGAGAACCAACTTTTCCGTCGGGCGTTATGGCGACGAGCTTTTCAATCTTGCTTTCTCCGTTCGTAATCATGTTCGCAATCGCATTCCGTTCCGCGCACATTCCGAGCGTACTTGCCGTGTCGATGCAAACGCCAACGTAAATATTTCCGCCCTTCGTGAGAATTGCCGCCGCAACTCCGCCAGCCTCAATAAAAGGCGAAATAGTCCGCGCGTTCTGTACTTTCCTCGCTGCATTGTAAAGTTTTTCCCAGACGTCGTTTTTTGTTTCGGTCATTTTTGTTCTCCTAAAAAAATATAACAGGAAATATATACTACTGAATGATATGCTGCAAGTGAGAGGAAAAGCGATGAAACGCCGTGTCATTGTCGGATACTTTTATTGTCATCTTCGGGCTTGACCCGAAGATCCCACATATTGAATAAGAGATTCCCTCATCAAGTGCGAGAATGACAGAGGGAATCACGCCAGGCAATGACATTGTGAATAGGTTCTGTCATCCTCTGGCTTAAAATGCCGTGTCATTGTCGGGCGTAGACCCGGCAATCTCTCGTGTTGTGTGTGTAGAGATTCCTGTGTCGGGGCACAGGAATGACACAAAATTTACATCAAGCAATAACACGGAATAAGTGCAGAAACGACAACATTTTCACTTCTCACTTCCATAAATCTTGAAAAACTGGCGGACGTGTTTTTCAATCAGGCCGATAATTTCTTCCTCGCGTTCCGGCTCACGGTCGCACAGGTTTATCCAAACTGTAATCGGAAGGCACAATTGAGCCGCCATAATTTCCGCATTGCTTCCGAAAAGTTTTTTCCGGCGGATAAGAAATTTCACAAGACCTGTAAAATACCGCATAACGTCCGTGTAATTCTGCTTGGTTTGAAGTTCCTTGAGCGTTGGATTTTGGAACTGCTCGATTGTAAGCATTTTTCGCGATTTGCTGATTTGCGGCTCGTGGACAATGTAGCGAAAATGTTTCAGAATCATCTGGAGAACGTCGTCTTCTGTGATGTCCTTTTTGTCGGTGGTGAAATTGGGGCTGTCCCAGTCTGCCTGAGCAAAAATCGAATGCTTTTCGTACTGCTCCATAACCGTCCGCGTCAGAACGTCAAGAATTTTCTGCTTGCTTTCAAAGTGGCTGTAAAGCGAAGGCTTACGAATCCCCACCGCCTCCGCAATCTGCGACATGGAAGTTGCCTCGAATCCCTGCACCGAAAACAAATCCAGCGCCGCCGCCAAAATCACCTGCTTTGTGTTTCCTTTTTCCGTCATCGTGAATTTCCTGAATAAAAATATCACTGACAATATACCCTATCGACTGATAGGCTGTCAAACGGAAATATCTCATCTTCAATTGATCTCTTATTGCGTTACGGTAACGTTTGCCGTCCGCACGTGATTTCTCAAAACGTCATCGTAACGTTCCA
>CAVKBG010000048.1:12094-18020 GCA_963654755.1 Desulfovibrionaceae bacterium
CGATATTATATGCTCGCCGTTCAGCTCTTCGTCGATTACGCCCGAGCTTACTGTGAATCCGTCAAGTCCAATCAGAAGATTAAAGAGAGTCGCCCGGTCCCGCACCATGATTGTTTTTTCGTGGTCAATCGCAGGATAAGGCTCTTCGGAAAAATAAAAGGAGCTGTGCTCGCCCTGCTCAAACACGAGATAAGGAAAAGGCGCAAGGTCTTTCACGGTGATTCGGCTTTTTTTGCAGAGCGGATTTTTGTCGCTTATGAAAACGTGCGGCTCCGCCGTAAAAAGCTCGGAGAATTCAAGCTCGTTTTTTTTCAGCAGCTTTCCGATTACCTCCTCGTTTTTTGAGTCCGTGTAAAGAATTCCCACTTCGCTTTTCAGGCGCGAAACGTCCTCGATAATTTCAAAAGTCTGCGTTTCCCTGAGCGTGAAGTTGTATTTTTCTCCTTTGAATTCTTTGATTACGTCAACAAAAGCGTTCACCGCGAACGAGTAGTGCTGGCAGGAAACGCTGAAAAACGGATTCGAGTTTCTCTTTCCTGTGAATTTTTCCTCGAGCAAGTCCGCCTGCCCAAGAACCTGCCGCGCATAAGACAAAAAAATCTCGCCGTCTTTTGTGATTTCAATTCCCTTGTTTGTGCGCGAGAAGATTTTCACGTTCATTTCGTCTTCAAGCTGCCTGATTGAGGCTGTGAGGCTCGGCTGCGAGATAAAGACTTTTTCCGCCGCCTTTGATATTGTCCTACATTCGGCGACCGTAACCGCGTATTTTAGCTGCTGTAGTGTCATTTCGGCTCATTTTAACTTTTTGCTATAGTTTAAATCTATATCAAACCGCAGAAATTTAGTATTTTTCACGATTTATTTAATCAGATATATTTTCGTCAAGAAAAAACAAAACGCAGATTCTGGAGGAAATTATGGCAGAAAAAAGATTTGATGTTGTGGGCAGTTTTCTTCGCCCGGAAAGTTTGAAAAAGGCTCGCGCTTCGTTTGAGAAAGGCGAGATTTCGGCTGCTGATTTTGACGCAATCAAAAAGGAAGAGATTAAAAAGCTCGTTGAAAAGCAGAAAAAAGCGGGGCTTCCTTACATCACAGACGGCGAGTACAACCGCAAGTTCTGGCATCTCGACTTTTTCTGGGGATTCAACGGCGTAGAGCATAAAAAAGAGGGCGGCGGAGTTCCTTTTAATGGCGAAATTGCAGACCTTGAAGACACTTTTATCACTGGAAAAATTTCCGCAAAGGCGCATCCTTTTATTGAAGACTTTAAATTTGTGAAAAGCCTTGAAAGCGACGGATTCGAGGCAAAGCAGACGATTCCGGCACCGGCGCAGCTTTTGCAGCAGCTTAACGTTCCGAAAAACTTTGAGGCGACAAGAAAAATCTATCCGACAAACGATGAGCTTATCGAGGACATTGCAAAGGCTTACCGCGATGTGATTAAGCAGCTTTACGATGCAGGCTGCCGCACGCTCCAGCTTGACGACTGCACTTGGGGCGCGGTTGTTGGAAACGCTGCTGCGCAGAGATATGAAAAGCTCGGAAGCCTAAAGGAAGTAAAAGAGCAGCTTTTAAAAGTGAACAATCTTGCGCTTGAAGAAAAGCCAGCTGACATGACAATCAATACGCACATCTGCCGCGGAAATTATCATTCAACATATTTTACAAGCGGACCTTACGATACAGTTGCGGACTACGTTTTTGCGAAAGAGAATGTGAGCCGGCTTTATCTTGAATATGATGACGCGCGCTCAGGCGGATTTGCTCCGCTTGCGAAAGTCAGCAAAGACAAGAAAGTTGTTCTCGGCCTTATCACAACAAAATCTCCAGTGCTTGAAGACAAGAACGCTGTGATTGAGCGCATAAGAGAAGCTGAAAAATACATTCCGCTTGAAAGACTTTACCTCAGCCCTCAGTGCGGATTTGCCTCATGCGAGATTGGAAACAAGCTTACCGAGGAAGAGCAGTGGGCAAAAATCGCGCTTGTCCGTGAGATTGCAGAAGAAGTCTGGAAATAAGGCGAAAATTTTTTATTTTCTGATTAGAAATCGCCTGCCGTGAATGAGAATTTTGTGGCAGGCAATTTCTTTTCGTGCGAATCGAGAGATTTGTTTATTGTCATCTTCGGGCTTGACCCGAAGATCTCATAAATAAATTTATCATAAAGATTCCCGCATCATGTGCGGGAATGACATTAGAATCACGCCTGAAAATTGCCGGCAATTTTCATTTAAATTTCATTTTATTGAAGCTTCGTAAAGCGGATAAACTTTTTTAGAAATTTCAGTTAAGTCTTTTATGCGGCTTGCGTTGGAAGGATGCGTGCTCATAATTTCTGGAATTTGGCTTCCGCCGAGCGCAGACATTTTTTCCCAAACCACAACAGCTTCATTAGGATTGTATCCCGCGCGCGCCATAAGTTCTGTTCCAATGTGGTCTGCTTCAGTTTCGTGTGAACGTGAAAAAGGAAGAGTCAAAGTATATTGAGCCGCAAGTCCAAGCAGAGAGTTTCCAGTTTCATTAAGTCCTGCAACAGAAGAAACAACTGCGATTCCGGCGTTCTTCAAAGTTTCGCTGCTAGCCTGTTCACGGCTATGTTCCCTAAGCGCGTGCGCAATTTCGTGTCCCATTACAGCGGCAAGCTGCGCATCAGTCAAATCAAGGCTTTGGATAATTCCAGTGTAGACAACAATTTTTCCGCCGGGCATACACCAAGCATTCACAGTGCTGTCGCTGATTACATTCACTTGCCAGTTCCAGGAAAGCGCGTCTTCCCTAAAAGCTCCGACTTGCAAGATTAAATTTTTTGCAACAGCCTTTACGCGGGCAACAGTCGAAGCGTCAACATTCAGCGTGCCGGACTTTTTTGCTTCGGCAATAACCTGAGCATAGGACTCGTTCGCGCTCTGCTCCATCTGCTCTTCGGAAACAATCATAAGCTGATTTCTGTCCGCGCCCACATTTCCAGCTGAAGTCGTTGTCGCCATGCATCCAAAAAATAAAACCAAAACAAAAGATGAAAATAAAATCCGCAAAAAATTTTTCATAAAAACACCTGCTTAACTGTCATTCCCGTGCAATGACACGGGAATCTGGTATAACTTTTAAATAGATTATCGGGTCAAGCTCGATAATGACATTAATTTATAAAACTCAATATTTAACCTTATATATAAAGTAAAATTTATTATACCAATATTTTTATCTTCTTCAATTGAATTTTTATTTTTCATTTAAGCGCGTTGACATTTTTTTTACTTCAAGAGAAAACTGATTTTTTATTTTTTCAGGAAAAATTATTTTTATAGCTGAGCCAAATGACAAAAGAAAAGGAACAAGCCAGCTGATTTCCGGCGCATTGAATTTTACAATTGAACTTTCTGAAGAAAACTTTTCAACTTTGCAAACCGCAAATTCATCCAAGATTCTATAAAGCTCGCTGTCTGCAACTTGAGCAACTATTTCAATCACTGAAATTTCTTTTTCTGCGCTATAAGAATTTTTTTGTTCAATTCCAAATTCTTTTTCTTCCATAAAATTTTTTTTGTTCAGAACTTTTAAATTGCAGATTCTATTTAGCTTAAAATATCTTGGAGCGCGGCGCACATTGCACCAGCCGTAAAAATACCAGCCCACACCTCGGAACACAATTTTCCAAGGCTGAACAGTTCTATGCTCAGTTTTTTTGTTAAGCGAAAAATAATCAAACTCAACTTGCTGTTTTTCTATTACGGCATTTTTTAGTTTGTTAAATATTTCGTTTATGTTTTTTCCTTGCGGATTCCACGGAGAAAAATCAAGTTCAAGCCAGTCAGTATTTTTTGCAGCAAGACGGCTAAGTTTTTGCACCGCAGTTTTTTCCGCAGAATTTTTGCATGAATGCTCGCTACCTGTAAGTTTTGCAACTGCCTTTAAACTTGAAACAACAGAACATTTTTCTTCATCAGTAAAAATAGTTTTATCAAGCGTATAATTTTCCGCAATTGCAAATCCGCCACCACGTCCTTGTGTGGAATAAATCGGAACTCCAGCTTCCGCCAAAGATTCTGCCCAACGGTAAATCGTCCTTTCAGAAACACCAAAATGTTCCGCAAGATTTTTTGCAGTTACTGAATTTTTATCCAAGAGAATGTAAACGAGTTCAAAAAGATTTTTCTGCGACATACTTTTATTTTAAAACCTATACCGCGCCATAATAGAAACAACAGAAGATTTTATTCCCGGCACAGTATAAAGTTTTACAGCGGATTTTCCATCTTCCTTAAATTCAGATGTTCCATTTTTGCATTCAAGAAATTCATAATTCGCAAGAATTGAAAAAGACTTGTAACGCAATTCCGCGCCAAGCAAAAATCCAGAGCCGTACATTGCATCGCGGAAATCCGTGTTTCTAAAATAATGTCTGTCAACCGCAAAACAATAAATATAAGGATAGCACCGCCAATTTAAAATCAAATCCAAGCTAGAAAAAAAATTATATTCGGCTTCAAGGGAAATAAACGGAAGCACAAAATGCTGCTCATAAGAAAGTCCAGTTCCTTTTATTTTTCGCTTTTCGATTGAGCTGTTCAAATACTCGCCATTTTCATAATCCGCGTACTGATAATATCCATCGTGCGCTTTAAATTTCTGATTACGATAACGCAAGCCAAGATGCGGAACAAGCTTTACTTTTTTAAAAACAAATTCGTATCCGCTTTTTGCTTCAACTTCAAATTTTTTTTCAACTGAAAGATCGTGCTTTGAAAAATTTGTAACTCTTGTTTTATCTTCGCCAAGCCAGTCCCAGTCTTCAATCGTGCCATACTTTACCGGCAATGCGCAAAGAAAACCAATGTCAGTAACCACGTGAAAAATATTCAGCCTAGAAGAAATATCCGCAACAGGAATAAAATCAGTTTTCCAGTCAAGCCGGCTAAGAACATCGCCAGAATCATAAACATATTCCTGAACTTTTCCAGACTGAAAACCAACGGAAGCCGCAAACGAAAAAGTTTCAGCACTGAACTTGAAGCAAGAGAAAAATAAAATAAATAAAGCAAAGATAAATTTTTTTTTCACGGACATTTTCATCATAACATTTAACTAAAAAAAAATAAATGCAATTTAAAATAAAACATGACACAACGTTGTCATATTAAATATTTTATAATTCAAGCATAAATTTTTTTTGAATGGAGAAAACATGAAATACGAAATCGTAGAATTGCAACAAATGACATTCGCAGGACTTACAGAAGTAACATCAAACAGCGCGCCGGATATGACGCAAAAAATTGGCGGGCTTTGGCAGAAACTTGGAAGCGTGCAGTCAAAATTCACGGGCAGAACAAATCAAAAAGCAGTGGGACTTTACTGCGACTACGGAATGCCGACAGAACAAGATTACACAGTTCTTGTGGGAGTTCAAATTTCAAATGAATCAGCTGAAGACGCAAAAGAAAAAGGATTTGCAGTAAAGCAAATTCCAAGCGGAAAATATGCAAAGTTCACGGTGAAAGGCGACGTTGCAAAAGACGTTGGCAAAGCCTGGGCTGAAATTTGGAACACTCCGCTTGAACGCACATTCACTGGCGACTTTGAAGAATATCAGGAAGACTGCGACGGAAAAACAGGAACAATTTTTATTTACGTTGCAGTAAAATAATTTTTACAATGTAAAAACCGCCGACATTTTTTACTGTCATTGCCGTGCCCCGACACGGCAATCTTATAAACAGATTCCCTTGTCAAGCAAGGGAATGACAATAACACAAACTGTCATTACCGGGTTTACTCTCGCCTGTCATTGCCGTGCTCCGACACGCAACGTTTGCGAAGCAAACTCGGTCAGCAATCTCTTTACAAAATATAGATCCCCGCATCAAGTGCGGGAATGACATTGGAAACTAAATCAGGGAATTACAAGAAGATTATACCGGGCAAT
>CAVKBG010000048.1:18120-19966 GCA_963654755.1 Desulfovibrionaceae bacterium
CGCCACGCTTTATCGCCGCCGCCCTGTTTACCGTTACTGAAATTCTGCAAACATGCAAAAAGATTATTATAATCCAACGAAGACCAGAACAGATTATCCTCTGCATCCAAAATCACAGTTTTTCCCATTGACTTATACATTTCATTTAGTTCATCTTTACTCGGCAAAAACCATTCACCTGCAGCAGCTTTTTCTGTGGAGAAAACACTGCATCTGTATGCGGCGCAATTCTCTTCTGTAAGGTTGAATTCTTCATAATAGTTCAAAATCTTTTTTGTATTGAATTTTCCATAGCCAAGTCCAGCAAAAGTATCAGCATAACCAGTAGCAGGAGACCAACTTGAAGCACCCAGAGTTGATTTAGACATTTCAAGATAATGGCACAATTTTTCTCCACCCATGCCGTCATAAACAACAAAACCTTCCTGAGAAACATAAAACACAATTCCGTCGCCCTCACCTTCATCGCCAACTTTATATTGAGGAACAAAAGCTGATTTTTCGGAAATCTCACTTTTAGAATTTTTAACTTGCTGAGAAAAAAGCGCAACTGTCAAACAGAATAATATAAATATTGATATAATTTTTTTCATTTTATAAAAATCCTTTAACATGGTTTTATACAACACAATTGTAATATAATCGAAAGTATATAATCCAAATTGTAAAGTTTCTAGCGCAAGGAAACAAAAAATAATGCGATTTTAAATTTCGCGAAACACTGGAATAATTTTTTTCATCAATTTTCCAACAAAAGAAATTGCCGGACCTAAAAGAAGAGCCATGCAGACTGAGCCGAAAATATTTATTCTAAGTTGTCATTGTCGCGCTTGACGCGGCAATCTCATGTGCTGTTAGAGATTCCCTTGTCAAGCAAGGGAATGACAATAACATAAACTGTCATTGCCGTGCCCCGACATGCGATGTTTGCGAAGCAAACTCGGTCAGCAATCTGTAAAAAAAAATCCGCTGAGCATCGCAGACCCTTTTGCCGCAGTTTCTACTCCACTTTTGAGAGCGTGAGCCGGGCGAGTTCTTTTTTTGTGCTGTCGGGGTAGACGTTTATGCTGAATTCCGTGCGGTCGCGGTTCATGCTGGCAGGATACGCCCATTCGATTTTGCGCAGGCGTTTTGTTTTTGCGTTGCGGAATGTCGCGTTCAGCTTGAAGATTTTTCCGCCTGAAAAACTGTCGCTTGTGTATGAATAAGTTCCGCTGCCTTCCAAAACGGTTTCCTTGCCGTCCGAATCTATGGAAACAACTTTCACGCCGCACTTTGATTTTTCGCCGAAAGTGATTTCGTAGCTGTCGTCGAATTCGTCGGTCGAAAGAGTTCCAGTCCAAACGCCAGTAAAAATATTAGGCTGGGGAATTTTCTTCACGCATTCAGACGCGAATTTCGGAAGCTGTGATTCGTACTCGTTCCAAAAGTTCAGGCTCATTTTTGCGGAATGAAGAACCGTTCCCTTTTCAACGTCAATCATCCGGGCAGTGATGTAAAGCGGACAACCCAGAGCCGCCACTGAGCCAACAATTATACAGTCCGCGCCGATTCCCTTTCCCATCTGCTTTGCCGTCGTTATGTCGATGTACGGATTCGCCTGAAAAGTGTACTCCGCCATCACCTTGTCGATTTTCTTGCGCTCAACAACGGTAACATCGCCGGATTTCACAAGCTCATGGACAAGCAAATCTGTCATCGTGGAAACCTTGTCATAATAAGCCTCATCATCGCAGTCAAAGTCGAACACCGCAACAGTCTGCGCCGGAAGAACCACCGCCGCCGCAAACATTAAAATAGAAAGAAGAACTGATTTTTTCATTGTGTACCTCGTTTTAGTTGGATT
>CAVKBG010000049.1:0-5695 GCA_963654755.1 Desulfovibrionaceae bacterium
GAAAGTTGTAGGCTATGAAAAGAATCAGGGGCTTGCCCATGCCCTGAACTATGGTTTGCAATTCGTGAAAACTGAGCTTGTCGCAAGAATGGACAGCGATGATATTGCCTATAAGAATCGTTTTGAAAAGCAGATTATATATATGGAAGAGAATCCTGAAATTGCACTTTCGTCTGGATATATCAGCGAGTTTAATGACAATGATATGATTCCAAAGTCAATACGTCGCGTTCCTCTTTTGTACGATGAGATTGTTTCGTATTTAAGGAAGCGCAATGCCTTTAACCACATGGCTGTCTGCTTCAGAAAATCTGCTGTCCTTGTGGCGGGTGGCTATCAAGAAGTTCCGTATTTTGAGGATTATGACCTATGGATTCGGATTGTTCAGAAAGGCTATAAGGTTTCAAACATTCCTGAGCTTCTGGTGAACGCAAGAATCGGAAACGACATGATAGGCAGGCGGCATGGATTTGCTTATTCAAAACATGAAATTAACTTTTTGAAGAGGCAGTTAAAATCAGGTTTTATTTCAAAAAGTGAATACAGAAAACTTGTGATAAAACGAGTTCCTGTTCGGATTCTTCCTAAAAAAATCTTAAAGGCAATATATAAATTATTGAGAGGTTAAAATAAAATGACAATAACAGTTATAGGTGGCTCTGGCTTTGTGGGAACCCGGCTTGTAAAGAGGCTTCTGGAGGCAGGGCATAGTGTAAGAATCGCGGACAAGAGAAAAAGCGTTGCATATCCTGACCTTTGGCTCCGCTGCGATGTTCGCAATTCCGGGAACGAGACGAACGAGTTTCCTGCAAGCCTTACGGACGAGGCGATGGCTCCGGGAGCGGATGAGGCCGCAAAAAAAGCCCAGCCTATGCACTCCCTTCTGGAAGTCCTGAAAGGAAGCGATGTCGTCGTGAATCTTTCAGCCGAGCACCGCGACGATGTCACTCCAAAATCCTTGTATGACGAGGTGAACGTAAAAGGCAGCGAGAATATCTGCAAAGCCTGCACAGAGCTTGGAATCCATCACATCTTCTTTACAAGCTCAGTCGCGGTCTACGGATTCGCCCCGGTCGGAACAGACGAGAGCGGCGAGATAAAATATTTCAACGACTACGGACGCACAAAATATCTTGCCGAGGGGAAATACCGCGAGTGGCTTTCTTCAGACAAGTCGAACTGTGTGACAATAATCCGCCCGACTGTGATTTTCGGCGAGCAGAACCGCGGAAACGTGTATAACCTTTTGCGCCAAATTGCCGGTGGAAAGTTCCCGATGGTAGGCAAGGGCACAAACCGCAAGAGCATGAACTACGTTGAGAATGTTGCGGCGTTCATCCAGTTCTGCATTGAGAACGAGGAAAAACTTCCCTGCTTTGAAAAGGAATACGACGGAACGTCAGCTGGAAAGCAGCACCTGTTCAACTACTGCGATGAGCCTGCCTACGACATGAACCATCTTGTCCTTGATGTGTACAAGCACCTTGGAAAGCCGAAGAAGCATCTTGTCCATTTTCCGTACTGGCTTGCATATCTCGGCGGAAAATGTTTTGACCTGCTTGCGTTCATCCTGCACAAGAAGTTCGCAATCAACTCAATCCGAGTAAAGAAGTTCTGCCAGAATACATATTTCAAGTCGTCAAGAGTTCCAAAGACAGGATTTACAGCTCCAGTTGAACTTGAGGAAGGCTTGCGGCGCACTATTGACTATGAGTTTGTGAAGAAAGTTCAGGGGCATACTTTTAGTTGTGAGTAATGTTTGTGTTGACAACTCAATAAAAATGTCCTAATTTGTAATTAAGAGGTATGTTATGGCAACACTTCAATTACGCGTGGACGATTCCTTAAAGGCAAAAGCTGACGCTCTTTTTTCATCGTTGGGATTGGACACTTCAACGGCTGTCCGCATTTTTCTTGCTTCCTCAATAGAAAACAACGGACTTCCTTTTGCTGTAAGGCATAAGACTGAGCCGCTTTCATTGGAAACGGCGGTTTCTGACAGATGAGTTAAAATCAGAAGTTAATGATTTTATTGATTTTCTTCTGAGAAAAAATACTTCTAATCCCGGACAGTTTTCTAATAATATTGTTATGTCGAGCATCGCCTTCTGCCACATTGAAAAAGATTCAGTCTCTTTTTGAAGAAGATAAAGGATGGAACTCCGAATCAGACATGATTGAGGATATGAGGCAATTCAGACTGAGCAGGGCAAAGTGAAAATTTTTATTGAAAAGAATAAAATTTCATCTTTGCTTTACAAATGCAACTTTTTGTATTATTTTTTAGATATGAGTACAACAGCGACAAATATAAGGATTGATTCACAGCTAAAATCTGAGGTTACTCCTCTTTTTGAAGGCTTGGGGCTTTCTTTGTCTCAGGCTATAACTCTTTTTCTCCGCCAGTCTGTTTTGCATAATGGGCTTCCATTTAAAGTTGAATATCCTGAATATTCCAAGGAACTGCTTTCTGCTGTTGATGAGGCAAAAAAATTGGAGAATTCAAAAGAAACAACTCGCTATACTGACATGAAAAAAATGTGGGCGGACTTGGACAAGTGATTTATGAGGTGATTTGGACTAGTCAGTTCAAAAAATCATATAAACTGGCAAAGAAAAGAGGGCTGCCAATCCAGAAACTGCATGATATTGTCGAAAAACTAAGAACCGATGCTGTTATTGAGCAGAAATACCACGACCATGAACTTGCAGGGATTCTTAAAGGTACGCGTGAGCTACATATACGTCCGGACTGGCTTCTTTGCTATCGTAAGACAAAAAGTACGCTTACTCTGACATTGGTTGAAACTGGTTCTCACTCTGATTTGTTTGGTAAATAATCAGTAGTTTATAATTTTTTACAAAATAATATATTTCTCTCCACCTCTACCTGCTGTACTTTCAGCAGGTCATTTTTGTTGTCGTCAGCTAATTTTTAGAAATACCCATCTCATTTTTATTAGGAGAATAAAATGAAAAAAGCGCTTATCACTGGAATTACTGGGCAGGATGGTTCGTTCCTTGCGGAATTCCTTTTGGACAAAGGTTACGAGGTTCACGGAATTATACGTCGTTCCTCGTCTTTCAACACAGGTCGGATTGAGCATCTTTACATCGATGATCTGATTGAAGATATGCACAAGAACCGCAAGGTTTATCTTCATTACGGTGACCTTACAGACAGCGAAAGCATGATCCGCCTTATCCGCGAAATCAAGCCGGATGAAATTTACAATCTTGCCGCGCAGAGCCATGTTCAGGTTTCTTTTGAGGTGCCTGAGTTCACGGCGGACACTGACGCGACTGGCGTTCTCCGCATTCTTGAGGCGATTCACTTTCTTGGAATGGAAAAAACTTGCCGGATTTATCAGGCTTCAACATCTGAGTTGTTCGGGCTTGTGCAGGAAGTTCCGCAGAAAGAGACGACTCCGTTTTATCCGCGCTCGCCGTATGCTGTTGCAAAGTTGTACGGTTTCTGGATTATGAAAAATTACCGCGAAAGCTACGGAATGTTCTGTTCAAACGGAATACTTTTTAATCACGAGTCAGAACGCCGTGGAGAAACTTTCGTCACTAGAAAAATCACTCTTGCTGCAAGCCGAATCGCAAAGGGCTACCAAAAACGTCTTTATCTTGGAAACTTGAACGCGCTCCGTGACTGGGGATATGCTAAGGATTACGTTGAATGCATGTGGCTTATTCTTCAGCAGGAAAAACCGGATGACTTTGTTGTTGCGACAGGCGAGCAGCACAGTGTTCGTGAATTCTGCAAGTGCGCTTTTGCCGAGGCTGGAATCGAACTTGAATTCAAGGGCGAAGGCGTGGACGAGAAGGGCTACAACAAGGCTACAGGTGAATGTCTTATTGAAGTTGACCCGAAATACTTCCGCCCGGCAGAAGTTGAGACGCTTCTTGGCGATCCTGCAAAGGCAAAGAAACCCCTCGGCTGGAATCCTACAAAGACATCGTTCAAGGAACTTGTCCACATAATGATGCATCATGACATGGATTATGTTGAAAAGGAAAGAACTCTGCACAAAAGGTAATTCTTGTCATTTCGTTTTCCGTATGTTAATATTGTTGAAACTAGGAGGTTAAAAATGACACTGCGGGTTGTATTGGAATACGATGATGTTGTTAATTCTTGGGCGGCATATTGCCCGGAACTTCCTGGAATAAATTCATGCGGACCGACTTTAGAAAAAGCTTCTGAAAATTTCAAGGAAGCTGCGGAACTTTTTTTTGAACCGTCAGATTTTAAAGTGCCTGCCGAATCAAGAGTTCTGCAGCTGGTTATTTAAATGCCAGTCAGACTGTCTTCAAAAGAAGTTGTCCGTATCTTAAAGGACAACGGATTTGTATTAATCGGACAAAAAGGCTCTCATCAGAAGTGGCATAATGCAGAACTTGGTGCGACAACAATTGTGCCTTGCCACGGAAATAATCAGCTGCCTATCGGAACACTTTATTCTATAATCAGGGCTTCAAAACTAGACAAGACTTTGTTCGGATTTTAATAAAACTTATCAGGATTAATCAAAATGCAAAAATCTTCAAAAATTTACGTTGCTGGTCATCGCGGTTTAGTCGGCGGTGCGATTTTCCGTGAACTTCAGTCGCGCGGATACACGAATATCATTACAAGAACTCACAGCGAGATTGACCTTTTGAATCAGGCGGATGTAAACAGATTCTTTGAGGAAGAAAAGCCGGAATATGTTTTCCTTGCGGCGGCTCATGTGGGTGGAATCGGGGCAAATTCAACTTATCCTGCAGATTTTATCTATCAGAACATGGTGATTGGATTCAATGTGGTTGAGGCGGCGCGCAAAAACGGCGTAAAAAAACTGATGAATCTCGGATCAACTTGCATTTACCCTAAGATGGCGGAACAGCCGATAAAGGAAGAGTCTCTTCTGACAGGCCCGCTTGAGCCTACGAACGACGCTTACGCTCTTGCAAAAATCAGCGTTATAAAGCTCTGCACGGCGTACAACAAGCAGTTCGGAACAAACTTTCTTTCTGTAATGCCGACGAACCTTTACGGAATCGGCGACAATTATGAACTGCAGGGAAGCCATGTTTTTCCTGCGATGATAAGGAAATTCCATGAGGCAAAAGCGAGCGGAGAGGACGTTGTTCACCTTTGGGGCGACGGTTCTCCATTGCGCGAATTCCTCTTTGCAGGAGACTTGGCGGATGCGGTTGTCTACCTTATGGAAAACAAAAATGCGGATGATTTGCGCACCCCGACAGGAGATTTTGTGAATGTTGGAACCGGAAAAGAACTGACAATCAAGGAACTTGCCGAAACAATCCGTGAAGTCGTATATGCTGATGTTGCGGAAAGCGGAAGAACTTGCCGGATTGAATGGGACTCGTCAAAGCCGAACGGAACTCCAAGAAAACTTTGCGATGTTACCCGCCTGAACAACCTCGGATGGAGGGCAAATGTTGATGTCCGTCAGGGAATTGAAATCAGCTATGACGATTTTCTGCACGGAAATGTCAGGAAGTAAAACTGGCTATTTTGAAATAGCAAAATAAAATCATCAGTTTTGAAATAAGTTAAAGGCTTCGGTAATGTTCTTTTACCGAAGCCTTTTTTTGTTCCCATGCTAACGACACAGAAATCTGCTGAAATTTGCAATAGATTATCAACCGAACTTTCTTCAGAAACATCGCAGGGACAAGC
>CAVKBG010000049.1:5705-18711 GCA_963654755.1 Desulfovibrionaceae bacterium
GAAATCTAATGACATTTTTGACAACAAAAAAAATTGTCTATTTTATTAAAAATCTGTCGTTCTTTATAAATTTTTCTAGGCTTTCTTGCCATTCAGGAATTTTTATTTTCAGCAAGTTTTGAATTTTTTCTTTGCTTAAAACCGAATATGCCGGGCGTTTTGCGGCGCATGGATATTCATCGGTTGTGCAGGAATTTATAGCGCAGTCCTTTGTGATTCTGCCGTACTTTTTTCCAAGCTCATATATTTTTTTTGTAAAGTCAAACCAAGTCGTTTCGCCTAAATTTGTAAAATGGTAAACGCCGTAGGGCAGTGCTGATTTTTTTCCAAACAGGCTTTTTGCTTTTTCTGATGTGGACATAATTTTTAAAATTGCAGAAGCCAAGTCCACGGCGCAAGTCGGAGTTCCTTTCTGGTCGCACACAACGCTCACTTCATCTTTTGAATTCATCGCTTTTGTCATTGTGTAGACAAAATTTTTTCCGTCGAAACCATAAAGCCATGCAGTGCGCAAAATGTAGTACTGGGTCATTTCTTTTTCTACAAAATCTTCGCCCGCCGCTTTTGTTCTTCCGTAAACTGAATCCGGGCATTTCAGCATATCCTCTGTATATGGAAAATTTCCTGTTCCGTCAAAAACATAATCTGTTGAAATATGAATCAGTTTTGCGCCAAGCTCGCGTGTAATCCTTGCAATATTTTTTGGACCTTCAGCATTTAGTTTTTCCGCAAGCTCTGAATCTTCTTCGGCTTTATCTACGGCAGTGTAGGCGGCGCAGTTTATTACCCAAGTGATTTTTTCAGGGACAGTTCCGCGGGCAACAGAAATTCCAGTTCTTCCGGCGGCAGTTCCGTGGTTATGCGCAAATTTTGAAAGTTCCGCAGGATTTGTTATGTCAACATCTCTGTCGCTTCCAATCCAGTCAATTTTATTTTCTGTAAGCTGCTTGGCAATTTCACTTCCAAGCATTCCTTTGTAACCAATCAGCCAAACCATTTTTTGCTCCAAAGTAATAAAAAGCTTTTACAGTTTTTCCTTGAATTTTTTTACAACATCTCTAACGGAAGAACTTGCGCCTTTTTTCATAACAAGGATTTTACCATTTTTTACAACAACAATCAAATCCTGCACTCCGCAAAGGGCAACCGGCATATCAGAGTAGACAAAGTTTCCGCCGCTTTCAACTGAAATAAATTCTTCTTCGGCTTGCTCAAAATATTTTTCAAATGAATCCCAGCTTCCAACATCGTCCCATTTAAAAGAAGCTTTTACACAAACCGCATTCTGTGTCCGCTCGGCAACTGCATTGTCAACCGCAATTGATTTTACAGATTTATAGGCTTCGTTAAGCGGCTGCCAGTTTTCAATATATTTTATTGAATTTAAAATTTTTAGCTTTGGAAATTCAGCATTGTCAAAAATTTTAAAAGTTTCAAACATTTCGCTTTCATACTTTTTAATTTCAGATTCAAAAAGCGAATTTGAAAATCCAAACATTCCGCTGTTCCAGGCATATTTTCCGCTTGCAAGATAAGCCTTCGCAGTTTCCAAGTCAGGCTTTTCCTTGAAGCTTGCAATCTTTAAAACTGAATTTTCAGAATTCAAAGGCTCGCCCATATTTATGTAGCCGAATCCAGTTGAAGGCTCGTAAGGCGGAATTGCAAAGCACACAAATTTTCCCTGATGCGCAAAATCCGCAGCCTTCTTGCAGTCTGAAACAAAATTTTCCAAAGGTGAAATAACTTGGTCGCTTGTCAAAACCAAAATCAAATGCTCTGATTTTTCCGCAAGCTCAAGAAATTTGCAGGCAAGCAAAAGGGGCGGACAAGTGTGCCTGGAGCAAGGTTCTGCAATAACATACAAGTCGTTTTCAATTTTCTTTTTATGCTGCTCGGAAACTTTTTCTTTTAAAGCTTCAACTTGATTTGTAAGTTCCGCGCAAATTTCAGGACGCGAAATAATTAGAATTTTTCCTGAAGGCTCAACTGCCAACGCTCTTATGACTGCGTTCTGCAAAAAGGAAATTCCATCTGCAAAAGCCATAAACTGCTTTGGAAATTCCGGAGTTGAAGCAGGCCAAAGCCTTTCACCGAATCCTCCGGCAAGAATCACAACATCAGTAAAATTTGAACTGCTCATTTATTGCTCCTGCAATTTCTGCTCTTCCATTTTCGCAAAGAAGTAGGCGCAGAAAGTTTTTATTCTGTTCATAAAAGATGTGTCAACGCGTTCTCTAAGAAAAAAAACACTTGGAGCTTTTACCGCTCCGATTCCATAAAGAATCCATTTATCTTCCGACCTAAAAATCACAATTATTGATTTCATGTTTTCTGGATTGACGCAATTGAATTTATCGTAGTAACGCATTGTGGAAAGATTCGTTGATTCATAGTAATAATATTCATCATTTTTTTCCGAAGTGATTTTCATTGGAACAAGGCCAAACGGCTTCATTTCAAAATCAGCATTTACAATCTGAATATTTCCATCTTCCTGCGCTGACTTTATTTCCGCGGAAGTATACAAGTCGTACCATTCTTCGGCTCTTTCTGAATAATAAGGAATTCCTGCATAAGACGGAATGTCCATTACAAGCGAAGAAAAATTTTCAAGAAGATTTTCATTGCCTTCGTAAGGATATTCTTTTATTACTTCCGCAAAATAAGCAGGCTTAAGTTCGCCAACAGTTTCCACAGCTTTTTTCAAGCCCGGATTTTCGCCTTTCATGCACATTTTTTTGTATGAGCCTGTATTTTTGATTACAGTTTTTCTGCTGCTTAAAGATTCAATATCTTCAGCTGACAGATTTTTATTATAAGGCGATTCTGAAAATGCGCCGGCAAAAGCAACAGAAAATAAAGCAAGAGCAGCAATATTCTTTAAAATAGTTTTCAATGTTTTCCCCTATAAAAATAAAGACTAATTATTATAGTAAATAAAAATCAAACTTGCAAGGTTACATCAAGAATTCTAAATACGCTAGATTGAAGAAAGTCTTTTTTTTGTATAAAATCGTTTCCATGAATATGGAAGCTTTTATTTTGGGCTGCGGAGGAATGATGCCGTTGCCATATCGCCACCTTACATCAGTTTTGCTTCGGCGCGACGGAGACTTGTTTTTATTTGACGGCGGAGAAGGCACGCAGGTTTCTTTAAGGCGGCTTAATTTAAAATGGAAGAAAATCAATGCGATTTTTGTTTCGCATACGCACGCAGATCACGTTACAGGGCTTCCCGGAATTCTTATGCTTTCTTCCCAAGTTGACAGAACCGAGCCTCTTTATATTTTTGGTCCGCCCAAAATTGCAGAATATATAGAAACAAGCCGCAAAGTTCTGGATATGTACATAAATTATCCGATTGTTGTAAAGGAAATAACAGAGCCGGGCGTAGTCTATGAAGGCGACGGATTTTATATAAGGTCATTTCCGCTTGAACATACAAAAACTTGTGTAGGATATACTTTGGAAGAACTTGACCGACCGGGAGAATTCAATCCGGAAGAAGCAGAAAAATTAAAAATTCCAAAAGGACCTTTGTGGGGAAAACTTCAGCACGGCGAAAGTGTTGTAAATGAAGACGGAATTGAAATAAAGCCAGAGCAAGTTGTTGGAAAAAATAGAAGCGGACGGAAATTCAGTTTTGTAACAGACACAATGTATCTTCCGTCGATTGCAAAAGAAGTGAAGGGCAGCGACCTTTTAATCTGCGAGGGAATGTTTGCGGATGGATGCGAAGATCAGGCAAAAGAAAAAAAGCACATGACTTCAAGGCAGGCAGCCACAATTGCAAGAGACGCCAATGCGTTAAGAATGGGACTTATTCATTACAGTCCGCGTTACAACGACAAAGAGCTAAATGTTCTTTTGGAGCAGGCGCAAGAAGTTTATCCAGAAGCACGCCTCACAAAAGACAGGATGAGAATCGAGATTCCTTATGTCGAATGAAGTTGAACTGATTTCTTTCTGCAAAAACTACGGAAAATTTTCAGCCTGCAAAAATATAAATTTCTATGCGGAAAAAAATTCCATCACTGGAATTCTTGGACCAAATGGAGCAGGAAAAACTTCTGTCTTAAAAGCAATCTGCGGACTTCATTACCAGACTAGCGGAACTGTAAAAATCTGCGGAACAGAAGAAATTGATGAATTTAAAAAATTGACCGCCTTTGTTCCAGAAGTTCCTGAGCTTGATTCAAGCCTTACAGTAAAAGAAACTCTTTTTTTTGAAGCTGAAATTTCAGGACAGAAAAAAAATGAAGCTGAGCTAACTGTAGAAAAGGCTTCGGAAATTTGCGGACTTAAAGAAGTTTTCAGTAAAAAAGTTTCAAGCCTTTCAAAAGGATTTAAGCAAAGAACAAGCCTCGCAAAAGCAATCTGCAGGCTTCCCAAAATTCTTGTCCTTGATGAATTTTCAGCAGGCTTAGATCCAGCGCAAATTGCTTCGTTCAGAAAAAAACTAAAAGAACTTTCAAAGTCAATGACAATTATTTTTTCAACGCATCATATTGAAGAAGCAGTTTCTTTGTGCAATAGAATTTATATAATTGCAAACGGAGAAGTTGCAGCTTGCGGAACTGAAAAAGAAATAGTAAAAAAATTTAACTGTAAAAATCTTGAGGAAGCGTTTATTTTCGCCACGGAAAAGTCACAATGAAATCTGTTTTAAAAAGATATTTTTTTAACTTTGCAATAAATCCGTTCACATATATTTTAGTTGCCGCATTTGAAATTTTTGTAAGCCTTAGATTTTTTATCGGGCAGCAGTTTTTTCTTGGAGCCGGCACTACAGATTTGCACAGTTTTTTTTCAGCATTTCCTCCAGCCTGCATTTTATTTTTGCCCGGACTAGTTTCAGTTTCTTCAAATGTAAAAAAAGATTTTCCTTTAAAATCAGTTTTTGTATTTCTTCCTGAATTCCTTTCAGTTTTTTTTATTTGCTGCTTTGCAACATTTCTTTCTATTTTAGTTCCAGTATGCGTTTCCTTTTTTGGCAACATTGAAATTTCTCAAGTTTTTGTTGGTTTTATAGGAATTTTATTTTACTTTGCCGCCGCGGTTTCTTTTGCAATTTTTATTTTCAGCATAATAAAATCCGCCGGGGCTTCTTTTGTGGTTTCCGCATTTTTTCTTGCAATCATAAATTCAATTCACAACATTCCGCTTTACTTTAATCCGCCGGAATTTTTAAGCGCAATAATAAAATTTATTTCGTTCGCCTGGAGATTCGATTCTTTTTCAAAAGGAATTTTCAGCATAACAAATTTTCTTTTCTTTGCTTCATGCGCTGCATTTTTTTATGCGCTTGCATTTTTTATTCAGGAAGACAGAAAAGGAAACAAGTCCGTTTATTTAAAAAAAATAAAACGCGCATTTTTATTTTCCTTTCTACTTTTTACAATTGCGAATGAAAACTTGAATTTAAAAATTGATTTTACTTCATCAAAAAATTTCAGCGTGAGCAAATACAGCAAAAAAATCTTAAGTCAAATTGAAGATCCAGTTTCAATTTCTTATTATTTAAGTCCCAAATTAAAAAGCCTTTATCCGCAGGTAAAAGATGTTATCGATTTTCTGCAAAGCTATGCGGGAGAATCAAAAAAAGTTTCAGTTGAAATTATAAATCCCGCAAAAGAAAACATTGCAACAAAACTTTCAGAAATAGGAATAAGAGGCTATCCGATTAGAACTTCTTCCGCAGATTCAGCAAGCATCACAAATGTTTATTCCGCCATAAAAATTGACTACCTTGGCAAAAGTGAAACAATTCCGTTTGTGCTGAATATATCAAGACTTGAATTTGATTTGACTAGAAAAATAAAATCTCTTGTTGAAGAAAAAGAAAATCCAGTTCAATTTGTCTTAGCTTCATCTTTTGCAAACGGCTACAAACTTACGTTCCAATATCTTGAAGCGGAAGGATTTTCTGTAATTCAGACATCGCTTCCTTCTGAAAAAAATTCAGGCGCTGATATTTCGTTTGATGAACTTCCTAACATTCCGCTGATTATTTTCGGAAGCGACAAGTTCACAAAAGCTGATTGCAAAGTCCTTGAAAAATTTATTCTCAACGGCGGAAAAGTTTTTATTGCAAGCCAGCCTTATTCCATAGATTTTGAAGACAACTGGTCTGTAAAGCAAAATGAATCAAATCAGCTTTTTGAGCGGCTCATGTTCACTTTTGGAATTTATTTTAAACAGACTTTGACTTGCGACATTTCAAATTTAAGAATTACAATGACAAGCAATTCTGATGTCAACGGAAATGAAAAAGCTGCGCAGACAGAATATATAAATTATCCGCTTTGGATTTCCTTAAGGGCGCAGGAAAATGCGCTTTCTGGACTTTCACTTTTTTGGCCTTGCGCATTTGACATTGACAATGAAGTTGCAGAAATTGAAAACTTTAAAACAGTTCCTCTTCTTTTTACAAGCAACCGCTCATGGCAAATTTCAAGAACAGAAAGCTTTATAACAAATCCTTTCGCAGTTCCAAAGTCAGCTGAATCAGAGGAAGAATATTCTACTTTTACAGTCTGCGCTTCATCTGCAAAAGAAAATGAAAAATCTCCGTCTCTCATACTTTTTGCAGACCAATACGCTTTTTCAGATTCGCTGCTTTCGTATAATTCAAATTCAATTTTTGATGTTGATTCAAGAAGCCTTGATTTTTTGTGCAACGGAATTTTTATGCTAAACGGAGAAGAGGAGCTTTTAAACTTAAAAAATAAAACTACATTCAACACAACGCTTTATAAAATCAGCAATGAAAATATCAGAAACGCAGCAATAAAAACACTTTTTGCAACGTGTGTGATACCAATATTCATAAACCTAACAATAGGTTTTATTTTCTTTTCAAAGAGAAGGAGGTTCAACAAATGAAGCGCATTTCATCAAAAAAAGCTCTTCTTGTATTTTACGGATTCGACATAATTCTTGTTCTAGTTCTTCTGCTGCTTTTTCTTCCGCTGTCAAGAAAAAATATTCCAGAAACTTCAAAAATGAAATTCATTGACAACGCCAAAGAAATTTCTTCAGTTGAAATTTACAATGCAAAGGAAAGAAAAAAAATTATAATATCCCAAAAAGACAATATATGGCTTGGAACTGATGACGACTCAAACATGACGCTAAACTGGCCAGGCGACATTCAGACAATAAAAAATTTTTTAACAGAAGCCGAAAAAGAAAACACTTTGTATAAAAAAGCTGAAAAAGTTTCATCCTGGGCAAGCCTTGGCGTAGATGAAAAAAATTCATGCCGCATAACTTTTTTTAAGGGAACTGAAAAAGTTTCAGAATTTTTCTTTGGAATAGAAGATTCTGTTTCTGAAAGAATTTCATTCAGGACTTCAAAAGAGCAGACAGTCTGGGAAACAAAAAACTCTGTTTCAAATTTTCTTTTTAAAGATGCTTCATTTTGGGCAGATCCGTACATCGAGCCTTTATGCGTAACTGACGAAACTGAAACTTCCGCAAAACTAAGAAGAGGCCAGCTGGTGTATCTTTCGCCATCGGAAAATATCAAGCCGGAAAAAGTTGTTTCAAAAATATTCAGCAACACAAACAAAGCCGTCTATTCAATTTACAAAAAAGATGATTCGTACATCGTCATACCTTCATTTTCTTCGCTAGAAAAAAACGCAGACGCAATAAAATCGATAAACTACAGATATTCAATAAGCCAATGGACTTATGAAAAATTCCTAGAGGCAAGCAAATGAATGAAAAAAAATCCGCTATCGGTGTCTTTGAAAGTTTTGCAGAAGAATATTTGAATTTTGAGAAAACTCCTAAGAAAAATATTTTTTGGCTCGACACGATGGAATTTCTTTGCAAACGGCTTTCTAATCCTCAAAACTGCTGTCCGAGTTTTCATGTTGCGGGAAGCAAAGGCAAAGGCTCAATTTCTAAAATGATTGCCTGTATTTTGGAGGAAGCCGGATATTACACAGGCTTGTATTCGTCTCCGCATATTTTGAATTTCAACGAACGGATAGGTACAGCTTCTGGCCCCTTTTCTGAAGAAGTTTACGAAAAATCAGTAAAGCAACTTATAGACAGCATAAATTCTATCAAAACCGAAGAACTTCCCGGAAAAAGACCTGTTACTTGGTTTGAGCTTGCAACATTGCTTGGAATGCTGTGCTTTAAAAATGGCGGAACAAAATATGCAGTTTATGAAGTCGGAATCGGAGGAAGGCTTGACGCAACAAATGTCATAACTCCGATTTGCAGCTGCATAAGCCAGATTGAGCTTGAACATACAGAATATCTTGGAAGCACAGAAGAACTCATCGCCGCAGAAAAAGGGGGAATTATAAAGCAAGGAATTCCAGTAATTGTTTCTGGACAAAAAGAGTCGGTAAAAGATGTTTTTAGAAAAATTGCAAAAGAAAAAAAATCTCCAATAATTTTTACAGATGAATACTGCAAAACGTCTGAAATTGTATATAAAAATGCACAGCAAAATCCAACACTTTCTCATGATGTATGTTTTTTTAGACAAAATTCGATAAAAATGTGCTTTTCTTTAGATTCTGAAAAGTTTTCAAGACCTTTAAATGTTTCACTTTCATTGCTGGGAGAATTTCAGGCTAGAAATGCGGCTGTAGCTTCCCTTGCTGTAAAAACAGTGTTTCCAAATCTTGATGAAAGTATAATCGAAAAGGGACTTGAAAAAACAGTTCTTCCCGGAAGATTCGAACCAGTCGATTTATCAACTTCGCAGTTCAAGGATATTTCAAACCTAATATTAGACGGCGCCCACACAGTAAAAAGCATTGGCTTTACAATGGATACATTCTGCAACCTTTTTTCAAATGCAAAAACTGATTCGTACCTTCTTTTTGCTTGCGCGGCGGATAAAAATGCAGAAGAAATAGCAGAATTATTCAAAGGAAAATTCAGCCATATAATTTTAACAGTGCCAGGAGGAACAAAAGAATCTGACTTTCCGCGGCTAAAGGCAGCTTTTGAAAAATCCGGCATAGAATACACTGCGATTCCCGATTATTTAAAAGCTATTCCGTATATACTTTCCAAGGCTGCAGAAGAAAAGGCGACAATTTTGGTTACAGGCTCGTTCTATCTAGTTGCGGAAGTAAAAAAATATCTTTTAGCACAGAAAACAATTATTCAGTTTTCTCACTGAATAAAAACACGCGGCACACGTTTTGAGATTCCGCAGGTTATTTCGTATGAAATTGTACCTGAAAGATGCGCAATGTCATCGGCAGTCTGCAAAGCTCCATCTGAACTGTCCCCAAACAAAACGGCTTTGTCCCATCGCTTTGCAGTACAGTCTGCACCCAAATCTATCATGCACTGATCCATGCAAATGCGACCGCAAATAGGATAGTTTTTTCCATTTACTGCAACTTTTACACCGCATTCAGAAAAACGCCTGAACCATCCGTCTGCATAGCCAATCGGAACAACGCCAACATTGGTATCAGATTCGGCTTCCCATCTGCATCCATAGCCTGCAAATTTTCCTTTTTCAAACTTACGGATTGAAGAAACGCAGCTTTCCAAAGTCATAACCGGCTTTAGTTCTATATTTTTTCCTTTTGAAGCTAAATAATCTTTTGAAACTTCGTCAGCGTAATAGCCGTAAACAATAATTCCCGGACGAACCATATCAAGATGCATTTCCGGGGAATCAAGAGTTGTTGCAGAATTCGCGCAGTGGCAGAGACCGGGATTAATTCCAGCCGCCTTTATGTTTCTAATCGCCTCAAGAAAATTTTCAAACTGAAATTTTGTATACGATTTTCCTTTTTCTGAAACACAGTCGCTAAGCGCAAAATGAGTCGCAGTTCCGCCCAAGACAAGGTTTCCGCACTTTTTTATTTTGAGCGCAATTTTTCCAGCTTCGGAAGGAAGACAGCCGATTCTGCCCATTCCCGTATCAACCGCAAGATGAACTGCAAAATTTTCTATTCCAAGTTTTTTACAAGCAGCAGAAAAAAGCTCTATATATTCTTCGTCAAAAACAAAAGGCGTAATTCCGGCGGAAACAACTTCTTCAACTTCATCTGGAGAGCAAAGGCTCAGCATAAGAATAGGAGAGGCAATGCCAGCGTTTCTAAGCTCAAGACCTTCTTCACAAGTCGCAACAGAAAGATAATCCGCGCCAGCTTCAAGAGCAGCCTTTGCGCATGGAACAGCTCCGTGTCCGTAGGCATCGGCTTTTACAGCAATGCACATTTTTGTTTCAGGCTTTAAGCACTTTTTTATTTCTATAATATTGTTTTTTAAATTATCCAAATGAATCAAAGCTCTTGTAGCACGCATAATCAAAAAGTCTAGTCAAATCACAAATTTTGTCAAGAGAAAGAGGGATGCCCAGCTAAAAACATTTTCTTCTATAGAATAGAAGTGAAAAAAATGCTAACTTAGTTCTATGGTAGTTTTTTTCGATTTGGACAGAACGTTGATGGATTTTGAATCTGCGGAAAACTTTGGAATAAAGGCGGTTTTTGAAAAATATAAAAACAAAATCTACATGGATTTTGACGAGTTTTGCATTCAATGGAAAAAATGGGCGCAGCATTTCTTTGACAAATATTCAGCAGGAGAGCTGACTTTTGACGAGCAGCGGAAAGGAAGAATCGCAAAAGTATTCGAGCTTAACGGCAACCCAATAAAATCAAAAGAGGAGCTTGACTCAAGGTTCAGCCTTTACTGGTCAACTTATGAAAAGGAATACAATCTTTTTTCCGACGCGCTCCCAGCATTAAAAAAACTTTCAGACTTGAATATTCAAATGGGAATAATAACAAACGGCGATTCTGAAAATCAGCGGTCAAAACTAAAAAAAGCCGGCGTAACAAATTTTTTCAGCCCGATTGTCATTTCTTCGGAAGTCGGAATCAGCAAGCCGGATTTAAAAATTTTCCAGAAAGCAATGGAGCTTGCAAATTCATCAGAAAGCGAAACTTGGTACATCGGGGACAGCCTGGAGCACGACATAGTTCCAGCCAGAAAACTTGGAATAAACACGTTGTACCTCAACAGAAAACGGCAAGGCGAATTAAAAATCGAGCAGAAAAATCCACTGTATGCAGAAGTAAAAGATTTTTATGAAATGACTGAAATAATAGAAAATACACTAAAAGGCTGAAAAAATGCCCAGAACGAGACTTGAACTCGTACATCCTTGCGGACTCTAGTACCTGAAACTAGCGTGTCTACCAATTCCACCACCTGGGCAAGATTTGAATAGTATATTTAAATATCAGTTTTTTGTCAAATATATTTAGCTGAATTCGGCAAAAGAAAACAAAATTTCAGCTTTTGCATCTCATAAACAAAGCCGCAAAAATCACAATTAAAGCGACAATGCTTGCCACAAAAAGCCAGGCAGGAACATCGTCTGAAAAAATCGATTCTTTATGAAAGCTAAAAGCTTTTTTTATTTTTTTCCGTGATTTTCGTGAAAGCTGATTTTTTTTTGAATCTTTGCCGCTTTCAGAAGTTCCGTAGAGTTCTTCCTGAGTTACGGCATAATGGCAGGCAGGGCAGCCTTTTAAGAAATTTCTTACAGTTCCTATGTGGCCGCAGTTCGGGCATCTTACCGCCGCAAAAAAACGTCCGCACTTTGGACAGAATTTTGCATTCGGAGCGACTTCTGAACCGCAGCCTTCACAGAAATATTTGGCTCGTTTTGCTTCAGCCATTATTCAGTTCCCAAATTGTCTACTGTATAATCGTAAATCTGCCAAATTCCATCGCGCTGACGGACATAATAAGTGTAGCGTTTGCGTTCCATGAAATTGTCATTTTTAAACCATTCAATTACTTTTACAGTGCCTTCAGTCTGCGAATATGAAGTTGTTTCAATCTTGAATTTAGACGGAATCGCCACGATGTCATAGTCAATTCTCTGGAGCATCAAGTCGGCTTTAAATGAACGAAGCATATCGGCGCGCTCATCTGCGCTTACAAGATTGTATTTTCTTCCGCGGGAAGGATCACGCTTTAGCATTTCTTCCAAATCCATATAAAGGAAGAACTGATCCCAAAGGCTTTTTTGGCGCGCAACAATTGTCTGCTCAACAACACGGTCAGGGCTTATATCTTCCGGCTGAAGAACAACCGCGCTGTTTGTTTCAACAGGAAGTGCCGATGACGAAGCTGCGGACGGGCTAGGGCGGACTTCAAGGCTAAGTCGGTTTGAAGTTAAGCTGATATTTTTGTTTCTATAAAGTTCCGGGTAAAATCTAAGCTCAACGTAATAAATAGAAGGATCTTTTATTTCAAGGTAGTCTTTTAGATTTTCGCGGAAAGAATATTCTTCGCCCGGCTCAAGGGAAATTTCGCGGAAATATACAGTCTGATTTGTTGTGCGTTTTCTTATCAATCCTTGAGTTGAAGGAAGCTGCGTCTTTTTTACATTGAAAGCAATAAAATCCACGGAAAACATTTTGTCATCAGCAATTTTAAATCTCAAAGTAGACGAGCCTTTATTTGAAACCGTTATATAAACATAAACAGGATTATTTTCTGCGTCTCCCGGATAATAAACAGTTCTATCATAAAACTTTATTGAAACTTCCGCATTGTCAAGTTTCTGCTCTGATTTTTCTGGAACCTGCGCATAGGCAAAAAAACAGGAAATTGATATAACCGTAAGCAAAAAGCGTTTAATGTTCACAAAAATACTCCCGAGGAAAACCTCTTTTTTTGATTTACAGGGCTTTGCAATTCCCTCAAATAAAGCTAGAATAAGCAGATTATTCTATATACTATATCGGACAATTATGAAAAATACATTATCAACAAAAAGTCAAAATCCGCTGTTTAGCATTATTAATTCCTGCAATGAATTTCACTCGGCAGCAATAAAATGCGCAGACGCGAAGCCTGAAGAATTTCCGCTTCAAATTTCAGGGCTAAAGGGAAGTCTTCCGGCTTTTTTTATCAGTCAGGCTGAAGAAAGGTCCAGACAGAACTGCATCCATGAAACTCAGTATGAAAATAAATTTTTTCAGTTTCA
>CAVKBG010000050.1:0-17143 GCA_963654755.1 Desulfovibrionaceae bacterium
AATAAAAACGCAAATAAAGCCGGAACAATAAATTTCTTCATAAAAGACCTCCAGTAGATTTTCGGGTCAAGCCCGAAAATGACAATTTTCCTAATGTTTTCATGTCATTATCAAACTTGAATTTTTCTGTCATTGTCGTACTTGATACGACAATCTCATTTTAACTTTTCAATAATCTATTTTACATTATACTGAATAAATTCTAAAAAACAACTTTTTGGTGAAAATTTATTGAGAATTTGCCTTGAGTAAATAACTTGTTTACCTGCAAAAAACGCTCTTCCAGAAACATCGTTAGATTTTTACAATCCGTGTGGCAATTCAAAGCAAATCTATTCCAACCAGTCTTCAACAGCAAGTCCGTCAATCCGGCTAAATTCTCTTACATTGTGAGTAACCAATACCGCCGAGTATGTAAGAGCAGTTGCGGCTATAAGCATATCATTAGAACCTATTGCAAGTCCTTTTTCAGAAAGTTTTTGCCGGATTCTTCCATAAGACTCGCAGCATTGCCTGTCAAAAGGGATTACTGAAAATTCTTTTATAAAAAGCTCGTAAAGCGATTTGTTTCTTTCATAATTATTGCTATGAAGCGCACCGTATTCAAGTTCAGCTATAACAATTGAGGGAATATAAATATTTGCTGAATTTATCTTTTCAAAATGTTTTCGAAGCGATTCTGTTTTATCTTTCAAGGCATCGATTATTACATTTGTGTCTAAAAAGTACTTCAAAACAGTTCATCTCCATTTTCAAGCTCAATATTATCTTCGGGCTCGACAAAAGAAGAATCCTGAAGTTTTCCAAAAAGCGTAAAAAACTCTTTTGAATATGTGTCTTTAGAAGTATGCTCCTGCTTCAAATTGCCGCTTTTGCTAACCAAAAAGCATAAGTAGTCATAAAGCTCCTGCTGTTTTTCCAACGTTAAAGATTCATACATATCTTCAATTACAGAAAAAGGCATAAACACCTCCAATAAATTTGCGTATCGCAACTTATTTTACATTATACTGAATAAATTCTAAAAAACAACTTTTTGGTGAAAATTTATTGAGAATTTTCCTTGAGTAAATACGTTATTTTCCATTGGCAAATAGCTTATTTACCTTAGGTAAACAGTCTATTTACCACAGGTAAATATATTATTTACCCAGGGTAAATAACTTGTTTACCTGCAAAAAATGCTCTTCCAGAAAAATCGTTAGATTTTTACAATCCGTGTGGCAATAACCGCTTATAAAACAAAAAGCCCTCCAGCACAAACTATTCAAGCTGCACTGGAGGTTTTGTTTTTATAACGGTGGCAAAACAAACTGCGCGGCTTTGGAATCGAACCAAAGACCCCAAGCGTGTCATGCTTGTACTCTAACCAACTGAGCTAGTCGCGCAAAATATGCGCTTATAATAACAAAACTTTTTCCCAGCGTCTACCCAGTCGAAACAGGTTTTTAGGAACTGTATTCTAAATTATGCAACTCTTTGTCATTGCCGCACTTGGTACTGTGATGTCTTCATAACAAACTCGACTGGCAATCTTGTAAATTTAAAAGATTATCGAGTCAAGCCCGGTAATGACAGAAAAAACTTAAATATAAATTCCTCAGTCAAATTTTAAAATATCAAAATAAACAAATCAAACAATAGTAATTTTAAGCAGCTTCTTAGGGTGCAACCCTAAGCGGTGCAAGGAAAGAAGGGTGGTATGGAGGGAGGAAAAACAGCGATGAAATCGCCTTGCTTTCAACCGAATTAATTGGTTTTCCTCCCTCCAAAAAAGGTTAATTGAAACTTCACTTTTTAACTGCTAGAATCTTGGGCATGAATCTTTTATCTGTGAATAACCTTGCAAAAATCGGGCGCGAAAAGCCTTTGTTTACAGGAGTAACGTTCGGCTTAAACGAAGGAGACAAGGCGGCTCTTATAGGACGCAACGGAACTGGAAAATCAACTTTGCTTAACACAATTGCGGGTCTGCTTTCCCCGGACGAAGGAACTGTTGTTCTGAACAAAGAAGCCGGAGTTTCTTTTCTTGCCCAGAATCCTTTGTACAGCAAGGACGACACAATCAAAAGCCATATATTTAAATTCCAAAGTCCCAAGCTTAAAACAATCCGCGAATACGAGGAAGCCTGCGATGAGCTTCAAAAAACAAATTCGCAGCAAGCCCAGCAAAAATTCAACACGCTGAATGAAAAAATGCAAAAAGACAACCTTTGGAACTACGAGTCCCAGATAAAGTCAATTCTTACTACGCTTGGAATAAACGACCTTAGCCGCAAAATGGGCGAGCTTTCAGGCGGAATGATAAAAAAAGTCGCGCTTGCACAAGTTCTTGTTGAAGACACAAAGCTGCTTCTTTTGGACGAGCCTACAAACCATCTGGACATTTCTACAATACTGTGGCTTCAAAATTATCTTGCCGAAACAAAAAGGTCAGTTCTTATGGTAACTCACGATCGCTACTTTTTGGACGCGGTTTGCAACAACATCTATGAGCTTGCACGAAACAAGATTAAGCTTTACACAGGCAACTATTCAACTTACCTTGAAAAAAAGCAGACAGAAGCGCAGATTGAAGCAAACACGGAACGCCGCATTGAATCCGTTTTGCGGTTTGAACGCGACTGGCTTATGAGAGGTCCTTGCGCGCGCGGAACAAAGGCAAAGGCAAGAATTCAGCGGGATCAGGCTTTAATAAACCGTGAAAAGTTTTCCGCAGACAAAGGCTTTACTTTTGAAGTTGAAGGCAGAAGGCTCGGCGGAAAGATTCTGGAGCTTCATAAAATCACAAAGAATTTTCAAAAAGGATTCGCTTCTTCTGGCAAAAACAGCCTTGAAAATGCCTTTCCAGTTCTTAAGGATTTCAGCTACAATTTCAACAAGGGCGAAAAAATCGGAGTGTTCGGCGGCAACGGTTCTGGAAAAACCACTCTTTTAAATATAATCACGCAAAAAATCCAGCCAGACTCCGGCGAAGTTGTAAAAGGCGAAAACACTTCAATTGCGTACTACGAACAGAATCCGCATTTTGAAAACACAGAGCTTACAGTTCTTGAATACATAAAAGAAGCGGCGGACGTTATGAAAATGAATGACGGCACAGTTTTAAGTGCGCCTCTTTTTCTTGAGCAGTTCGGCTTTGAAGGAAAAATTCAGTATTCGCCAGTTGGAACTTTGAGCGGCGGAGAGCGCAAGCGGCTTTATCTTGTGCGGCTTTTAATCAGCAATCCGAATTTTTTGATTCTGGACGAGCCTACAAACGACTTTGACATTTTTACAATGAATATTCTTGAGCAGTTTTTGCTTTCGTTCAAAGGCTGCCTTTTGGTTGTAAGCCACGACCGCTACTTCATGGACAAAATCTGCGACACGATGTTTATAATGGAAAACGACGGAAGTGTTTCCGGCTTTGTTGGAAAATGCTCGGAATATCTTGAGATTCAACAGGAACAAAGTGCGCAGCAAAAATCAGAATCCAAGCAGGAAGAAAAACAGGAAAAAGCTCCAGTCCATCAGAAAAAAAACAAAATGTCGTTCAAGGAAAAAAAAGAATTCGAGCAGCTTGAGCAACGCATATTTGAACTTGAAGACAAAAAGCCGGAACTTGAAAAACTTATGTCCTGCCCCGACTACGAAAAATCTTCAAAAGCAGGAAAAGAATATGCAGACCTAGAAAAGGAGCTTGAAGCAGCATACTCTAGATGGGAAGAACTTTCCGCGCTTGAAATGTAAACGGCGGATAGATTCGATTTAGAGTTTTAGTAAATTAGTAAAAATAATTGCTTAACTGTCATTGCCGTACTATGACAGTTGTCATTCCCCGACTTGATCGGGGAATCTAGCATCATTTAGATTATCGGGTCAAGTCCGATAATGACAATAAAGTATAAAGCTCTAAATTGAAACAAAAAATTATGGAGGCATTTTTTATGGAAGAAAAAATTGAGCGGTTAAAAGAGCTTGTAGAAAAATCCCAGAAAATTGTGTTTTTCGGAGGAGCTGGAGTCAGCACAGAAAGCGGCATTCCAGACTTTAGAAGCGTTGACGGGCTTTATAATCAAAAATGGGCTTATCCGCCTGAAACAATACTGAGCGCGACTTTCTTTCATTCAAATCCAAAGGAATTCTACAGGTTCTACCGGGAAAAGCTTCTTGTAACAGGAATAAAACCGAACATCACGCATATTAAGCTTGCGGAACTTGAAAAGCAGGGAAAACTTTTGGCAATTGTAACCCAGAATATCGACGGGCTTCATCAGGCAGCAGGAAGCAAAAAGGTTTTTGAGCTGCACGGAAGCGTTCTTAGAAACTACTGCACAAAATGCGGCGCGTTTTACGATGAAAAATATATCGCTTCGCATTCAGACCAAGACGGACTTCCTCTGTGCGAAAAATGCGGTTCTCTTATAAAGCCGGACGTTGTTTTGTACGAAGAATCGCTAAAGGATGAAGTTGTAAGCGGAGCAATCAAGGCAATAGGCAGCGCGGATCTTTTGATTATCGGGGGAACTTCGCTCACTGTTTATCCGGCGGCTGGAATGATTCATTATTTCCGCGGAGAAAATATCGTGCTTATAAACCGCGACCCAACTCCAAGCGACGGAATTGCAAACCTTGTTCTGCACGAAAGCCTTGGAAATGTTTTTTCAAAATTATAGTTTACTTTAATGCCATTCTTTGCGCCAAAACAGTTTTAAGGGAAGCAAGCGTTTCTTTTACAGCGGACTCATTGCTTCCTGAAAGAACTGAATCGCAGGCTGAACTTACGGCTGTAATGTTTCCAAGGATGTCCTGCTCAAGCTTTGCAGAAAAAATTTCAGGAGAGCCGGCAATTTTTTTTGCTTCTTCGGCAAGCTCCGCTATCTGTTTTTTTTCTTCATCAAACTGGCTATTTAAATTTTGCGATTTCTGCACAAGAAGATTCATTGACAAATTTATTCTGTCCAGCAAACCGGAGTTTTCATTTTTCTTTCCAGACTTCTGAAAAAGCCTCTTCATAAAATCTGTAATTTTCATAGTTAAACATTATCTCTGATTTGCAAAAATATGGCAATACAAACCTTGCGCGCAAAAAGCCTTGACCTTTCAATTCCATGAACTATAAACTAAAAGGTCAAATGTTGAGTTTTGACAAAAACAATCATTTTAGTGTCATTCCTGTGCTACGACACAGGAATCTATTGTAAAATTCAATGCAAAAGGTCTGATAAAAAATGAATGCAATTTACGCCGCCGGGCTTAACGGAGAATTCGCATTAGAAGACGGAACTCTTCCTTGGAAAAAAATTCCTGAGCTTCAAAAAGAATGCAAGGAAGACATGGATTTTTTTAAACAAATGACCACAAAAAAAGCCGTCATTATGGGATTCAATACTTTTAAAACGCTGCCCTTTCCGCTTAAAAACAGGCTGAACATTGTAATAAAAAGAAACGCCGCCCCGCAAAAAATAGAGCGCACAGACAAAGAGTTTATGTTTTTTTCTTCTATTAAGAAAGCTTTAAATGCGCTTGATTTTCTTTGCCCGGACGATATTTTTTTAATTGGCGGAAAAAAACTTTTTGCAGAAGCATTCAGCAAAAATCTTGTGAACGGCACTGTTTACGAAACAATTTTTTGCAAGAACTTTCCAGACGCAAAAGTTTTTATAAAACGCCCGCAAAATTTCAGCCTAGTAGATTCAAGAAAAAGCGGAACCCTTGTTTTTAATCAGTACAAAAATCTGGAAGCTCCAAAGGCTCAATTCCAAAGCGGCTTGCAAAATCCCTAGCTTTCCAGGCATTCATGATAACATCCTGAGGATTGTGCGCATCGGAATTGCAGATTACGCGGACATTTGTAAGAGAAGCCATTTCCCAAAACTCAACAAACGGATAAGGATAGCGCATTCCTCGCTTTGTAGAATTCGGAGTTCTTGTTATTCCAAGTCCATTTATTTCAATAGGCAAATCCAAGTCAGAAGCCGCGTCCAAAATTGCCTGACTGCAAGCCTTTGACTGGTCGTCCCATTCTTTGTAGCCTGCCATAAACAAATCCGGATGGGCAAGAAAAGCAAAATGACCGCTCCTCATTCCTTCTATAGTCTGGTCAATATATTTATTTAAAAGTGAAGGACTTTCAACATCGGGAATGTAAATATGGCTTGAACCGTCTGTAACCCAGTGCGAACCAAGAACAAGATAGTCCGCTCCAAAGTTCGCCTTAAGCTCATCGTACCAGCCAGCGTAAGACTCTTCCCATTCGCATTCATATCCTTGATAAACAGGAAACGCTGCAGCTTCCTTTGCCTCTTCAATCCATTCTTTATATTCAGAAGCCTCTTTTGTTGTCATTCGTATTTCCGGCCAGTAGTCAAAAAAATCTTCCGGATACGGACAATGGTCGGAAAACCCCAAAGCGGTGCAGCCTTCCAGCATAGCCTGATTAACATAATCAATCGGCTGTCCTTTTGCATGATGGCAAAGCTCTGTGTGCGTATGAAAGTTAGAAATTGATTTCATATATGTTTGATTTTAGTAAAAAAGCGGACTTATGTTAAGGGCATAAAAAAATCCCCTCCAGTTTCCTAGAGGGGAAGTTAGCATTTAGCCGCTAAACATCAATGAAAATTATTTCTTTGTTGTTTTTTTAGCAGGAGCTTTTTTTGCTGATGCTTTTGCAGCTGGCTTCTTTGCTGTTGACTTTGCAACCGGTTTTTTAGCAGGAGCTTTTTTTGCCGGTGCTTTTGCAGCTGGCTTCTTTGCTGTTGAAGTCTTTTTTTCTGCTACTGCTTTCTTTGCAGCTGGCTTTTTTGCTGGTGCTTTTGCAGCTTTTGCGGCATTGTTAGCGTTAATAACAGCCTGTGCTCCAGCAAGACGTGCAGCTGGTACACGGAATGGTGAGCAAGAAACGTAGTTAAGACCGAGCTTGTAGCAAAGAGCGATTGAATCTGGGTCTCCACCATGTTCTCCACAGATTCCAAGGTGAAGGTCAGATTTTACTGAGCGTCCCTTAGCTTCTGCAATTTCCATAAGAGCTCCTGGTCCATCTGGATCAAGAGTCTTGAATGGATCTTTTTCGAGAATCTTCTGGTCAAGGTAAGAATCAATGAACTTGCCATAGTCATCACGGCTAAAGCCGAATGTTGTCTGTGTAAGGTCGTTTGTACCAAATGAGAAGAAGTCTGCGTACTGTGCAATCTGGTCTGCTGTGCAAGCTGCGCGTGGGAATTCAATCATAGAACCAATCTGGAACTTGAGGTTTGTTCCCTTTGCTTCGTTTACTTTTGCAATTACAGCTTCTGCCTGTGCGCGGATCTGCTTGAGTTCGTTTACAGAAGTTACGTTAGGAATCATAATGCGAACATCATGTGCGATTCCGTCCTTTTCTGCGTGTGCAGTTGCCAAAGCGATTGCTTCAACCTGCATTTCGTAGATTTCAGGATATGTGATTGCAAGACGGCATCCACGGTGTCCAAGCATAGGGTTGTGCTCGTTGAGGTCAGCGAACTTTGCCTTGATTGTTGCAACAGAAACTCCAAGCTTAGAAGCAAGTGCCTGAGCTTCAACATCTGTAGCAGCCTGAATGAACTCGTTAAGAGGCGGGTCAAGAAGACGGATTGTAACAGAGCGTCCGCCCATTGTCTTGATGATTCCGTAGAAATCTTTTTCCTGAAGTGGAAGAATCTTTGCAAGGTTTTCTTTGCGAGCTTCTGTGTTTTCAGAAATAATCATCTTCTGGAATGAAGAAAGTTTTGGCTCTTCAAAGAACATGTGCTCTGTGCGGCAAAGACCAATTCCGTTTGCGCCAAACTTGAATGCCTGTGGAGCTTCGTTCTGCTCTGCGTTTGCAAGAACATCGAAACCTTTTACAGTCTTTCCTGAATCTGTCTTGCGTACAGACTTTGCGCGGATTTCATCAGCCCAGCCAAGGAATGTTTCAAGGTCGCCAGAAACTTTTGCTTCTTCTACAGGAATAAGACCTGCGTAAACTTTACCAGTTGAACCGTCAATAGAAATATTGTCGCCCTTCTTGAAAGTCTTGTCGCCAATCTTTACAGTTTCTTTGTCTACGAATACAACTGCTGCGCATCCGCAAACACAAGGAGTTCCCATACCACGGGCAACAACAGCAGCGTGTGATGTTCGTCCGCCTGTAGATGTCAAGATTCCTTCTGCAACGTACATACCTGCAATGTCATCAGGTGATGTCTCTTTGCGAACGAGCATTACTTTCTTTCCAGCCTTGTTCCATTCAACAGCTTCGTCTGCTGTAAATACAATCTGTCCAGCTCCGGCTCCAGGAGATGCGTTAAGAGCTTCTGCGATTGGTGCAGCAGCTTTAAGAGCTTTTGGCTCAAACTGCGGGTGAAGAAGCTGGTCAAGCTGATCTGGCTTTACGCGGAGAAGAGCCTGCTCTTTTGTGATGAGTTTTTCTGCAACCATGTCAACTGCCATCTTAACAGCTGCCGGTCCTGTGCGTTTTCCGTTGCGGCACTGGAGCATATAGAGGGTTCCTTCCTGAACTGTGAACTCCATATCCTGCATATCGTGATAGTGCTTTTCAAGGCGAGCGCGGATTTTGCAAAGCTGATCGTAAATCTTTGGATTTGTTTCAGCAAGCTGAGAAAGGTGCTGAGGTGTGCGGATTCCAGCAACAACGTCTTCACCCTGAGCGTTCATAAGGTATTCACCCATGAATTCGTTAACACCAGTAGAAGGATCACGGCTGAAGCAAACACCAGTTCCTGATGTGTCGCCCATGTTTCCGAATACCATTGCCATAACAGTTACGGCTGTGCCTTTGATAACTCTTTCATCAATGTTGTTGAGCTTGCGGTATGTGATAGCACGAGGATTCATCCAAGAACCGAATACAGCTCCGATTGCTCCCCACATCTGTTTGTGTGGATCCTGAGGGAAGTCTTCGCCTTTTTCTTTCTTGTACATTGCTTTGTACTTAGAAACAATTTCCTGAAGTTCTTCTGTAGTAAGATCTGTATCCTGTGTGATTCCGCGGTGAGACTTAACTTCGTCGATGATTTCTTCGAACTTGTCGTGATCTACACCCATTGCAACGTTGCCGTACATCTGAATAAAGCGGCGGTATGCATCCCATGCGAAGCGCGGGTTCTGTGTTTTGTTTGCAAGACCAAGAACTGAATTGTCGTTAAGACCGAGGTTGAGGATTGTGTCCATCATACCAGGCATAGATTCAGCAGCGCCTGAGCGAACTGAAACAAGAAGCGGATCTTTTGCATCGCCGAGCTTTTTGCCCATTGACTTTTCAAGCTTTGCAAGATACTTAGCAACTTCTGCATCAAGTCCTGCCGGATACTTTTTGCCTAATTTGTAGTATTCCTGACAAACATCAATTGAAATTGTGAATCCAGATGGAACAGGAAGGCTCAAAGGTTTTTTTGCCATCTGAGCAAGGTTTGCGCCTTTTCCACCGAGGATTGGACGCATTGATTCATCGCCTTCTGCGTCGCCATCACCAAAGTAATAAACATATTTGGTCTTAGCCATTATGTCCTCCATATATATATGTGAAGAAAATTATAATGGTAATTTCTTGTATCGTCAACAAATGTTTTTCATATCAGCAAGAATTGCAAATTAAAATTTAAATTTTTCAAAAGAAATTCTTTCAAAGTAAATCGCAGACTTCGTTTATGTCTTTTAAAATGCGAGAAGACAATTCGTCTTTTAATGAAGCTCCGTAAATTTTTAAGAACGTATCTTTTAAAGAATCAGGACTTCCCCTTTCATTAAAAAGAAGTGAAACAGGGACTTCCAACGCCGCCGCAATTTTGTCTATAGTTTCCGCAGAAGGAAAACGCTCTCTCGCTTCCATATCTCCAATATAAGATGTGCTCATGTCTATTGCTTCCGCCAGTTTTTCCTGAGTCAAACCAGCTTGCTTTCTATAATATTTCATGTTTTGAATAAAAATGCGCCTAATTCCCATGTTCTAATTCTGTATAGATTTTCACATTTTTATTATATTCTATAAAACAAATTATGGTTTAATATTTGACAAATATGTTTTTTAGAATATAATTTCTATTAACTAAAACACAAGAGAAATTTAAAAGACAAAAAAATGACAAACAAGGAACTTATTATTTCATTTCTAAAAAAACACAATTATAATTTCTGCGATGACTGCCTAAGCTCATTAACAGGAATTTCACCAAGGCAATCTATAAACCAAGTGTGCAACAAGGAACTTTACGTATTTTCAAAACACGTAAATATAAGATGCTACAACTGCAATAAAATAAAGATAACAAGAAGCCTAACAAACACATTTGAAAGCACAAAAATTAAAAACTTCTTTAGAGACGAAAGAAAATTCGATTTCTTATGGAATGAAATCATAAATACATTAAAGCCTTCTCAGAAAATTCAAAATTGGACAAAGCACAACGGATTTTTAGAAAATAGTTTTGAAATATGCTCCATTACAAACAATGCTATTGAAGTTTTAACAATCAAAGACAAACATCACCGCTCAATTCCAAAAACAGATTTTGAGAATATTTTTAACAACTGGAACAAATACATTTCTGGAGAAATAAAAAGAAATGAGCTTCAAAATGAAAATAAAAATACAACATACATAATCAGCATATTAAAAATGTTTTGCGAGACTTAATGTTTGCTCAAAATATTTTTATCAATAAAAATCAAAGAGGTTATTAAAATGAAAGCACTTTCTATTTCATTAATGGTTTTAGGATTTATATTTGGTTGTTTTTGCACCTGCACCTATTACACTTATTCTATTGCCATATTTATATTCGTTTATCCTATAGCTTTACTTTTACAATCAATTCCAGCATATATTGCACAATCCAAAGGCAGAGATTTTTGGAGCTGGTTTGTATATTCATGGTTTCTTTGGTTAATAGCACTTGTTCACTCAATTGTCATGCAGGAAAATAGCGAAGCAAAAATACGCAATAGAGAAGCAAAAAAATGTCCGTTTTGTTTTGCAACAATAGACATCAGAGCAAGTGTGTGCCAATACTGCGGAAGACAAATATACAACAATAATGTTCAAAATGTAACTGCAAGATATTTCAATATGAATGGAGATTCTGCTTCCCCTATTGCAGATAACAAGAATTATTGGAAATGCGAAAAATGTGGTTATGAAGAAAATTCAGAAGCTTCTGCTTTTTGTGAAAAATGCGGCGCAATTTCCGAAAACAAAAAATCAGTTTTAAAAAGTTTCATAAACCGTCAATTATCATCTTCAACTTTGTCAGAAATAACAAACTGTCAAAGTTCATATTTCAACACTGACTCTCTTTCTTGGTTAAAAGAGATTGTTCCAAACGTAGAAGATTTCACAGACATTAATGAATATAAAGAAAATCTAAAAACCGCTTCACAAAAATACATTTAAACAAGGAAAATCCTTATGAAGAAAACAGTTGTTTTACTATTGCTATTGTTCCTGCTATTTGACCTATATGCAGAAAATTGCAAAGTATGCGAAATATATAAGCGTATGCTACACAACCCTGATGATTCCTACCAACTGCCAATAAACTTAGATATCGACGGAGACATCGTAGGTACGCTAAAAGAGGATCACTCAGAAGGTTTAGTAACTTTTATTAGGTTAATCAAAAAACTCAGCACAGGATATATTGTCATAAATAGCTATATAGATGCCATAATCAAGAATGGAGAGTCTATAACATTTGTATGTTCTCATGACTATTCAATTCAATATCTACTAATCAGCAGTCAAGGAAGTGATAATGGACGTAGAGTTAATGTAGGACATGATCCAGGTCTCTACGCATCATATTTAGAAAAATTCACTAATTAATACCTTTATGGAAACAATCCGAATTCTGCAGAACATTTATGAAGAACTCTATGTCGCAAGAAAACCTTTGGCAAATTTTCTTGAAGAGCGTTTGCCAGTTTTGTCATCTCAATGGAAAAAAGAATGTGTTGAAAATGTTCTAAATGAAAATGTAAACAAAAACTTTTTTGAACTTGACATTTACTATCTGCTCCAAATTTTATTGGACGAACAAAACTGGCATAACTTAAAAAATCTTTTTCCGAAAGACGAATATTATTTTAAAGAAGAAAATAGAATTCTTTATAAAAATGTAAAGAAAATAAGAAACGAAGTTATGCATCCAAGTTTATCGCCTTACACTTATGCAGACTTTTTAGAACAAGAAAAAACAATCAATTCATTTGTAAATATTTTTTCACAGGAAAAGAATTTGCCGCAATTAATTCTAGAACTTCATCAAGCTAAAAAAATAAAACTTATAAATATTATTGAAAAAAATGTTATCACACCTGCACTTTCTTGTAAATTTCTGCCAGAAAATATAATTAAAAGCATAAAAAATACAAGAACAAGACTTAACATCCAAAACACTGCACAAGGAATTATTTCTTTCTTCAACGACTCGCTTAACGCCGAACGCGGAAAAGAAATTTGCAAAGTCCTTCATAAAAATAGCCTCAAGTCTTTTGAAGATATAAAATCTGAAGTCGAAAAATCCTATTACTCTTAAATGAATTTACTACACATTAAAATCAAACACAAAAAAAATCCCAAGTTTTTTCCAATCCGCGCGAAAATTTCGCATCATTAATTTGAGCCAAAATTTCCCAGATTTCACCAAACTGATTTTCTTTTCTGCGTCAAAAAAATTCAAATAAAAAGGCAAATTCAACGGCAATAGCACAAATTTTCAATCAAATATAAAACCAAATGCAGATAATCTGCCAAAAACAAGCAAAAAAGGCATTTCTACAGAAAATTGCTGATTTTCCTTACTTGGCATATATTCTGCTATATATCTAGTGTACAGCTGAAAGGCAGTACGAAAAAAAATTAAAACAATGCTGTAAAACCAGCGAGGAGATTTATATGAACGAACTTTCACTTTTAGATTCACTTTTTGGAAATGACGGATTTGCATTGCCAACCTACCGCGAAGCAGCTTTTGCCCCGAAAGTAGACGTTGTGCAGAAAAAAGACAGCTATGTGCTTTCTATGGATTTGCCTGGAAAAACTGAAAAAGATGTAGACATAACGCTTAAAAACGATGTCCTTACAATTTCTTCTGTTGAAAACGCAAAGTCTGATTCAGGCGAAAAGAAAGAAAAGGTTGACGATGTTTACTACATTCTGCGCGAACGCACAACAAGGCACAGCCAGTTCAAACGCTCATTCACTTTGCCAAAGGACATTGATTCCAATAAAGTGAACGCAACATTCAAAAACGGCATTCTTTCTATTGAAATCGGACGCAAGGAAGATTCCACAGAAAAGAAAATTGCCATTAAAAACGAGTAAAAAAAATTAAAAAATTTTTTTAAAAACTGTTGACAAAGAAAATGGAATGATGTATATTCTAATCAGCTTATAAAGCTGATAAAACTCTCTCCTTTAGTTTGCGAAAGCAAACGACAGAACCCCGGGCAACCGGGGTTCTGTTCATTTAAAAACAAAAATTTTATGCAATAATTCAATGCGGCTATATGTTATTGTCATACTTGACACTTTAATTTGCTGTAAGAGATGGAATGTCCCGAAATTATCTTTCATGTCATTTTCGGGCTTGACCCGAAAATCTATTGAAAATTTCCAACAGATTCCCGTGTCGTAGCACGGGAATGACACTTAAATTACTGTTCTTATCAAAGCTTGACATTTGGACAAAATATAAAACTTACATTGACATTCCTATAGAAAAGCCTGTTCTAAATTCTTTTTCTGTAATATTGTAAATGACTTCGACTGAACAAGCCGGAAACGCAACTTTTGAAAGGTACATTTTCATTCCGCCACCAGCTCCCTGATTAAAAACCCAAGTTCTGTCTAAATCCTTTGCGCGCGCCGTCTGATAAACTGCATAAACAGAAAAAAGCCCTATTTTTGTCTTAAGAGCGGCATATTCAAGCCCAATAGAAAGTCCAGCCATTGAATCAGAAGAAAATTCATTAGGAAAAAGACTCACGGAAGCTGAATGTCCGTCCCGGTAAAAAACAATCGGAGCGTCAAATTCATAAAAGCAAGCTGCGGACTGAACAATTCTAAGTTTTTCAAGAATCGGCTGCTGAATTTTTATTCTAAGCTCAAATCCGTTAAAAACGTCCCGGCAAGGCGTAACATCAACAAATGCCTTTGCAACTGCGGATTTTTCGGACATAAAAGTTCCGTTCCAATCAGCGGCTTTAAAATTTATTGCGGCGGAAGATTCCCAGACTTTTTCAGATTCAATTTCACCTTTGATTTCATCCGAGCCGTCAACTTTTATAATTCCAAATCCTGTGCTAAGTTCAGCAGAAAGGCAGTCAAAAAATTTTTTGGAAACGCCAAGGCTTCCGCGGAAAGAAAGAGAGCCAAAATCATAAACTGAATCATCTTCCGCTGTAACAAGCTCTTTGTCTGATTTTGAAATTCCTGTGTAAATTGAAAATCCAAATGACGAGCCTTTTGGAGGACGTGAAAAAATTGTCATTCCAGAAATGTTGTCCCGCGAAAAAATTCCGCCCAGCATAAAAAAATCTTTCAAGCCCATCGCATTTGAATCAATAAGAAACGCGCCCGCAGAAAAAAGTCCGTCGCTAACGGCAACAATCGGCAAAGGCAAAATGGACATTTTTTCTTCAAGTGAAATTTTCACGCAGCTTTCATTTTCGGTTATCGGCTCGCATTCAATAGAAATGTTTGTAAAAAGGTTGTCAGCCTGAAGCGAATTTTCTATATTGTGCAAAGTTTCCGCAGAAGCTTCTTTCCCAATGAACTTTTTCAAGTCGCGCTGAGCGGCGAATTCCTTTGTACGCTTTAAGCCTTGAATTTCAAACTTTGTGATTACAGGCTCGGCGTTCAGAAAACCCGCGAAAACAACAGAAAGCGCAACAGCAGAAAAAAACTTTTTCATTGAAAACATCTCCATTTATTGTAAAATGCTGAAGTTTTATTTTTACAACAAATGGGAAGATTTAGCAATATAATGCAACAAAAAGAATTAAATGCAGTTAAAATTTGCCAAGCATGGACAAAACAAGAGAGCCGCTCAATGAAGCCGCTTCGTTTTCATTAAAGCTGTAAGTTGATTCTCCGTCGTCGTCAGCCATGTCGCTCATGCAACGGATAATTACAAACGGAATTTCATTTATCCAGCAAGCGTGCGCAACGGCAGCTCCTTCCATTTCAACACAAGCCGGAGAGCAAGTTTCCTGAATTGCGGATTTTTTTTCTTTGTCGCTTACAAACTGATCTCCTGTGGCAATCCGTCCGAACACAAGCTTATGTTCCGCAGGAAATTCTTTAAATGCAGCTCTCGCCGCTTCAAGCATTTTGCTGTCCGCCGGAAAATCGCTGCACTTCATCTGCGGAATTTCAGTTTTTTTGTAGCCGAATCCTGTTGCATCCATATCGTGATAAACCGCATCCGTGGAAGCAACAAAATCAAGAACTTTGAGCCCAGAAGCCATTGCGCCGGCAATTCCAGTGTTAATTATATGCGTGCATTCAAACTGAAGAATCAGCCGCTGAGCACACAACGCCGCATTCACTTTTCCAACTCCGGACTGAACCAGAACTACAGAAGTTCCGTTTATTTTTCCTTCGGTAAAAGTCATTCCGCCTGCCTTAGTTACCGCTGGATTTTCTTCTAGTTTAGACTTTAAAAGCTCCAGTTCAACGCTCATTGCGCCGATTATTCCGACCTTTTTTGACATAAAATGTTACTCCTTGCGAAATACCGCATTATTTATAAAAAACTTCTAAAAAATTCTTCAAAATTATTGACTACATTACAGTTTTCATGTAAATTATAACCAGCAGTAAATAAAACGAAAAAAATGAAGTCAACACGCTTCAGAAACGGACTGTCTTTTTCCTCCTTAGGGCAGTCCGTTATTTTTTTGTCAAAAACAGAATAATAGAAAGCAAAAGGAATTTCAATTTTCAATCTAAGAATTGACACAAATTTAAAAAATCAATATATTGTTTTTAGACAATGACGTCTGTTTTTTGGGTATTTTTATGCCCTCAGAACAGGCGTCTTTTTTTTGCCAATTAATTGAAAAAGGGGTTATTTATGTGTGGATTTGTTGGCGCATTTGATTTAAACAGCGGCTCACAGCCGATTGATGAAGGCTTAAAAGAACAGCTTCGTTCCCAAGTTCTGGATATGTCTAAAAAAATCCGTCATAGGGGACCGGACTGGAGCGGAGTTTACACAGGAAGCAATGCGATTTTAAGCCACGAGCGTCTTTCTATTGTAGATCCGCTTTCTGGAAAACAGCCGCTTGTTAGCGATGACGGAAAAATTATTCTTGCAGCAAACGGTGAAATTTACAATCATCAGGAAATCCGCCGGCAATTTGCAGAAAAATACAGCTTTAAAACACAAAGCGACTGCGAAGTTATAATTCCGCTTTACAAAAAATACAGAGAAGAAGAAAACGGCTTTTGCAAAATGATAGAAGAACTTTCTGGAATTTTTGCATTCGCGCTTTATGATTCAGAAAAAGACGTTTATTTAGTTGCCCGCGACGAAATCGGCGTTATTCCGCTTTATCAAGCATGGGACAAGCAGGGACGTTACTATGTTGCTTCAGAACTAAAGGCTCTTGAAGGACAAAACATGGTTTCTATAGAAGAATTTCCAAACGGACATTATTTCTATTCAAAAGACGAAAAGCCGACACTTTGGTACAAACGCAACTGGGAAGAATTCAGCGCAGTAGAAAATGCAAAGCGCGCGACAGATGACAACGGAGAAATAATAAACGAAGATGTGATTCAGAATGTTCGCGACGGACTTGAAAAAGCTGTAAAGCAGCAGCTTATGAGCGATGTTCCTTATGGAGTTTTGCTTTCTGGCGGACTTGATTCAACTGTAATCGCGGCAATCACACAAAAATTCGCGAAAAAAAGAATTGAAACCGGCTCTTTAAAAGATGCCTGGTGGCCGCAGCTTCATAGTTTCGCAGTAGGACTTGAAGGCAGCCCGGATTTAATCGCAGCAAAAAAAGCCGCTGATTTTATTGGAACAGTTCACCATGAAGTTCACTTTACAATTCAGGAAGCTTTGGATGCCCTTGAAGATGTAATTTACCACATTGAAACTTACGACATTACAACAGTGCGCGCTTCAAC
>CAVKBG010000051.1:0-15672 GCA_963654755.1 Desulfovibrionaceae bacterium
ATAAAAATTATTCAGCGGAAAACCAGTCTTCCACACGTAAAAAAGAGCGTTCAGCGGCTTCTGCAAAATCTGTTGCATTGTGTGTTACAAGAACCATTCCATTTGCAATTGCGGTTGCGGCAATCTGTGTGTCGCAGTATGGAAGAGTTTTCCCTTCTTTTGAGCATTTCCCTAAAAGCTGTCCGCATATTCCGGCTGCAAAATCATTGTAGGGAATTATCTCTATGTTGTTTTTTAGATTTTCAGTAAAGTTTACGATTGAATCTTTGCGTTTTCCTTCCGGCATTTTTTCAGTTCCATAAATAAGTTCTTGCCAAGTTACGGCGGAAATCGCGCAGAAATTTTTTCTTGCCTCGTATAAATCAATCACGTTTTGGTTTGGACATTTTTTTGAGAATTCTGACACGATGTTTGTATCAAGGAGATATATTTTTTTCATTTTTCCTCCGTAAGTGTTTCTTATTGCTAAATGTTAGTGTCATTATCCGGCTTGACCGGATAATCTTTTGTACGAGATTTCCGGGTCAAGTCCGAAAATGACATAAAAGATGCTTTAAAAACATACCCATGACAGTTGAGCAGTTAATTTTATAAAAAGTTGAATTTCGGGCTAAAATGTTATTCTTCGAAAATCACTCTGTTCGGGTCAGGATAAACTTTTGGCATGAGTGGAATTCCTTCATCGCTTAGAACATCTTTGTATTCCTCGCGCCATTCTGCAAGCCAGCTTGTTTTGTTTTTCGGAGATTCTTTTTCATATTCCTCATAGCTGATAATCACTGCAACCGGCTTGTCGTATCTTGTAAGTTCCACAGGCTCTCCGCCTTCTGCAATTTTCACGAAATTTGAAAGATTGTTCCGCGCCTCATAAATCGAAGTTCTGCACATAGTTTCCTCCTTAGATAAGAATAACGTTTCTCTGTTTTATAGTCAACATTGAAAATTATAGCCAACATTTTTGCGGTGAAATATTTGAAAACATATTAATTGCAATTTTACATTTTTTGTATTACATTTGTAGTACAAAAGTATTTTGGAGGTTGTTATATGGCAATGACAGTTCTTCAGACCAGAGTTGATTAAGAAACAAAACTTGCGGCTGAAAATCTTTTTAGTTCATTGGGACTTGATATTACAACTGCAATACGTTTATTTTTGAAACAGGCTATAAATCAGCAGAAAATTCCATTTGAAATTGTTCCGCCAAAAAAACAGTTTTCCGCAGAAGTTTTGGCTGCAATTGATGAGGCGAAAAAAATTAGCCGCGATCCAAATGTAAAGTCATATTCTTCAGCAAAAGCCCTTTTTGAGGACTGTGAATGATTTTTGAATTAAGGATAACGATGTCCTTGTTTTGATTTTGGTTGATACAGGAACTCATAGCGATATTTTTAAGAAATAAACTTCCACACTTTGCTTTCCGTTGATTTTTAGTAGGCAGAGGAATTTTAATGACAATGAAACATGGAATCGGCATTCGGGATATTTAGAGTTGCCAATTTTCTGTACTGGTGGTATAATATCTACACTTTATTAGAAAAGCTGAACTGAAAGTTAAAGTTTTTCATTGGCTTTTTATAGGAGAAAAATATGAAATTATCAAGAAAATCAAAGGTCTTATTGGTTTTGCTTATGGTTGCGGCTTCTACTTGTTTTGCACAGAAATGGAAAGGTATTGTAAAGGGAATCGAAGGCAGAGTTGGCGGAAAGAACAATTCAGAGCAGACAACAGAATCAACTGAAAAAGAATCAAGCAGCAAAAAGTCTGGCTCTTTGTTTGGCGGTGTTGGTGCTGGTAGAAATGGAAAATATTCTGACATAAGCACTTATAAGTCAAAGAAGCCAACAAACCTTTCAAAAGAAGATGCTGTTCAGAAACAGTATAAGCTTTATGAAAAGTCTGAGAATGCTCTTTTGAAAAAAGATTATAAAACTGCTCAGAAATATTTTGATGAAGCTGGGCAAGTTCCGTTCACTATTAACACTCCTGAAGCTGATGCATTGGCGCTTAGGGACTGGGCAGGTGAGATAGGTATGTATCTATCAGTTTTGAATGCTCCATCAGATGAAGAAAAAGATATGTGGCGTTAGTCTCCATTTTTTCATAAATATCTAAAAAACAGAAGCCGTGCTGGAAAATGCATTTAAATGCAGAATCCGGCACGGCTTTTTTTGTAAACTAGCTACTTAATTGTCATTCCCGTGCTACGACACGGGAATCTGCTGTAAATTTCCAATCTAAGAATTATATTCTATTCTAGTAGCCGTCCGGCTTTGTAGGATTCTTCAAGATAGCTTGGGTTCTGATAGTAGAGGTCAGTGTTGAAGTTTGAGATTTGGTCGCTTATAAATGAATTGAACAGCTTGATTAAAGTTTCTTCTTCTGTTCCCGGCGCGGCCAAGTCTTCAATCAGTATGCAGTAAAGTTTTCCTATGTCCTGAAATCCCGGCAGCGTGTATTTGCAGTTTTTTACGGTTTCAAAGTCGCCGTCTGGAATTTTGTAATCCCGGATTATTTCATCGCTTACTTGCTCAAATGAAAGGCAGTGGTTTACAGGCGCGGCATAAAGTTGCTTGTGTACGCCCTTTTTTCCAAGCGCATTAACAACAACTCCGCGGCGGTTCTTTGTCTTGCGGGCAATAAATTCAATCAGTGCGCAAACATAAAAAAAATCATTCCTCTGTTCTTCGGTCATAATATTTTTCCTCGTTTTACTTTTTGGGTGGTGGTCATTTCTAGTGGCTGTTCGAGCATTGTGATTTTTGAGATGCGGGCGTAAGGCTGAAGTTCCTTGTTTACTTTTGAGATTATTTTTTCAACTTCTGATTTTACAGATTCATCTAGCGGAGAGGATTCTCTGTTTATGTTCAGTCTTGAAAAAAGGTCGTCGCTGGCATAGACGAGGGCTTCGATTTGCTCGCTTTTTGTTGCTTTGTCTGCAATGTAGCCGCGCACTGTAATTTGCGCTATGTCTGTAAAAAGTTGAAATGCGTTTTCAATTTCTTCCGGGTAGACATTTTTTCCGCCTTCTGTAACAATCATGTTTTTTACGCGCCCTGCAAGAATAAGGTAGCCTTCGCTGTCCAGTTTTCCAAGGTCGCCGGTTTTAAAGAATCCGTCTGGAGTAAAAACTTTTGCGGTTTCATCTTCCATGTTGTAGTAGCCTTTAAAAACCATCGGACCTTTTACCGCTACTTCCCCAACTCCATCCGCGGAAGGCTCAAGGATTTTCATTTCCATATACGGAAAGAAATACTGGCCGACACTTTCGATTTTAAAGCGGCTTATCGGGTTCAATGCGATAATCGGGCTTGTTTCTGTAAGTCCGTAGCCCTGCACAAAGTCAATTCCCATTTCGTTGTAGATTTTAAACACGCTTGAAGCAAGTGGTCCGCCGCCGCAAATTGCAATTCTTAGCGACTGAATATTCGCCTGTTTAAGCACGCTTTTAAAAAGTGTCTTGCCGGGATTTACTTTGAAAACTTTTTTTATTATGTAGGAAATGCACATCATGGCATGGATTGCGCCGTTTACAACCGGACCTTTCGCCTTGATTCCTTTCATAATTCCTGCAAGCAGCTTGTTGAACAAAAGCGGAACTCCAAGGAGCATTGTGATTTGTCCTTCGCGAAGTTCTTTCATCAGCCGGGAAACTGCCATGCTTTTTCCGAACACGATTTCAGCTCCTACGGAAAGGCTTTCTATAAAAACTGCCTGCATTGTGTAAGCGTGATGAATTGGAAGAAGCGCATAAAAAACATCAGTGGAAAAAATGTCCATGCGGGTCTGCGCGATATATGCGTCGCTTACAAGATTTTTGTGGGTGAGCATTACGCCTTTGGGATTTCCTGTTGTTCCGCTTGTAAAAAGAATTGCCGCAAGGTCGTCTTCTTTTGCGCTGCGGAAATTATGTTCAATTGAATTGGGCTTTAAATTGTAAACATATTTTTCTGAAAACTTAGGGCTGAGCGAGTAAATTTTGTATTCAGCATTTTTTGAGTCGAAGGTCGGAAACTTTTCTTCATCAACAAAAAAGAATTTTGGCTTGGCTGTGTTCAAAAGATTTTTGATTTCCTCTTCATGGAGCGCGTAATCTATAGGGCAGATTGTGGCTCCGGCGGCAAGAGATGCAAGGAACACAAGCCCCCATTGCGGCGAATTTTTTCCGCTTACTGCGATTTTGTCGTCTTTTTGGATTCCGTTTTCTATAAACCAAGAGGCAAGTTCTTTTACTTTTTGTTCTACCTGTGAATATGAAAGTGTGTTTTTTGAGCTGCTTTCGCCTTCAAAATCTGTAAAGCAAGGTCTTTCTGGAAAGCGCTTTGCCGTTATAAAAAACATTTCGGGAACTGTCGGCCATTCCTCTGAAAAATCGCTGTTTTTATATTTGCTTAAAAAGTCCCAAGGCGTTTTTGTGGCTGTCTGCATAGTCCGTTCTCCAGAAAAATAAAAAATTTTATATATATTGAATGTTGAGTTTTATACTTTTATGTCATTATCGGGCTAGCCCCTGCGATGTTTCTGAAAGAAACTCGGTTAATAATCTATTGAGAATTTTACAACAGATTCCCGTGTCATAGCACGGGAATGACAATTAAATTTTTTTTTATAAAAACTAAACACACAGTATACTATATAATTCTATCACGAAATTTGGTTTATTTAAAACAAAAAACGGCCGCAACCGTTTATTGGTCGCAGCCGCATTTTTTAGCTTATCTAAAGTTTGGAATTGCTATTAGTACATTCCGCCCATTCCATCCATGCCCGCCTGTGGAGCAGCTGGTGCTGGAGGTTCAGGAATATCAGTGATAGCGCATTCTGTTGTGAGCAGCATTCCAGCTACAGAAGCGGCATTCTGGAGAGCGCATCTTGTAACCTTTGCCGGGTCAATGATTCCAGCTTCCATCATGTCTACCCATTCGCCTGTAGCGGCATTGTAGCCAACGCCTTTCTTTTCTGCCTTTGCTTTGTCAGCGATTACAGCACCGTCTACACCTGCATTTTCTGCAATCTGGCGAATCGGCTCTTCCAAGGCTCTCTTTATAATCTGGAAACCAACTTTTTCGTCTCCAGTAAGATTTTCTTTTTCTGCGTCAAGAACTTTGCTTGCTTCGATGAGAGCAAGTCCGCCGCCTGAAACAATTCCTTCTTCCAAAGCTGCTCTTGTTGCTGCGAGAGTATCTTCAACACGGAATTTCTTCTCTTTCATTTCTGTTTCTGTGATTGCGCCGATGTTGATTACAGCTACACCGCCAGAAAGTTTTGCAAGGCGTTCCTTGAGCTTTTCCTTGTCGTAGTCAGAAGTTGATTTTTCAATCTGGTTCTTGATTTCTGCAACACGGTCAGCGATTGCTTTTTTGTTTCCCGCACCGTCAACCAAAGTTGTGTTGTCTTTGTCGATTTTTACAGACTTAACCTGTCCAAGGTCGGCAAGTTCTGTTGATTCAAGCTTAAGTCCCAAATCTTTTGTGATTACTTTTCCGCCTGTAAGAATTGCGATGTCCTGAAGCATTTCCTTTCTTCTGTCGCCGAATCCTGGTGCTTTTACAGCGCAGCATTTGAGAGTTCCGCGGATTGAGTTTACAACCAAAGTGGCAAGTGCTTCACCGTCAAGGTCTTCAGAAATGATGATTAAAGGTTTTCCTGTCTGGGCAACTTTTTCAAGAACTGGAAGAAGGTCTTTCATTGTGCTGATTTTTTCGTCATAAATAAGAACGAAAGCATCGTTGTAGTTTACTTCCATGCGCTCGCGGTCATTTACAAAGTAAGAAGAAATATATCCGCGGTCAAACTGCATTCCTTCTACAGTTTTTACAGTTGTGTCCATGTTCTTGGATTCTTCAACTGTGATAACGCCGTCTTTTCCGACTTTTTCAATTGCGTCTGCAAGGATTTTACCAATTTCCGGGTCGTTGTTTGCAGAAATTGTTGCTACGTGAGTAATATCTTCGTTGCCTTTTACTGCGCGGCTGTTCTTTTTTACTTCTTCAACTGCGATTGCTGTTGCCTTGTCGATTCCGCGTTTGATTTCAATTGGTGTCATTCCTGCTGAAACTGCCTTGAGTCCTTCGCGTACAATTGCGTAGGCAAGAACTGTTGCTGTTGTTGTTCCGTCTCCAGCTACATCGTTTGTCTTTGATGAAACTTCGCGTACAAGCTGTGCTCCCATGTTTTCAAAAGGATCTTTAAGTTCGATTTCTTTTGCAACTGAAACACCGTCTTTTGTGATTGTCGGTGCGCCGTATTTTTTGTCAAGCATAACCAAGCGTCCGCAAGGTCCTAATGTTACTTTTACTGCGCGGGCAATCTGCTCAACTCCGCTCAGCATTTTTTTGCGTGCATCTTCGCTGTAAACTAACTGTTTAGCCATGATTCTAACTCCTATTTTTATTGGCTGCCTTGAAAAATCTAAAGGCAGCTTAAAAATTTTATTTTATTGTAAATAAAGATACTAAAAATTATAAAAATCGACAATATTTTTTGCTAAAACTTTTTTTATTTTGTTTATTTGTCATTTATATAGAAGAAACTTAATTTTTTAGTCCAAATGTCGAGTTTTTCTGCTGAATTTGCGAATTGACGTGCTTTTTCTGATAGCTTATTCAATTTTTATGCTCAATTAATAAAACTTGAAATTTAGACTTTTTAGAATTATTGCTTGTTTTTGAGAAAATCTTTGCAAATCACTTGATATTTTCTGTAATTGTATTATAATCATATTTGTAATAATTACAAATTGTGAATTGGAAACTGGACTGTCGTTTTTAGCAATTGCATAAAAAAAAGCAATGGTCTATAATGCTTCCAGTTATTATAGTTGAATTTTTCAATACAAAGAGGTTTTGAAATGAACATGAGAGCTGAATGGGAAGGTTTTAACCCAAAAGGTTTGTGGACAAGCGAAGTCAATGTTCGCGATTTTATTCAAGCTAACTATACTCAGTATAGCGGCGATGAGTCATTCTTGGCTGGACCTACAGCTGCCACAAGCAAGTTGTTTGATGAGCTCCAGAAGTTGCAGAAAGCTGAGCATAATAAGAAATGCGTTGGTCTTGACGGAAAGGAAAGATCAGGCGTTCTTGATTTGGATACAGATGTTGTTACTAGCCTTACATCTCATCAGGCTGGATATATCTGCTCAGAAGGAAAAGATCTTGAGCAGGTTGTAGGTCTTCAAACAGACAAGCCTCTTAAAAGAGCATTTATGCCTTACGGCGGAATCAGAATGGCTGAGCAGTGCCTTGAAATGTACGGCTACAAGCCAAATCCAGAACTTCACAGAGTTTTCACAGAATACCACAAGACTCACTCAGACGCTGTATTTGAAGTTTATACTCCAGAAATCAGAAAAGCTCGCAAGGCTCACATTCTTACTGGTTTGCCTGATACTTATGGACGCGGACGCATCGTAGGAGACTACCGCCGTGTTGCTCTTTATGGTATTGACTATCTTATTCAGTGCAAGGAACAGGACAAGGCTAACTGCGGAAACGGCACAATGACAGATGATATTATCCGCCTCCGTGAAGAAATTTCTGAGCAGATTAAGGCTCTCAAGGGAATCAAGGCAATGGCTGCGATTTACGGATATGATATTTCAAATCCTGCAAAGAACGCAAAAGAAGCTTTCCAGTGGCTTTACTTTGGCTACCTTGCCGCAATCAAGACACAGAACGGCGCCGCAATGTCTGTAGGACGCATTTCAACATTCCTTGACTGCTACATTGAGCGCGACTTGAAAAAAGGAATCCTTACAGAAGAAAAAGCACAGGAACTTGTTGACCACATTGTTATGAAGTTCCGCATGGTTCGCTTTGCACGTATTGAATCTTACAACCAGCTTTTCTCTGGTGATCCTATTTGGGCTACATTGGAAGTTGCAGGTCTTGGTCAGGACGGACGCGACATGGTTACAAAGAACGACTACCGCTTCCTCCATACATTGGAAAACATGGGACCAAGCCCAGAGCCAAACATGACAGTTCTCTATTCAAAGAGACTTCCAGAAAACTTCCGCCGCTATGCCGCAAAGATTTCTATTGACACATCTTCAATTCAGTATGAAAACGATGATGTAATGCGCCCAATCTGGGGTGATGATTACTCAATCTGCTGCTGTGTTTCTGCAACTCAGACAGGAAAAGAAATGCAGTTCTTTGGTGCGCGCGCAAACCTTGCAAAAGCCCTTCTTTACGCAATCAACGGTGGAAAAGACGAGCCTGCAGGACTTACACCGGGAGTTCAGGTTGGTCCGGAATTCGCTCCAATCACTTCTGAATATCTTGATTATGATGAAGTTATGCGCAAGTACGATGCTATGCTTGAATGGCTTGCAAGTCTCTATGTAAACACATTGAACGCAATCCATTATATGCACGACAAGTACTACTACGAAGCTGCGGAGCTTTCTCTTGAAGACACATATCTTAAGAGAACATTTGCAACTGGAATCGCAGGATTCAGCCATGTAGTTGACTCACTTTCTGCAATCAAGTATGCAAAGGTAAAAGTAATCCGTGATGAAAGCGGACTTGCAAAGGACTTTGAGATTGAAGGCGACTTCCCACGCTACGGACAGGATGATGACCGCGCGGACGAAATTGCAACATGGCTTCTTAAAACTTTCATGTCAAAGATTGAAAAGAACCACACATACCGCGATGCTGAACCTACAACTTCTATCCTTACAATTACTTCAAACGTTGTATACGGAAAAGCAACTGGTGCTCTTCCAGACGGACGCAAAGCTGGCGAGCCATTCTCTCCGGGAGCTAACCCTTCTTACGGAGCAGAAACAAAAGGTCTTATCAAGTCTTTGAATTCTGTTGCAAAAGTTCCTTACAAATATGCTTTGGACGGAATTTCAAATACACAGACAATCAACCCGAACGCTCTTGGACACGACGAGAACGAGCGTGTTTCTAACCTTGTAAACGTTTTGGACGGATACTTTGATCAGGGAGCACACCACTTGAACGTTAACGTATTCGGAGTTGAAAAGCTCAAGGACTGTCAGGCTCATCCAGACAAGCCGGAATATGCAAATTTCACAGTTCGTGTTTCTGGATATGCAGTTCGCTTTATCAACCTTACAAAAGAACAGCAGGACGATGTTATTGCTCGCACTTGCCACGCAAGCCTCTAATGCTGACTTTTAAGACTGCATAAAAAACGGCCGCTTTTGGTTTTCCAAAGGCGGCTTTTTTGTTTCTTGGTGAAATTGATTTAAATTCTAGTATTGCATCTATCTGTTTTCAATTATATTTCTTGGAACACGGACTTTTATATATGCTTTGCATGCTGAAGTGTCGTAAAATTCATTTACTATTTCGTAAGGAAGTTGCGAGTTTGTTGCAGTGTCTGTATGCTGCGTAATATTTTTTATATGCTTGCTTTTTTCATCTGACTGCGATGCCTGGGCAGAAGCAATTGTCTGTGAAGAAATTTCTAAAGATGAAATGGAAGAGAGCTCGCTTAATGCATAAATTTTTGCAAGCTGAACGGCAGTTTCTTTGTCGCCTTTTTGTTTTGTTCCGCAGGCATAATAATAATCATTGTCCTTTTTTATTCCAAAATCATACCATTCGGGAATATTTTTATCTGGATAATATATTTCGTATCCTGTTTTTGCAGGTTTCCAAAGCACTGACTGCGCGGTTTCTGTATGAGCTGAAATAGAATTTACAGTGGAGAATATATTCTGATTTTGACTGCTTCCGTATCCGCTGCCTGTTGTTGTTAAAGTTTTCAGGTCAAGTCCTCCGCCCGGTGAAAAAACACCTCTTGATTCGGATTCTATCGATGTGTTTGAAGTTACCATTTGCCCCATGGAAATTTTTATTGTCTGGTTGTATCCGTTATAAAATGTTCCGTCGGCGTTTATAACTCCTGTGAATCCTCCTTTGTAAACACCTTTTGCAACTTCTATTTCTATTTCGCTTCCCGATTTGTCTTTAAGTTTGTATTTTCCATCATAGGAACTGAATAGGGATTCTGCTCCTGTTCCGTGCCAAAGAAGAACGCAGTGTTGTGTCAAAAGGTAAGTTGTGCCGTTTTCTTTGATTAACATACGGAAATGAATTCTTCCGTCTTTTTCTGCATATCCGTTTAGCGAAGGATTGTCCGGGCTTGATAAAGTCAAGTCGTCGTTTACTTGTATGGTAAAATTTAGTTCAGGCTCAAAGAACTGTGATTTCTTTACGAATACAGCTTGTCCATATCCTTTTCTGTCTATGTTTATGTTGTATTCTATTTCTGGTGAAATGAAATCGTGGCTTTCCATTGTACGTTCATAGGTGTAATAGTATATTCCGTCTTTAAAAGAATGGTTTAAAGATTGCTCGATATTGCTTGGAACAGATGCGCATGAAACAAGAAGCGCGGCTAAAAAAATAAAACTGAATTTTTTCATAGTATTTCTCTAAACCTCCAGGTCCAGCTCAACAGGGCAGTGGTCGCTTCCAAGAATCTCCGTGTGGATTTTCGCGCCGGTCATCTTGTCTTTTATGCTGTCTGAAACTAGAAAATAGTCGATTCGCCAGCCTGTGTTGCGTTCGCGGGCGTGGAATCTGTACGACCACCAGCTGTAGACTTCGGCGGTATCCGGGTAGAAATGGCGGAAGCTGTCTGTGAATCCTGATGAAAGCAGCTCGGTCATTTTTCCGCGCTCCTCGTCAGTGAACCCTGCGTTCCGCCGGTTCGTCTTTGGATTTTTGATGTCGATTTCCTCGTGGGCAACGTTCATGTCTCCGCAGACAATCACGCCTTTTTTTTGGGCGAGCGTTTTAAGATAGGCGCGGAAGTCGTCTTCCCATTTCATTCTGTATTCAAGGCGTTTAAGTTCGTCCTGAGAATTCGGTGTGTAGACCGTCACAAGGAAAAATTTCTCGTATTCAAGAGTGATTACGCGGCCTTCCGTGTCGTGCTCAGCGATTCCGATTCCGTAGCTTTGAGAAAGCGGCTCGTGCTTTGTGAAAATCGCAGTTCCTGAATATCCTTTTTTTTCGGCGTAGTTCCAGAACTGGTGATAGCCCGGGAGTTCCATCTGAATCTGCCCTGCCTGAAGCTTTGTCTCTTGCAGGCAGAAAAAATCCGCGTCGAGCGAGCCGAACGCTTCCATAAAGTTTTTTCCCATCACGGCGCGAAGTCCGTTCACATTCCACGAAATGAATTTCATATTTTGTTCCTTTTTTGGTTTTATTTTTTGTAGAATCCGTTTTCGCTCAAAATAGCCCAAGTCTTGTACATATCTTTGTAATTGTCTTTTATGAACTCTTGTATTTTTCGGATTTCTTTGTTATTAAGAGTTCCTTTTTTCTGTATCAATGTTGAGCCGTCTTCTCTGACGAAAAATTTAGCAGCTCCTTCTTCTGTAAGTTTTGAGTCGCTTGCGTGAACATGAAATGCTTCAACAATGCATTTTGCGGTGAAGTATAGATAATATCCGCAGACTTTGAATTCAAAATATTTAGGCATTTTCACATTCCATGTATTTTTTGCTTTTTTCAAGATAGTCCCGGACTATTGAAAGTTCTATGTTGTCCATGCTGGTTTCAAGCATTTCTCCTTCGTTTGAAAAAACTGCGGCATGGTCGGGTGCATTTAGATTTAAAACTGAAATGCCGTTTTCGCATTTTGAGAATGCGTATCCGCAGATGATTACTTCCGCGTTGTCTGCCAGTTCCTTGATTTTTTCAGTATTCAATTTTCACTTCCTTTATCGGGGCTAGAAATTCTTTTTCATTAAAATGCAAATCTTTCAAAATTGGAATCAGGTCGATGTATTCTTCCGTGAGACCGAGTTTTTTGTAGTCCGCAGTTACAACCAAATAGCCTGAATCCCATTTCTTGATTTCTGTGTATTTTTTCAGCGCGGCTGAGGTTCTGAATCTTATGCTGTGGTTTTTAAAAGTGAATGATGTGTATTTTCCGCAGCTGCTCAGAACTGCATAATCCGGCGTTTTTGGTATTTCCATGGGTTCATCATACTACATCGTTTTTTTTCAGTCTATAAATCGGGATAGGCGTAAAAATGTGAAAAAAAATTAACAAAAATTTATAAAAGTACTTGACAAATCCCGGGGGGGGTACAATGGAGGCTGCTGAATTTTTTCAGCGAAATCTATTTTTACAAGGAGTAAACTTATGAGAAAGTTTGCTAAAATTTCGGCTGTATTGGCTGCTATGGTTCTTGCGCTTGCATTTGTAGGCTGCAAAAATGATGACGACGATGATGATGACGAGCCAAGCGTTGTAACAACTTGGGCTTCAAATGATTACAGCTCTAATCGCTATGTTTTTTATTTTTATGATGATAACACATTTAAATCAACACGTTCTGTTAGTGGCATAACTTATGAACATTTGTCAGGAACATATACTGGCGACTCTACAACAGTTGGAACAATAAAAGCAAAATGTCCAGCATTTGAGTTCGATTTTAGAATTTATAAAGCGCATCCATATTCTAATGATGATTATTTTAATTATAAAATGTCTACTCCTAATTCTGTATGTCCTTTTGTATTAACTAGGGAAGGTGTTTTCACTGAATAATTTTCAGCTCCGTGGGAATTCCTGCGGGGCTTTTTTTTTCCAAAAAGAAGTGTTAAATTATTTTGTAGATTGAATATCGAATTTTGCTAAAAATAGCTACTTAACTGTCATTCCCGTGCTATGACATGGGAATCTACTGTAAATTTTCAACAGATTATCGGGTCAAGCCCGATAATGACAGTAAAATATAAAATTCGACATTTAACCTTGTAAATACACACTTTTTATCAGCAAGGAATTTTTATGCAGGGATATATTCATCAGCTGGAATCTTTTGGTTCTGTGGACGGACCTGGCGTTCGTTTTATAATCTTTTTTTCAGGCTGCCCTTTAAGATGCAAATATTGCCACAACCCGGACACTTGGGACATGGCAAAAGGCAAGCTTTATACTGCGGACGAGCTTTTAAATGAAGCTTTGAGCTGCCGGGCTTACTGGGGCGCAAAAGGCGGAATCACGGTTTCTGGCGGAGAGCCTTTAATGCAGCTTGATTTTTTGCTTGAGCTTTTTACAAAGGCAAAGGAAAAAGGCGTTAACACTTGCATCGACACTGCTGGCGGTCCGTTTACAAAAGAAGGCGAATGGTTTGAAAAATTCAAAAAGCTTATGGAAGTTACGGACACTCTTTTGATGGACATTAAGCATATTGATGAAGAGGAGCACATAAAGCTTACCGGCCGCACTGGAAAAAATATAATCGAGATGTTCCGCTATTTGGACGAAATTAAAAAGCCAATTTGGATTCGCCATGTTCTTGTTCCGGGCATTACAGACAACGATGAATATCTTTTGCGCACAAGAGATTTTATCCGCACACTTTCGAATGTTCAGCGTGTGGAAATTCTTCCTTACCACGGACTTGGCGCAATGAAATACAAAGACCTTGGCATTGACTATGTTTTAAAGGACACAGAAAGTCCTTCCGCGGAACGTGTGGCAAACGCAAAAAAAATTCTTGAATGCGAAAAATACGACGGCTGGAAAAAATAATTTTGTTGAAAATTCAGATTGACAAAATAACTGATTTTGTTTAAGTTAGTCTTCGTAAACAAAAGTTAGATTTGACTAATAATATTTAGCTTTGGTTAACTTTTGTTCGAGGAGTATCTATGAAAATCAATTTTAAGGGTGCTGTTGCTCTTGCCGCAGCCGCTTTGCTTTCTGTTTCCGCATTTGCACAGACTGTGGAATTCACAAATGAACTTTCTTCTGACGTTACAGCAATCAGAAAGGGAAAAGTTTACAACGACGGCGAAGATGAAACAACAAAAGATTTTGCCGGACTTGAAGAAAATGTTGTTGCGACTTTCACTTCAGAAAAAGTAGACGCAGAGCTTGATGTTACTTTTATTCTTGACGACTGGAACGACAAGAATTTTGGTTTTGCTTGGGACGATGTAAGCTGGTTCGTTGAATACCGCCCAGTTGAAATGGTTGCCCTTGGATTCCATGAAGATGTTTGGCTTGAAGGTTCTTACCTCCCGATTTACGATGACAATGTTGCTTTGGGAAATCTTGGCTCAGAAGGATTCACAGTTGCTGTAACACCAATTGAAGGTCTTAAGCTTGCAGTTACAGTTCCGTTTGGCGGCGAGGACGACGTAAATTATTTCACTAGCAAAGATGAAAATGATGACACTGTAAATCTCAACATTGGATTCGGCGCAGAATATGCTTTTGAAGAAATGTTCACAATTGGAGCGGCAGTTTCTAACGTTGCAGACAGCGACAACCGCGGCTTTGGTGTTTATGCAATGGTAAAGCCTCTTGCTGAACAGGATTTTGTAATCCGCGCAGGTTATGCTTATAGCAAATCACAGGAAGATATTGTAGAAGATGATGAAGTTGTTGGAAAAGCTTATACTTCTGGAATTGAAGATTTGAGTATTTCTGAAGATTTCGGCGTATTCGGAAAAAGCCTTTTCAATGTTTCTGTTGAATATTCTCTTGACGCATTGAGCTTTACTGCGGAAACACTTTTCAACACAGATGACAAAAATTCAGAGTACGATATGTACTTTGCGGCTTGCGTAGGCTACGAGCTTTCAGAATCTTTGAGCGCAGATGTTACAGGAAAATTCTTGTTCGACAAATCTTCAGACGGCGCAGAACCTGTAATCGGTGTAAATCCTAATGTTTCATATACTTTCGGAAACCACACATTCTCTGCCGGCTTGAACTATGAAACTTGCGACGGTGATTCATTTATTTCAATTCCACTTTCTTGGAGTTATTCTTTCTAATTTGATGAATTTCAATTAGGAAATTTTTAATGCTGTTTGCCCAGTGAAATTTTTGCTAGGCAGGCGGCATTTTTGTTTTGTTGAAAATTCGCTTTGCGCATGGTAGAATCTTTTGAATGGGCGAAAATGACGATGTTCTGACAGAAATTATTCCTTTTATTCAGGAGCTGATTCCGGGAATTCCTACATCACTTGTTTTGTTTTTAGTGAAGGCGGCTTTTTTAATTTCTATTTGCGCGTTATTTGCTTTTATTATTTTTGCTCTTGCCCTTCATTTTAAAAGAAGAATTTCAGCAAAAAGATATTTAAAGAATCTTCCTGTTTCAAAAGACTTGGAAAAAATTGAGCCTGAGCTTAGAAAAAAACTTTTTAGTCTTGTGCGACAATGCGTTGTTCTTGGCTCTGTAATTGATTCTTATACAAACAGAAAATCAAATTCAAAAAAAGTCAGCATGATTGTCTACAGTCTTTTAAAAGACAAGGAGCCTTTGGAGCGAATTCTTTTTTATGCGGCATCGATGGTTTATGATGCTGGATATTTGGAATTCAAGCAGTCGCTTTTTCATTCGGAAGTTTTAAGCAGAAAGGAAGAAATTTTTTTGCGCACTCATGTTGCAAGAGGACTTTTTCAGCTTGATTTTGTTCCTTATGAATATAAAAACATATTTTGGGAAGCGGCGTTTTTTCATCATGAAAATCAAAATGGAACAGGATTTCCAGATGGCTTGAATGGAGATGAAATTCCTTATGTGGCGCGGCTTATTCATTTGACGGAAGATTACGTTTCGCTTGTGCATCAGGACGGATATAAAAAATCTTTGTCCAGAAAAAAAGCGATTGACGAGCTGAAAAAAGTTTCATTTAAATATG
>CAVKBG010000052.1:0-15610 GCA_963654755.1 Desulfovibrionaceae bacterium
ATTTTATTCATAAATCCTCCGCATATTTTATTGCAGAAAATTATCAAAAAATGCACGTTTTCAGCTGAAATGAATCAGTTTTTTAGTTTCCGATTTTCCATCTGTTGCCTTCGCGGACAAAGCGTTTTGCGTTCACTTCGATTACGCGACCGTCCTCGCCAAGCATTTTTACCATGGAAGTTATTGGGTTCACTTCGATTACGCGGAAATTTGTGTCGTCGTAAAAAAGCTTTATGCCTTCGTTCGGAAGTTTTTTGCGTGCCTCGGAATACCAGTCGTACTCATAGCTTAGGCAGCACAAAAGTCGTCCGCACTGTCCGCTGATTTTCATGGAATTCAGGCTTAGATTTTGTTCTTTTGCCATTTTTATGCTTACTGGCCGTAGCTTGTCGCTTATGCTGTTGCAGCAGTAAGGCCGTCCGCACACGCCAAGTCCTCCAGTGATTCGGCATTCGTCGCGCACTCCAATCTGGCGCAGTTCAATTCGCATTTTAAAGATTGAAACAAGGTCTTTTACAAGCTCGCGGAAGTCAACACGGTTGTCGCTGGAAAAGAAGAACAAGGCTTTTTGTTCGCCCACAAGAAAATGAACGGAAATAAGCTTCATATCCAAATGGTGATGCTCAACTTTTTCGCGGAATACTTTGAATGCAGACTTTTCAGTTTCCGCAAGTGAAGAAGCCTTTTCAAGGTCGTCATTGTTTGCCTTGCGCGCAATCTGCACAACATCTCCGGGTTTTATTCCAACGGGAACTTTTGAAATCCCAAGGTTTTCTGCAAGATCAAGTCCGTAGCGGGTGGGAACAATTACTTTGTCGCCGTCATTCAGCTTGCCGGTAGGAAACGTTGCGTAAATTCCTTCAAATGAATAAACCAGCTTAAGCTTGTAAAGTTCCTTTGGAAAAACAAAATTTCTTGAGTCGGTGTTTTCAGATTCCTGCGAGTCTTCAAGAGAGGCAAGATCTTCATTTTCTTCATATATATCGTTTTCAAAAATATCAGACATAAAAGCTCCAGTTCTTTTAGTTTATCAATTATGACGCCATAAGGTCTACAAGCAGGCCGCTGATTTCGTTTACTCTGGCAAGCATTGAAAAAGCTTCCTTGTGCGAACTTAAAAGCCACTTTGCCATTTCATCCAGTTTCTGATTTATAACTACAATCTTAAACTGCGGATCAAGCGGCTTTCCTTTTCTTGTGAATCCGCGCCGTTCTCTTTTTTTTACTTCAAAGTTGTTTTTTGCAAGGTATCTTAAAAACTGCGACACTTTTTTTCTGTAGTCAGCGAATTCTTCAGGAGTTTGCTTTTCCTTGAGGCGATCCGCCGCCATGTCAGCCTGATCTTTTAAGTAGATTGCCGCATCTTCCGTGTCCAGTCCCGCAATTTCTTTTGGAAATCCGTCCTTTTGCAGAGCGAATTCTTCCCGAGCCTTTTCCATTGCGCTGGAAAAAAGTTTCCGCCTTGTTTTGTCTGTTTTCTGGGATTTTTCGTCTTTTTGGGCTTTTTGAGCCTGAGCGTTTGCAATGGAAGCCGCCGCGGAAAAATACAGGCTTGAAGATGTGCCTTCAACTTCCATTTTAAATCCTTATGGACATTGAAGAAATTGCCTTCATGTTTTCCTGCCGTGAAACTGCGGATGCGAATTCCGCGCTGTCTGAAAGTGAAATGCAGTGGCCGTGCAGAACAACATTTTCTTCCGAAACAAGTTTTTTTGTCTGCAAATCTCCAATTACAAGGCTTGAGGAAAGAAGCTTTATAAAGTCCGGCGCAACAATGTCGCCAAGAACAATTCCGCCTATGACCGTTATTGATTTTGCTTTTATGTTTCCGCGGATTCTGGCATTTTCGCCGATTATAACATTTCCTGTGGCTTCTATGTTTCCGTCAATATCGCCGTCAATACGAGCAAATCCGTTTATCTTGACATCGCCTTTTACAGAAGAGCCTGCGCCAAGGATGCTATTAATGGAAATATTGTCGTTAAAAATTGCCATATTATTTTACGTTGATGTATTTTGCAGGATCTACTACGTCTGAACCGATGTGGACTTCGTAATGAAGATGCGGTCCTGTTGTGATTCCTGTGTTTCCGATTGTTCCAATTATCTGACGCTGGGCAACCATGTCGCCTTTCCGCACGCGGGTTGTGCCAAGATGCGCATAGCGTGTATAAATTCCATGCTTGTGCTTGATTATTACATAAAGACCAAAGCTGTCATCGTAAGTGACTGTAACAACCTGACCGTTGGCAGTGGCAATAACAGGATCTCCTTGCCTCCAAGTACTAAAGTCAAGACCTTTATGAATGTACCATTGCTGTGTAATCGGATGCTGGTTCTGTCCAAATTCCATGGAAATATGTCCGATTCCATTTTTTACAGGCCATACATTCGGAATGTCAGAAAAAAGCGCGCCTTGGTTTTCAAGCATTTTTCCAATCTGCTCAACTGGACGAACTGCGCTTTCCAAATAAGCCGTAAGCTGTTTTATATCGGAAGTTTCCTTTAAAGAGCCTGAAGTTATGTCCTGCGTGTCAAACAAAGATGAAAGGTCTGAATTTCTTCCGGCTGATTTTGAAGTTCCTGTATTCTGGTTTATTCCCAAAAGCGAAAGGGACTGGCTTAAAGTTGACTGGAATTTTTTTGCAGTCTGAAGAAGATTGTTGTTTTCGTCCCTAAGCTCATCAAGGCTTGCAAGAGTTTCTCTGTTTTCATCCCTAAGCCGTGAAATTTCAAGTCCGGAAGAAGCATTTTTCTGATTAAAATAAACAAATGAGCCTGTAATTCCAATCGCAAGGATGATTCCAAGTACAAGCGCAAAAACATTTGTCTGCACGCTGAAAACTTTTCCCTGCGAATGCGGAACAATCATCAAAGTGAGTTTTCCGTCAAAGAATTTTACGACATTTGCGCAAATCTTGCCTATAGAAACAAAAAAAAGTCTAAAGGCATGCATAATACGGGAAACTATATTTTTTTCTAATCTCTTGTATTTGCGAGAGTGCGCCACAAAAATCTCCGTAAAAAACTTTATTCAGAAAATAACAAGCAAGCTTTAAAACTTGACTTTTAAAACTACTTCCGAATTACCGAACAAACAGTATATCAAAGGGCGGCTATGCTGTCAAACGGACTGACCCGGCAAAGGCAAATTATGTTTGACTTCAAAGCGTTCCTATGTTATCTTATTAGTAATATATCGGATAGTTAATTAAAAAATATTAAAATTTTCTAGGGAATCTTCTTTAGAAAAGTCTTTCAAGTTTTTAAGGAAAAGCCATGCAGTTTTTTGATACTCACGCCCATATAGGGTTGATTTATGACGACCCTGTAAGACAGATTAGCGTTATTCAGCAGGCAAAACAAGCCGGCGTTACAAGAATTATAAGCATAAACAACAGCATTCTCGACTTCAAAAAAGAATATGCGTTCCTAAAGTCGCAGAAAGGCGTTTACCATGCGGTTGGAGTCGGTCCGTCGGAAGTAAATAATCCTGGCGCAGATTGGATTAAGATAATAGAAGAAAGTGTTTCGCTTCCGAATGTTGTTGCAATCGGAGAAACTGGACTTGACTATTTTAAGCAGTACGGAGACAAACGCCGCCAGATTGAGCTTTTTATAACTCAGCTTGAACTTGCACAAAAGCACAATCTTCCAGTAATAATTCACAACCGCGACGCAGGAAAAGACATTTTTGAAATTCTTCAGGACAGGCTGCCGGAAAAAGGCGCGATTTTCCATTGCTACAGCGAAGATGCTCCTTACGCAAAAAAGTGCCTTGACGCAGGAATGAATGTCTATTTTTCTTTTGCAGGAAATTTGACTTACAGAAACGCCCGCAATCTGCACGAAACAGTTCTTAATATTCCGCTAGACAGAATTCTTTTGGAAACAGAAAGTCCTTTTATGATTCCGGCTGAATTCCGCGAGCGAAAAAGGACAATGCCGGCATATTTGCCTTCCACTGCAAGATTTTTGGCTGAAATGCTTGAAACTGACTTGGAAAAACTTTCTGCCCAGCTTTGGACAAACAGCTGCAAAGTCTTTAACTTGCCGGAAGAATGAGCCTTTATCATCCAGTAAACATTGGAACTCTTCATTTAGACGGAAATCTCTTTTTAGCCCCTATTGCAGGCTACAGCGACATGGCGTTCCGTTCGCTTTGTGTTGAATACGGAGCTTCTCTTTGCACCACGGAAATGGTTTCTGCGGAAGCTCTTGTGCGCGGAAATAAAAAAACCGAGCTTCTTATGCGCCGTGCCCCGAATGAAAAATTTTACTGTGTTCAGATTTTCGGCGGAAATGCGCAGACAATGGCAGAAGCTGCAAAAATCGTCCTTGAAAAAACAGATTGCGACTGCATAGACATAAACGGCGGCTGTCCTGTTCCCAAGATAACAAAAACCGGAGCAGGCAGCGTGCTTACAAAAGAGCCGGAACGTCTTTATTCAATAGTAAAATCCGTTAAAGAATCTTCTATAGAATACACTTCTTTGCATCCAGAACGCGGCAATGTTCCTGTAACAATAAAAATCCGCAGCGGCTGGGATTCCTCTAATATAACTTGGAAAGAATGCGCAGACGCAGCTTTAAAAGCCAGAGCGGACGCAATAACAATTCACGCGCGCACAAAAGCCCAAGGCTATTCAGGAAAAGCCGACTGGAAAATTCAAAAGCAGCTGGTTGAATTTGTTGCAAAAAGAATTCCTGTTTTTGGAAGCGGAGACGCATTCAGCCCGGAAACCGCAAAACTCATGCTTGAGCAAACTGGCGTAGATGCCGTGATGTTTGCAAGAGGCGCAATGGGAGATCCGTTTTTATTCAGAAGGACAAAACAGTTTCTTACAGAAGGAAAATACGAAACAGAAACTCCAAAAGAACGACTTGAAGCAGGACTTCGCGAACTTAAAATGAATGTCGCGGAGCACGGAGAACGAGCCGCCTGCATGCTGATGAGAAAAAAATTCTGCGCGTACAGCTCAGGTATAAAAGGCGGCGCAAGGCTAAGAGAAAAAATCGTAAATTCCGTTTCTATAAAAGACTACGAAGAACTTTTCCAGCAGTTTTTGTGAAAACAATTGCGCAAAACGCATTTTTACTGCACTTGAACAAATCCTTGTTTATCCATAAAATAATCTATTATGGGGCTTTTTCAAATAATTGCAGAGTTTTTCAAAACAATATTTTCTCCTACATCACCAGAAAGCCTCCAAAGACAGGCAGTTAGAAAAATTGAATCCGAACTGAAAAGTCTTGCGCCAGGACTTTACAAAAACGGACTTGTCATGCCAGACTTTGCGGAAGCCTTGCGCGTGCTTTTTGTAAATACAACTCCAATTTTTGACATTCTTTCAGAAACTTATTGTTCCACAGATTTGGACACAAGCCGGCATTTTGAAGAGCAGCTTATTTTCACCGGATTTGACAACGAAGCCCGAGAAATTCTTGAAAATCTTCTTTCTTATGAAAATAGAAAAAAAAGCGCAATGGAAGCCCAGTCGCTCATCCGGCATTTTGAAAGCGAGCACAGGCAGCTTGAAAAAGTTGAAAAGGAACTGAATTCTCCTGCGTTTGTAAAAATTGAAGAAACTTTGGACAAAATAAAGCAGCTTAATGACATTTGCAAATTTAGCTACATAACCGCCCTTAAACTTTTTGATCCTAGCTACAGCACAAAAGATTCTTATTCGCCGGAATTTCAGCCTGTGCCAATTGAATTGCTGGAAAATTCTTTGCTTGACTTGTATTTTGTCATTGCCGAAATGGATATTACAAATTCGCTTTACAATGCGGTTCTTGCTCTTTTCAGACTGAAGAAAGGCGGAAAAATTTCGGACAGGGAACTTCAAAGCTTAAAAGAAAATTTCAAGAAAATTCAGTACATTGTAAAGCACATTTTTACCAAGGAAATTCTTTCGTGCATGATTAGAATTTCAAAGAAAAACTACGAGCTTGTTCCAGAGCGCGCAGTTTACAACGGAAATTCACGGCAAAAATACGCAGAATATCTTGAAACAAGATTCCGCACAGACGAAGCCCGCTTAAAAGGCGAAATTCAAGACGCGGCAATAAACAATGAAATAAAGCAAATTTTCGGAGGTGCGCCGCTTGTCGCAGTTCAAGGCTACAGTAAGGATTTAGATTTTCAGCTTAGGCAAAGCACGCCGTTTTCTTTTGCTTGGATTACGCCGCTTCAGCTTTTAAAGAATTTTATTTCAGTTTTTTATGAAGAGCACGTAAAGCCGCTTTTAAATGACATTGTAATAGAAGGTTTTTTCAATAATCCTGCATACAAGTCTGAATTTTCGTCTTCCGTGTTCACTTGCAACGATTCCCTTGAACGAATAAACGCATTTGAGTCAAAATTTACACGCGGAAATGAATTCGACGAAACAAACATCACTTCGCTCATAAGAGATAGCCACAAAGACGCGACATTTGAATCAACGCTGAAAAACCTCATCGACAGAATCAACAGGCAGGCAAAAGAACTGATTCAGACAGAAACGACGAATGTTTTTCAGCTTTACAAAAAAATAAACGATATTCTTATCGAATCCAAAAAACCAAGTTCCGAAGTTATAACGAATTTAAAGGTTCTGATGATTTCTTCAAGAAACAGAGACAATTCTGACTGCATGGAAAATCAAAACGGCCAGTGGAAAGTTTTTCTTGAAATAATGAAGAATTATGTTATAATCGGAAATATAGAGAAGAAATAAAATGGCTAAAAAGAAAGCGGTTTCTGCAAAGACTCAAACTCCAGCGGCAAAAGAAAAGCAAGTCATTGCCGAGTTTGAAAAGCATATTTACGATTTACAGCAGATGCTTGAAATTTCAAAGTCATTTTGTTCAACAATCGAATTTTCCCCGCTTATTGAATCGATTCTTTATGTTGCGATGGCTCAGATGCGCGTTACAGGTGCGGGGCTTTTTATTTCAGAAGAATTTGGCAGCGAATATTTTAAGCTTTCAGAAAATTATTCGGGAATCGCAATAGATCCCACAATCGAATACAAAATCAGCATAGATTCTCCGCTTATTGAATTTTTGTCCAGTTCTTCAAATGTTTTTGCCTTACATGAGCTTTCTGAAAAATTCCCGGAATCTCAAGAAATAAAAGTTATAGAATCGCTGAATCCGTCGCTGATAGTTCCGCTTATGCTGAAAAATCACTTGAACGGAATTCTTGTTATGGGCGAGCGGATTTTTGTGGAGAATCTTTCCGCTGACTACACAACTTACGAAAGAAACGAAATTCAGACAATTGCTTCTCTTGCTTCGGTTGCTGTTCATAATGCGTCTTTGATTGACCAGTCTACAACCGACATGATGACAAAGCTTCGTCTTAAATTTTACTTTTATAATATTCTTGAAGACAAGCTTGATTCAGCGTTTTCCCACGAGCAGACATTAAGCGTTATAATGTTTGACATTGATTTCTTTAAGAAGTTCAACGATACTTACGGGCACGCCTGCGGAGATTATGTTCTAAAAAAAGTTGCTGAAATTATAAGCGACAGCATCAGGGAAGGCGACCTTGCTTCAAGATACGGCGGAGAAGAATTTACAGTTCTTTTGTGCAACGCAGGAAAAGACGAGGCGATGCTTGTTGCGGAACGCATAAGAAAACGGATTGAGCAGACAACAGTTTTCTATGAAGGCCACAATATGCAGATTACAATTTCCGGCGGAATTTCTGTTTTCAATGTGGAAACAAATCCTGTGCGCTCTGCAAAAATTTTAGTAGACCAGGCAGACAAAGCTCTTTATGTTTCTAAAAGAACTGGAAGAAATAGAGTTACAGTTTTTGATCCTTCTTCTCAAAATGAAAATTCCGCAAAAGAAACAGAATCCGCTGTAGAAAAAATAAATTCATGAATATAATCAGAAAACCTTTCCGCTACACTTTTTTTAACGCAACCTCTATAATAATTGCTTTAAATCTGATTGTCTTTTTTCTGACAATGATTTTTCCACGGCTTCAAATTTATCTTGGAATGTCGTATTTTGGAATTTTGCTTCATTATTATTGGCAGCCGCTCACTTATCTTTTTGTGCATTCAGGCTGGAGCCACATTCTTTTTAATATGCTGGCTTTGTTTTTCTTTGGAATTTCCGTGGAACGCGCTGTTGGTTCTAAGGAATTTCTGCTTTTTTATTTTTTGTGCGGAATTCTTGACGGAATTATTTCTACGGTTTTATATCATTTTCTTGGAATCACTGTTCTTCTTGTGGGCGCGAGCGGAGCTGTTTATGCGCTGCTTTTTGCCTATGCCGTTATTTTTCCGCGGAATGTAATTTATATTTGGGGAATAATTCCAGTGGCTGCACCGCTGCTTGTTTTTGTTTATGCGCTGATTGAAATTATAAGCCAAATTTCAGGCGGTTCAGGAATTGCACATCTTGCGCATTTGGCAGGATTCGCTGTCGCTTGGATTTACTTTATTGCAAGAATGGGAATTCATCCTTTAAAAGTATGGAAAGACGCATGGAGATAAAAAAGCCGCTTTTTTTTTGCGTTCTGTTTTTATTTAGCGTAAATATTTTTTCCCAAGCTCCATTACAGAATGAGCAGATTAGAATTCAAGTTTGGGCGGAACTGGATTCTTTCCCCGGAAAATTTGAAGAAGAAAATTCGGTTCAAGAGCAAAAAAATTCTAAGCAGGAAGAAAAATCCGACTTTGAAAAACTTTACGGATTCGCAATTGAGAGGACAAAGCAAGTTGCGCCTTTTTTAATGGAAGGACTTTTGTACGGCTGGAATTTTGACTACACGCCTTATGACAAAAAACGCGGAGTTCAGGAATACTGGGAATTTTCCGAAGTTAGAAAATTTGATTCTTCTATAAATCGCCTTGAATATCACAATCCAGTTCCAAAAGACGGAAAACTTTTAAGCTGGGTTTACTGCGACAGAACTTCAGCCCAGCAGCTTGAATACAAAAGATGGACTTCCATAATTCACCCAAAAGTAAAAGGCACTGGCTCAGCTTCTGTTCAAGACGGATTTGAAGGAATAAAACAAGCGTGCAGCAACGCGGCGAAAAATGCAGTAAGAGAATATTGGCGCACAATGGAAAAAAACAAGCCCAAGGAAATTTCCGGGACTTTGCTTTTAATCCGCGACCCAAGAATTTTCATAAAAAACGGACGCTACGAAGTTGACCTTGATTTTTTCTTGGAAACTGATAGAATAGTTCCGTATACTTACTATTGACGCTACTTGAAAGGAGGTATCGCATGAAAAAGATATTTATATTGGCAACAGCAATTATGCTTGCAGCAGGAACAGTTTTTGCGCAGCAGGAAGAATCATTAGAAACTAAAATGGCTTTAGATCCATTGGAAGCCGCAAATAGCTATGCGGATACAAAGACAAGAATTCTTCCTATAGAAGACAAATATTCAAGCTTGCATCCAAAGGCTAAGAGCGTAACTCTTCAGCTTGAATTTACTCCGCTCACTGGTGAAGTTATTTTCACTTATACTTGTATGCAGTCTAGCTTTGATTTAGGTGAAGCGATGAATGTTGCAATTGCAGTTTACGAGGATTTTGCTGTGCAGAATCAGTTCAAGCATTATACTTACGCTCAGAAAGACAGAAAAAAATATTTTAAAGATGACAAAGGCGTAAGAATGGCAACATACACTTCAAAAGTTATCTTTACAAAATAATTTTTGCTGAACAGTTATTTTCACTTGCCTGTTAGGTGATTTTCATTTTGCTCCGGTTTGCAGTACAGGTTTTGCAGCCGGAATTTTTTGGTGCATATAAAATTGGCAGACTTAAAAACTTTAATTAAAAATCTTCATCCGCTTGAAACAAAAGTTCTTCTTCACTACAGCTTAAAAGACGAGCTTACTTCAACAAGGCTTCAGACTGAATTGGGATACAAGGAAGGCCACGCAAATCAGGCGTTCAGCTGGCTTGCCGGAAAAAAACTTTTGGCAGAAACTTCCCGCACTCCGCACACATATTTTGAGCTTACAGATTTTGGCAGAAAGATTTTTAAAGACGGTTTTGCAGAAGAAAGAATCGTTTCTTATTTGAAAGAAAACGGTCCGAAGCGTCTGCCGGAAATTGCAACTGCCCTTGGAATTGAAAACAAAGATGTTGGCTCGGCATTCGGTTCGCTTAGCAAAGACAACGTTCTTGCCATGAACGCAGAAAAAAAAGCTGAATACACAGGAGCGCCGCTTCCAGAAAGATTCGCAGTTGCAAAATCGCTTATCAAAAAAGCTTCCGAAACTGAAAACTGCCAGCTTGATGCCGCAAATCTTACAAAGTCCGAAATTGAAATAATGGGCGGACTTACAAAGAAACGCGGAATTTCAGAAACGCCATTTAAAACTATTGAGCGCGAAACTGTAATTTATAAACTTACAGAAGCATTTAAAGGCGTGGCTGATGCGCTTAGGAATTCAGGAATCACAGGAAATGAAATTGGAGAAATAACTCCGTCAATGCTTGCTTCCGGCGAATGGAAAAAAGGAACTTTCCGCGGATACAATATTTCAATTCCGCCAGCACGAATAATTCCGGGGCGCACAAATCCTTACGTTCAGTTTTTGGAGTCAGTAAAGGACAAGCTTTGCTCGCTCGGATTTCAGGAATTTGACGGTCCGCTTGTAGAAACTGAATTCTGGAACGGAGACGCTTTGTTCATGCCTCAGTTCCATGCGGCGCGCGACATTCACGATGTTTACAGACTGAAATATCCGACACACGCAAAATCAATTGAAGAACCGTACCTTTCAAATGTTGCGGCTGTTCACAGAAACGGCGGAAACACAGGAAGCCGCGGCTGGAACTACAACTTCGACAACGAATTTACACGCCGCCTGATTATGAGAAGCCAGGGAACAGTTCTTTCTGCGCACCAGCTTCACAAGGCAGAAATCCCTGGAAAATATTTTGGAATTGCAAGATGCTTCCGTTACGATAAAGTTGACGCAACCCACTTGAGCGACTTTTATCAGACAGAAGGAATTGTTCTTGGCGAAGAAGTAAATTTAAAGACGCTTCTTGGATTCCTTGAAATGTTTGCAGTGGAAATTGCAGGTGCAACAGACGTAAAATACGTGCCGGGCTATTTCCCGTTCACAGAGCCTTCAATTGAAGTTCACATAAAGCATCCTAAACTAGGCTGGTTTGAGCTTGGCGGTTCTGGAATTTTCAGACCGGAAGTTACAAAGGCGATGGGCGTTGATGTTCCTGTTCTTGCCTGGGGAATTGGAATTGACCGAATGGCTTTGATGGCTTTGGGACTTAACGATTTGCGCGAGCTTTTCTGCGAAGACATAGAAAAAGTAAGACTTAGAAAAGCAAAATTCTAGTTCTTAATAATTGCAAAGAAATCCTTCAGGTAAAACTAGAGGATTTTTTATTTACCCTTAATTTCGAGTTTTATAATTTAATGTCATTATCGGGCTTGACCCGATAATCTATTGAAAATTTCCAACAGATTCCTGACCGAGTTTACTGCGTAAACATCGCAGTGTCGTGGCACGGGAATGACACTTAAATTACTGTTCTTATCAAAACTCAGCATTCGGGCTATTTTCTTTCTATAAAAAGGCATTTTATAAGGTCTTTTATAGTTTCTACCTGAGTTGCTCCGGCTTCGGATTCAGGGACAATAAATTTTTGGAAGCCAAGATCCTTTGCGGCTTTTATTCGTTGCTTTTGCTTTGTAACAGGACGGATTTCTCCGGCAAGGCTTATTTCTCCTACAATCGCAGTTTTTTCCGGGAGCGAAATGTCCGTTCTTGCTGAATAAAGTGCCGCTGCCAAAGCTCCGTCAATCGCGCTTTCCGAAAGTCTTATTCCGCCTGCAACATTTATATAAATATCCTGATCGCTGAATTTTATTCCGAGTCTTTTTTCAAGAACTGCGGCAACTCTGCTCACTCTTGCTGAATCAATTTTTTCTGAATAAACTCGGTTTACAGCCGCCTTCGCAGGAACAGTCAACGCCTGAATTTCAACAATAAAAACTCGGCTTCCTTCAAAAACACTGGCGCAGGCAATTCCAGCTGGAGTTTCTTTTTTTCTTCGGGTTATAAAAAGCGAGCTTGGATCTGAAACGCACTTGAGGCCTTTTTCATCCATTTCAAAAAGCCCAAGTTCATCAACAGAACCGAATCTGTTTTTTTGTGCGCGCAGAAATCTAACTTCATCGCTTGTCCGCTCAAAAGACAAAACGGTGTCAACCATGTGCTCAAGGCTTTTTGGTCCGGCAATATTTCCGTCCTTTGTAACATGGGCGGTCATAAACAAAACGCTGTCTCTTTCTTTTACCCAGCCAATCAGCTCGTTGCTGCAATATTTTAGCTGAGTTATAGTTCCCGGCACAAGTCCTGCCTCCACGGAATAAACAGTTTGAATTGAATCCACGATGACGACCAGGGGATTCAGCGAGTCAAGCGCATCAAGAATGTCTTCAAGCCGCATTGTGCATAAAATTTCCAGAGAGCCAGCCTCAAGATTTAAACGGTTCGCACGGCTTTTTATTTGCCCTGCTGATTCTTCTCCGCTAACGTAAAGAATTTTTCCTTTGGGAAGAAGAGTTGCCGCCGCCTGCAAAAGAAGCGTTGATTTTCCGATTCCGGGTTCACCGCCAACAAGAATTGCGCTGCGTATTGTAGCTCCGCCGCCAAGCACACGGTCAAATTCCTCGTTGCCAGTTGAAATGCGCGAATTGCTTTGCTGCGAAACTTTTTGCATTGGAACTGGCTTTGCTTTTAAAACTGTTCCGTCAGATTTTAAAGACGACTTTGGAGCATTTGAATCTAAAACACATTCTTCAAGGGAATTCCATTCGCCGCATTCAGGACATCTTCCAAGCCAGGCAGGTTGCGTGTAGCCGCACTTTGAGCATTTGTAAACAACAGATTTCTTCGCCATATTTTTCCTACTATATTCAAATTCCGCCAAAAAGTCATTACCGAAAAACGGCGCAGATTTTCAGCATGAAAAATACATTTATTGCTAAAACAGCAAAAATCTTCTATAATAAATTTATTATGAGAATTTCAAATAAATTCACACTTTCCAGAATTATTTTAGCGCCAATAATTTTTATAATATATAACATTCCAGGCTGGCTTGGATTTGAAAACGGAAGTCCTGCTGCAATCGCTTCAATTTGCATTGCGATTCCACTTCTTGCTTTTGCGGAGCTCACAGATTATTTTGACGGACACTATGCGCGCAAGTTGAATGATGTGAGCGACTTTGGAAAAATGTTCGATCCTTTTGCCGATGTTTTTCTTCATCTTTCAATGTTTACCTGCTTTGTTTTTTCTGGATATATGCCGGTCGTTTGCTATGTTCTGATTCTTTACCGTGAATTCAGCCAGAACTTTTTAAGAATGGTTGCGGCAAAACAAGGAACTGCAATTGCGGCAAGAAAAGGCGGAAAAATAAAAACTGTATTTTATGTGGCTTCGTGTTTTGTGGCTCTCATACAGGAAGCTTTGGTTCGCACAGAACTTGCTTCAGCTTGGAACTTAGACATGAAACTTTTACTTCATATAGGCCAGGCATTTTTTGTTGTTTGCGTAATTTTGGCTTACATTTCTTTTATAGATTACCTAAAGAATTTTGGAAGCATACTGAAAAAGGCAATGTAAATTTTACAAATAATTTTTTTTATTATAGGAGGAAATATGAAAAAAATTTTTGCAATTGCGGTGGCTCTTGTTATGGGCACAGCGGGAATGTTCGCTCTTGACTTGAAGGACATTCAGGGAACTTGGCAGGATTCAAACTGGGATGCAAACTGGACTTTCAATGCAGACGGAAAAATTATTCTTACAAAGGCTTCCAGCGGAGAAACAGTTTTCACTTTTGACGATTCAAATGTAGACAACTTTAAAATTCTCCCAAGCACTTCTGGTGTAAGCATTTCTTTTGACTGCGAAGAAACAGAACGCTCATACAAGTTTACAAAGCCGCTTACTCTCAATGCGGATTTGGATATGCACATTGATCCAAAGTGGACTTCTGAAGGCTACGACGTTAAAATTAAATTTCAGAAATAAAATTTAATTAACACTTTTTCATTGCCTGATAATCTTATTGTCAAGCAATGGAATGACAGTTAAGTAATTTTCAAAAACAAAATGACATTCTCTAAAACGGGGATGTCATTCTGTTTTTAAAATCACAACAAACTGCTCTTCGTTTCCTGTGAATTCGGATTTGTCAAAGTCAGCAAAAAAATCCGCGCTTTTAAATCCTGCGTCTTCTGCAAAATTTTCAATTTCGGAAGGAAGCAAAGGATAAATCGGAATGTCTTTTACGATTGGAAGAAGCTTGCCGTTGCCGGTTTCAAGGTTCATAGAAAAAAGTTTGGAATTGTCTTGAGCAGTCATTATTTCAGAAAAAAGTTTGGCTCTCATGCTTTCCCGGCATTTAAGCTGGAAAAATGTTTCATCTTTTTTGTTTTCAAAATTTATGCACTGAATGACAAGAAATCCGTCTGGCGACATGAGTTTTTTGCAGTCAAAGAAAAACCGCCGGATTTTTTCCCTTCCGCCTAAAAAAAGCAAGCGGCTATTTAAAATAGAAACAACATTGTAAAAATTTTTGCCCAAGAATTTCGTCATGTCTTCTGCTTCCATTTGAAAAAAACGGATTGACATCAATTGATTTCTTCGGCGCAAATTTGCTGTATGCAAAAGCTCTTCGCAGTTTTCAATTCCTGTTACATCGTGTCCTTGCTTGGAAAGAGAACTTTCAAAAAGTCCGGAGCCGCAAAAAACTCTCAAGAATCTGACAGGCGAACTGAAATTTTCGCACAATTCCGTATATAAATTTTTTTGAGCTTCAGAAACTTTAAAAAGCTCATCGTAATATTCAACAAGATTCTGAATAAACATCATTCTTCTATTATAAAAGCAGTTTTGCTATTTTGCAAATTATAAATAATATGGTATAATATATATAATATTTTTATCAGGAGAGGGTATGAATCCAAGAATTTTTTTAGGAATCTTAAGTGCAGTTGTTGGACTTTTGGCTGTTATAAATCCAAAGACGAGCATAGAGACAATTGTAATTCTGATTGGAATCGGCGCAATAGTAAACGGAATTAATTCTATTTTAAAAGTGAAAAGATTTTCGTTTTCGCCTTACTTTGAGCGCGCTGTAATCATAAAAAGCATCGCAGGAATTTTAGTCGGAATTCTCGCGGTAATTCTTCCGTTCGCATTTTTCAGCATGATTCAAAAAATTGTGCGGATTTTTCTTTATATTCAGGCTGTGTTTTTGCTTTTGTCGGCGATTGCAGAATTTATTTTTGTTGCCGGCACTGAAAATTCTACGCCATTTTTAACCGAAGCCTTTTGCTCAATTTTTATTGCGGTTTTGCTTTTTATACTTCCTGCCGATTTTGGCGTAAAACTTGTGAGAGCCGCCGGAATCCTGATTTTAATTTCTGGAATAATTTTTGCGTTTAGAGAATGGAAATCTTCTCCAACTGAAGTCGAAGCAGAAATAATAGAATAAAAATTAGAAAAGGCTGCCCAATGAAATTTTAAACAGCCTTTTTTCTTTTAAAGCTGAATGCCGGTTTTGATTTTTTCGTTGAACCTTTTCAGT
>CAVKBG010000053.1:0-11058 GCA_963654755.1 Desulfovibrionaceae bacterium
TTCCATTGATTTTTTTCATTTAAAATATCATTATGTTTCCACTATGTTCAAACCAGAAATTTTTAACACATTAAAAAAGTATTCGTCAAAAACATTTTTAAATGATCTTACAGCTGGAATCATCGTTGGCATTGTTGCGCTTCCATTGGCAATAGCTTTTGCAATCGCTTCTGGAGTAGAGCCGGAGCGCGGACTTTTTACAGCAATCGTAGCAGGATTTTTTATTTCACTTTTAGGCGGAAGCCGTGTTCAGATTGGAGGACCGACAGGAGCATTTGCAGTAATTGTTTACGGCGTTGTCGCAAAGTACGGATATTCAGGGCTTGCAACTGCAACTGTGATGGCAGGAATTCTTTTGATTATGCTCGGCGCATTTAAAATGGGCGGACTTGTAAAATTTATTCCGTACACAATTGTAACAGGATTCACTGCGGGAATTGCAGTAACAATTGCAACAGGACAAATCGGAGATTTTCTTGGACTTTCAATTTCAGTTTTCCCAGAAGGATTTTCAAAAATGCCGGGAAACTTTGTTGGCAAAATTGAAACTTACGCAATGAACATAACTCACATAAATTATTACTCGCTGATTATGGCTTCACTTTGTCTTGCAATAATTTTCGCATGGCCTCGCTTCTGCAAAAAAATCACAGGAAAAATTCCTGGAAGCTTGATTGTAATCATACTCGCAACAGCAGCAAGCATTCTTCTAAAAAAATACGCCGGACTTGAAACAGACACAATCGGCTCTCGCTACGGAAGCATACCTTCAACATTGCCTTACCCTTCACTTCCGCAGTTCAGCGTGGAAACAATCACTGCACTTTTTCCAACTTCAATTTCCATTGCAGTTCTGGCAGCAATTGAAAGTCTTTTGAGCGCAGTTGTCGCAGACGGAATGACAGGCACAAAACACGACTCGGACACAGAACTTATCGCGCAAGGAATTGCAAACATAGCGTCTCCAATTTTCGGCGGAATTCCTGCAACCGGAGCAATAGCGCGCACCGCAACAAATATAAAGAACGGCGGAAAAACTCCTGTGGCTGGAATAATTCACGCAATCACGCTTCTTCTTATAATGCTGATTCTTGGAAAATACGCAGTCTACATTCCGATGGCGGCGCTTTCCGCAGTGCTGATAAATGTTTCCTGGAACATGGCAGGATTCCCGGCAGTCAAGGCTTTGCTGAAAGGACAAAAATCTGACATCTTTGTTTTGGCAGCGACTTTCCTTATCACGGTTTTTATCGACTTGACAGTTGCAATTGAATTTGGTCTTGGATTCGCGGCATTCTTCTTCATAAAAAAAATGATAGATGTTTCAGAAGTTCAGAACAAACGGGATTCGATTGCAGGCGGAATTTCTGGAAACTCATTTTTGGAAGAAAATATCGAAGTTCCAGAAGGCGCAGTTGTCTATGAAATTGACGGTCCGCTTTTTTTCGGAACTGTAAGAAAATTTGAATTTGCAATTGAACGCGCAGGAGCAAATGCAAAAGTTCTTGTGCTCAGAATGCGAAACATGATTTACATTGATGCCGGCGGAATCCGTGCGCTTGAACAGGCAAAGGCGGCTTGCGATAAAAATGGAATCACAATTGTAATATCGGGAATCCACACGCAGCCATACATTCTGTTCAGCAAAATGGGAATGATTGAAAAACTCGGAAAAGAAAATATTTGCGCAGACATAAAAGAAGCGTTAGGCAGAACAAAAAAACTTCTTGAAAAATAAAAATTCCGGCTGTCCTAAATTTTTTAGGGCAGCTATTTTTTTCAAAGTATATCAATTATTTTTTTTTAATTGTATACTAAGCGCATGATTGAAAAAAAAGAAACTGATACAGAAATTCAAAAAGCCGGACCAAAAACCGCGCTTGTTTCCATCGTAGGCCGGCCTTCAGCTGGAAAGTCAACATTTTTAAACACAGCAAGCGGAGAAAAAGTCAGCATAGTTTCCCCAGTTCCGCAGACAACAAGAAACGCAATCCGCGGAATAATAAACACTTCTCTTGGGCAGTTAGTTTTTATTGACACGCCTGGACTTCATTTAAGCGAAAAAAAACTGAACCTAAAGCTTTCAAACATTGCGCAGGAAAATATAAAAGAAAGCGATGCAATTCTCTACATCATCGACTCAACGCGTCCGCACAACGAAGAAGAGGAAATGATTGCTTCTCTCCTGATTCCGCACAAAGACAAAGTTGTAATCGCAATCAACAAAACTGAAGATTCAAAATCCAACGCGCTAAATTCCAGAAGCTTCATTCAAAAAAATTTTCCTGATTTTCCAAGCGAACGGATTATTGAAATCAGCGCGAAAGAAGACAAAAATATAAATGAAGTTTTAAAAGCGCTTTTCAAGCTTGCAAAGGAAGAGCCGCATCTTTATCCAGAAGAATTTTACACAGATCAGGAAGTTGATTTTAGAATTGCAGAAATTATCCGCGGACAGGCAATCAACCGGCTTGAACAGGAACTTCCGCACGCAATCTACGTTGAAATCAGCGACCTTAAAATGCAAACGCCGAAACTTTTAAAAGTTCTTGCCTACATTTATGTTGAGCGCGAAAGTCAAAAAGGAATCGTAATTGGAAAAGACGCATCAATGATAAAAACAATCAGAGTTGAATCAATTAAAGAATGCAGAAAAATTTTTCCATACAAAGTTGACATTGACCTGCGCGTAAAAGTTGACAAGAACTGGCGGCAGAAAGACAAGGTTTTAAACAAAATTATAAAGTAGTTTTTTTTCATGCGGAAATTTTGTTTATTGAAGAATTGAAACAAAAGCATTAAAATGGTTGCATTCTAAAAATTCACTTTGAGCGACTTTTTAAATTTTTATTAAGGAAAAAAATATGAAACTTACTTGCGGCATAGTCGGACTTCCGAATGTAGGAAAGTCAACAATTTTCAGCGCGCTAACAAAAGCTCCTGCAGAAGCTGCGAATTATCCATTCTGCACAATTGATCCAAATATCGGAATAGTTGATTTGCCAGATGAAAGACTAGACTTCATGGCAAGCGTTTTTCAGCCAAAGAAAAAAATTCCTGCAACAGTTGACTTTGTTGATATTGCAGGCTTGATAAAAGGCGCTTCAAGCGGCGAAGGACTCGGAAATAAATTTCTTGCAAACATCCGCGAAACAGCAGTCATCGCCCATGTTGTCCGCTGCTTTGACAACCCTGACATTCAGCACGTTCGCGACGATGCGAAAACAGAAGCTCCTGTAGATCCAGAAAGCGACATTCTTACAATTGATTTTGAACTTGCCCAGGCTGACTTGGACACAATTGCAAAACGCGCAGAAAAAATTACAAAGCAAATCCGCGCACTCGGAAAAGATGAAGAAAAACGGCTCGCTCCATATTTCAGCGCAATTGAAAAAATCAAGCCGCTTCTTACAGATGGAAAATGCGCTCGCATGGCTGACTTGACTGACGAAGAAAAAAATGCAGTTTACGATTTGCACTTGCTCACAATAAAGCCGCAAGTTTTTATCTGCAATATTGACGAGGACACAATCCCGGCAGGAACAAACAAATATGTTGAAGCGGTTCAGAAAATTGCAAAGGAACAAAAATCAGAAGTAATCGTTATCTGCGGAAAATTTGAAGCTGACCTTGCGGAAATTGATGATGAAAATGACCGCAAAGAATTTATGGAAAGCGCAGGATTAAAAGAGTCCGGTCTTTCAGTTCTTGCAAAGCACGTTTATCATCTCATGGGACTTAGAACATTTTTTACAGGCGGAGCTGATGAATGCCGAGCTTGGACAATTCACGAAGGAGACAAAGCTCCACAGGCAGCTGGCGTAATTCACACAGATTTTGAAAAAGGATTTATCAAAGCTGAAGCTTACACTGTTGATGACTTAAGACAATATGGTTCAGAAGCCAAAATAAAAGAAGCAGGAAAATATCGCCAAGAAGGAAAAGATTATGTCGTTCAAGATGGCGATGTCCTTTTCTTTAAATTCAATGTATAAACAGAAAAATGCACTGCTGCAAAAAACAGCAGTGCATTTTTTTTTAGCAAATTAAAAATCACTTTCACAATTAAATTCCATAACTTGTCCTGTAGAAGGATGAGTGAATTTTATATAGCAAGAATGAAGCATAAGCCTTTCATTTGGCTCACAATGCCCGTATAAGGTATCGCCAATTATCGGAACTCCAAAGCCGTGAGAGTCGGCACTTGCAAGACGAAGCTGATGAGTTCGTCCAGTATGCGGAATAAACAAAACGCGGGTAACATTTTTTTTATTTCCCGAAGGACTTAAATATTTTTCCACATCAAGAATTTTCCATTCAGTAATAGCTTTTTTTCCATAAACAGAATCCCAAATTTGATGCGGGCGATTTTCAATATCAAGCCTAAAATAAAGCTCCATAGTTCCAGTTTGCGGAATTCCCTTTTTTGCAAGAATCCCATCAAGCAAAGCAATGTATTTTTTTTGAACAAGACCTTCTTCAAATTGATGGCATAAATTTCTATGAGCATCTTTTGTAAAAGCAAGAATCATAAGTCCAGAAGTTTCCATATCAAGCCTATGCACGGAAGGCTGCTCAATACATTTTGGAAAAAGTTTTTTTACACGATTTACAATGCAATCTTGTTTTTCAGGTCCGCGCCCAGGAACACTTAAAAGCCCGCTTTGCTTGTTCACAACAATTATATCTTTGTCGCGGTACAAAATTTTCAAGCCAAGAATTTCTGGAAGAATTAATCCGCACCGTTCATCACAAGGAGAATATTTACAGCCTGATATTTTTTTTTCAGTTGATTTTCCGTAAAAAACTTCACACATGCTAAGCGGAGTCAAATTATTTTCAAATGCAAAATTTAAAAGCTTTGGAGCACAGCAATCGCCAGTCCCGGTAGGAGGAAGTTGATTTTTACAAATTTGCTTTAGTAAACGGATTTTTCCATCAGAACAAAAGAAACTGTAAAGTTCATGCACTTTTTCCAAAGATTCAGAAGTAAGCATAGAACGGCGCAACTGCAAATCTTGAACATCATCTTTAGAACAAACTTTTAATTCGTCTGTAAGCAGATGAATTTCCTTGTCATTTTTTTGAAGAGCTGACATAATTTTTTTGTTAGAAACAATCGGCTCAACAAAAACCGCATCTTGGAATTTGCCTTCTATTTTTCTTGAAATTCCAGAAACTGTAAAAAGAATTTTATTTTCCTGCGCAGAATTTTTTGCAACAAGAACTCCAATCATAATTCCATTCGCAAAACGTTCTGCACTGATTTTTTCAGTTGTGTAAACAAGAGAAAGTTTTTTTTCTTCTAAAAGCGAAATTATTTCTTTGCAGTATTTAAATGCCAACTCTTCATCAAAAGGAGGAAACATTTTTTAATTATACAGAAAAAATTTGTTTAACTAAATATGGAATCGCCTTTTCAAATTTTACGCCGTACCAATGATCCTTGTCATCAAGAGTTGCCTTTATTGACTCAACAACATAGTTTGCCGCAATTTTTGCAGAACCGAGCAAATCTTTTCCATTGCAAAGCGCGCCTGTAAATGCCGACGCAAAGACATCGCCAGTTCCGTGCATCTGAACAGGAAGCCTTTCTGTAAAATAATATTCAACTGACTTTCCGTTGCAAACCGCAACTCCAAGTTTTTCCTTTTCAAAACTTACACCAGTGAGCACAACATTTTTTGCGCCAAGTTTTATAAGTCCGTCGCAAATATTTTCAATATAATCTTTGCCGTAATTTTCATTTCGATATTCAATTCCCAAAAGAAAAGAGGCTTCTGTAATATTCGGAAGAACAACATCAGCTCCATTGCAAAGCTCAGACATTTTCTTTGGAAAATCTTGTGCAAAGCCCGGATACATTTTTCCGTTGTCTGCCATCACAGGATCCACAACGACAAGTGCGTCAGTGCGGGAAGTTTCTTTTATGATTTTTTTTATAATAGGAATTTGAGTTTCAGAAACATATCCTGTATAAAATGCGCTGAAAGTAATATTTTCTTTTTTCCACTGATTTAAAATATTTTCCATGTCGCCAGTCAAATCGTTGAATGTCCAGGCTTTAAATGCAGTATGATTTGAAAGAACTGAACTTGGAAGAATCGCAGTTTCGATTCCACAGGCTGAAATAACAGGAAGCGCAACAGTAAGCGAGCACTGTCCAACGCACGAAATATCCTGAATTGTAAGCAGACGTTTGTCCATAAAACACCTCAATTTATAAAATTTAAATTTTACGATATACAAAAACTGACATTATTAATATAATCATATTGATACAATTTTTATATAACCAGAGAAAAAGATGTTTACTTGTGATTTTTCTAAAAAAGGAACAATGACTTTCTGTGATTTTTTAATCGAAAACATAAAATCAAAAATCATAGACGGAACCTTATCTCCAAATGAAAAACTCCCGTCAAAACGAACGCTTGCATCTCATTTGGGAGTAAGCGTAATCACAGTTCAAAATGCCTACTCAGAATTAATAAGCCAAGGCTACATTTTTTCAATTGAAAAAAAAGGATTTTTTGTTACAGAGCTTCCAAAAGAAATAAAATCCCTTTCATCAAATTCTTATAAACAGAATTACAAAAAAGAAAAAAGCACAAAAAAAATAAATTCAAAAAGCAAAGAAAAAATTTTCATAGATTTAAAATCAAATTCTATTGGCTGGGAAAAATTTCCATTTTCAATCTGGTCAAAAATAATACGCAAAGTTCTAAATAGTCCACATGAAAATCTTTTAAAAAGCCAGCCGCTGCAAGGAACACTTGAACTAAGAGAAGCAATTTGCAAGCATCTAAAAAGCTTTAAAAATATTGAAGCATTTCCAGAACAAATTGTAGTAGGCGCAGGAACAGAAATGCTTTACAGTTTTGTTGTTCATCTTTTGGGAAATGAAAAAATATATGCCGTTGAAAATCCGGGATATAAAAAAATTGCGCAGATTTTTGAAATGAACGGAGCAAGCACTAAACATATTCCAATCGACAAAAATGGACTTAACATAGCGTCTCTAAAAAAAACAAACGCATCAGTAGTTCACGTAACTCCAAGCCATCATTTTCCAACAGGAATTGTAATGCCGGTAAAAAGGCGAATGGAACTTTTGTTTTGGGCGCAAGAAAAAAATGACCGCTACATAATTGAAGACGACTACGACAGCGAATTTCGATTTACAGGAAAACCAATACTTCCTCTTTTGTGCGCTTCAAAAAATGAAAACGTAATCTACATAAATTCATTTTCAAAAACACTTTCGCCCTCTTTTAGAATAAGCTACATGGTTCTTCCAAAAAAACTTTCTGAAAAGTTCAATTCAAAATTCAATTTCTGCTCATGCACAGTAAATTCATTTGAGCAATATGCGCTCGCTGATTTTATAAAAGAAGAGCATTATTCCAAGCACATTATCAGAATGAAAAATTATTACAGAAATCTTCGCAATGAACTGATTTTTAAAATTGACAATTCAGAGCTAAAAAACTTTGTAAAAATCCACGAGGAAGATTCTGGGCTTCACTTTTTGCTTTCAATAAATTCCAAATTCAGCAGAAAGACTTTAGAAACACGGCTTAAAAAAAATGGAATAAAAATTTCAGCATTAAAAGATTTTTTTTATGAGCTTGAAGAATTTTCAATTTTTTCAGAAGAGAATAAAAATTTTCCAATAGACAAAACGTTTGTTGTAAATTATTCAGGCATAGAAAAACAAAAGATTCCAAAAACAGTCGAACTGATTCTGGAATCTATAAAATGAAAAAAGTTAAAAATTTTATATTTTAGCTTCTAAAAATTATATCGCCGTTATAAGACATTTTTTCAATGACTGCACCGCTTTCAACGTGAATGCCTTTTTCTCGAAGCGAATCTCCGCCAGACTGAAATGCTTTTTCGATTGCAACGCAAATTCCCTGCACTTTTGCGCCAGCGTTTTCAGCAATTTCAATCAAGCCGTTCATTGCATTTCCATTTGCAAGAAAATCATCTACCAAAAGAATTTTGTCATCAGAAGAAAGATATTCCCTCGAAATAACAATATTGTAATTGCAAGAATTTGTGTGCGACCAAACTGTAGAATAGTACACGTCATCCGACAAAGCCGCGCTCTTATGCTTTTTGGCAAAAAGAACAGGAATATTTCCAAATGCCCTGGCAACAGAACAGGCAACAGCAATTCCGCTTGCTTCAATCGTAACAATTTTTGTTATGTCTACACCTTCAAAAGATTTTTTAAAATCCTCTGCCAATTTGTCAAGCAAGCCGACATCAATCTGATGATTTAAAAAACTATTTACTTTTAAAATATTTCCCGGCAAAACAACGCCGTCTTTTTTTATTCTATCTTCGAGCAATTTCATAACGAAATATTAGAAAAAAAACAACATTTATGCAACACAGTTTTTAACGCTGCTTTTTATACTGATTTTTTTCAATTTGCTTTTGCCGCGATTTTTCCCTATTCTGCTCAATAAGCTTGTCTTTTTTTTCTTGTTTTTTATCAGTAGAAGTGTCCCATTCAACAGCAACAGAACGCTCCTGAATTGCAGGAATTCTAAGAAAAGTCAGACAGTCAGCCCGGTGAACAGTTATTCCTCTGCTGTGAGAAACATAACCGACAATCGGATCTCCGGGAACAGGCTTGCAGCATTGCGCAATCGTAACTAAAAAATTCGTGTCGTCTTCAATGCGGATTCTTCCGGTGAAATTTTGCGACTGCTGTTTTTTCAAGGCAGCCTTTCGTTTTCTTTCCGCGGAATTTTCTTCGGCGATTTTTTTAGAATACAAAGTGTTCGCCGCAATTTCCGCCTCACGTTTTTCCTGAGCCTCCTTGTCAATAAACGTCGGATCATTTTCAACAAGCCAAGAATGAATTTTTTGCCGCGCCTTTGAAGTCTTTACAGCCTGAAGCTGGCTTTGAGTTGGATGCGCCTGAGGATTTGTAAGAATTTCAATAATCTGCGTATTCTTTAAAGGCTGAGTAAGAGGAATTATTTTTCCATCAGCTTTTGCGCCGACAACTTTTTCGCCTATGCCAGAATGAATCGCATAAGCAAAGTCGATTGCATTTGCGCCAGCCGGAAGTTCCTTAACATCGCCCTTTGGAGTAAAAACATAAATTGAATCGCCAAGAAGATCGCTTTTCAGTTCCGCAAAAAATTTCTCATCGCTCAAGTCCTCATTCCGAAGCGCGCGCAACTGATTTATGATGCTCAAGTCTTCAGCTTTTACCATGTCATGATTTGTTCCCTTTTTGTAAAGCCAATGGGAAGCAACACCATGCTCGGCAATGCTGTGCATCTCCTGTGTGCGGATTTGAATTTCAAGCGGCTTTCCTTCGCAGATTACAGTTGTATGCAAAGACTGATAGCCGTTCGCTTTTGGCATTGCAATATAATCCTTGAATCTTCCTTCCATAGGTTTCCAAAGACCGTGAACAATTCCAATCAAAGTGTAACATTCAGATTCCGTGTTGCAAATTATTCTAAGCGCAAGCAAATCGTAAAGCTCGCCAGGCTCCTTGTTGCGTTTTCTCATCTTCTGGTAAATCGAATAAAAATGCTTTGCGCGGCTCGTTATGTTTACAGTTATTCCGGCTTTTTCTGTGGCTGTATAAATTTTTTTTACAGCATTATTTAGGTACTCGGATCTTTCTGCTTTTTTTTGCGCCACAATTGATTTTATCTGCTGAAAAACTTCCGGGTTTGAATACTTCAAGCTCAAGTCTTCCATTTCGCTTTTTACATCAGACATACCAAGGCGGCTTGCAAGCGGACACCAAATGTCAATCACTTCTTTTGCAACTGCGCGCTGAGCTTGTGCAGAAACAAATTTCAAATTGCGCATACGGTCAAGACGGTCTGCAAGTTTTACAAGAATAACGCGGATGTCGTCAACCATAGCAAAAAGCATTTTTCTTATGCTGTCGGCCTGATGCAAAGAAGTTGAATTTATTTTTAATCCAGTTATTTTCGCCGTTCCATTGCAAATTACAGAAATTTCTTTTCCGAATTTTTTTTCAATTTCTGGAAGGCAGTCATTATCTACATCAAGAATGTTATGGAAGAAACCTGCAATAATTGTGTCCGCGCCAAGATTTTTTTCAGCAAGAATTGTTGCAACTCTAAGCGGATGAAGATAATAAGGTTTTCCGCATTTTCGCTTAAGCTCAGAAGTTTTAGAAATTAAATAATCCCAGGCGCTTTGAATTTTTTTCCATTCTTCTGGAGTGTAGTTTTCAGAAAATTTTTTAGAAAACTGGCTGATTAAAATTTCAGGGTCAGTTTCTACAACTTCATCAATTTTTTCTGACATAGGCAATCCTCTTTGATTGACTATATCACATAACAAAACTATGGTCAAAAGCAGAAAATTTTATCTTCCGCTGTCTCTGAATTTTCCTTCAATATAATTCGGATCTTTTGAGCGAAGCAAACTTCCCTGCTGAATTTTTAGCTTTGTATAGAAAACGCAAGGATGCCCGTTGCAAACCCAATTGTACAATTCGCCGTTTTCTGGATTCACAAGCACAAAATCTTTTCCCCATAAAATTTTCTGCGCAACAGTGTCAGGAGAAACAATTTCAAGTTCTGTGGATTTTGTAATCATGTTAAGACTTTCAAAATTGTACATTTTAAAGCCGACAATTTTTTCAGCAAAAGGAAGATTCAAATCAGTATGCTCTGCAAATCTTTTGTCGGCGGCAGCTTTTGCTTCCGGGCAAAGAGAATTATATTTTTCATCACGAGATTTTTTATTCAGCGCGGCTTTTTCAAGAATAGAATTTTCATCTTGCAAAGAAAGCGCGTTTCCAAATTCCGCGGAAAGCTCAAACGGACTGTCGCTTGCGCCGCTTACCGCAACATCCGCATCAGATTTGTTATAATAAAATCCTGTGGCAAACGGACGATGGCTGACTTTGTAAAGCTCTTCAACAAAAGGCTTTGCTTCTTCCTGCGAAATTTTTCCTTCAAGCGCATCGACTGCTTTTCTGTAAGCACGCGTAATCAAGGCAACATAATAGACACTTTTCATGCGCCCTTCAATTTTAAG
>CAVKBG010000053.1:11359-15444 GCA_963654755.1 Desulfovibrionaceae bacterium
ACAAAGCATTCAATTTCCATTTCTGGAACTGCGTTTTTTATTTCAGCAATTTCTTTTAAAGAAGCCTCGCGTCCCATTACAACTCTGCTGAATCCCAGCGACTTGTAAACTTTTACAGCTTCGCGGTTCATGCAGCTTGCTTGCGTTGAAAGATGCAATGCCGCATCTGGAAATTCTTTTTGAAGAAGCGGAACAATTCCCAAATCCTGAACAATAAAAGCGTCGATTGGATAATTTTTAAAATAAGGAATATTTTGAATCAGCCTGTCAATTTCTTCATTATGAAACGCAATGTTCAATGCGCAGTGAAGTTTTTTTCCGGGGAACTGCTTTTTAAGCTCGCAGACTTTTTTATATTCATCTTCGTAAAAATTGTCCGCCTTCACACGCAAAGAAAAATTTTTCAGTCCAATGTAAACAGCATCGGCTCCGTAAATATATCCGTACTTAAGTTTTTCAACATTTCCAGCAGGAGAAAGAAGTTCCATATTTTATTCCACCGCGATATTATTTTCACGCATAAGACGTTCTCGCTCTTTTATTTCGCTTTCTGAAAGTCCATTTCTTTTGTTTATATACTGACCGATTTTTTCAACAGCCTCGTGAGACTCAAGCAAAAATTCATCCGCCATCTGAAACATAAACATCATTCCCGGCCAGACATCCAAGATGCACTTTCCGCCGGAATAAATAATTTTCTGCGCCAAAGCTTCCGCATTGTCAAGAAGAATTTCTTTTTCGCCGCATTGAATATAAACTTCAGGAAAATTTGCAAAATCATTTTCAGAAGCAAACAAAGGCGAAACCTGAATATTTTTTAAATTAGAAGAATAAGTGTAAAGATCAGCTGCATGACGCAAATCTTCATTTCCTAAAACTTCATCGCGGATTTTTTTATTTGAAAGAGTTTCAGTTGAAAGATCAAGCCAAGGAGAAATCAAAATTATTTTTGAAACCAAGCTGCGTTTTTTTTCTTCAGTCCGAAGCATAAGTCCCAACGCAATGCTCGCTCCGCTTCCGTCCGCCGCAAGAATAATTTCTTTAGATTCATCTTCTTCTAAAATTCCGCCGAAAACTTTTTCAACATCTTCAATTGAGGAAGGAAAAGGATAAGACGGAGCAAGCCTGAATTCCGGCACAACAACTTTTGCAGAAACAGCATTTGCAAAGATTGAGCAAAAACTTCTCCAGCTATCCCGTGAGCCGCCAACAAAAGAGCCGCCGTGAACATAAATCACAATTCGGTTCGAAGCAAAAATTTCAGGAACAAGAATATCGCATTTTACGCCGCCGATTTTTTTTTCAGCGCGCTCAACATGATTCGGAATAAAATCCGTTTTGAATTTTTTTTCCAGCTTGCTTCTAAAAGCCTCAACTTCGTTTTTTGGAGACAAAACCAAAGCCTTAAGTTTTTTTACCGCAGCTTTTCTGTCAACTTTGATTTCCATAATTTGAAGATTATAGCAAATTACATGAAAACTTGCTATAATGCGTCCATGCCTATAAGAATTGATTCCGACCTTCCAGCAAGAAGCACGCTTGAAAATGAAAATATTTTCGTGATGACAGAAGAGCGCGCAGTTTCCCAAGATATACGTCCGCTCAAAATTGCGATTGTAAATTTAATGCCGACAAAGGAAGTAACAGAAACTCAGCTTCTTAGGCTTCTTTCAAATACTCCGCTTCAAATTGATATTTCGCTTGTGCAGATGAAAGGGCACATTTCAAAAAACACAGACAAAAATCATCTGGAAAAATTCTATATGTCATCGGAAGAAATCTTCAGCAGAAAATTTGACGGAATGATTATAACAGGCGCGCCTGTAGAACAGATTCCATTTGAGCAAGTTGACTACTGGAATGAACTTTGCAAAATAATGGACTATGCAAAAAAAAATGTTTTCTGCACGCTTTACATTTGCTGGGGCGCAATGGCAGGGCTTTATTATCTGCACGGAATAGACAAGCACATTGTTGAAAAAAAGTTTTCAGGAATTTTTTACTCAAAGCTTTTGGATTCAAAAGAACCTTTAATGCGCGGCTTCGATGATTATTTTCCAGTTCCGACTTCGCGCTACACAAAAATACTCACAGAAGATATTGCGTCAAATGAAAAACTTTCGCTGCTTGCATATTCAGAGACAACTGGAGTTACACTTGCAAAATCAAAAGATAACAGAAGCATTTTTATGACAGGCCACTTGGAATACGATCCTGAAACTTTGGCAGAAGAATACAAGCGCGATTTAAAAAAAGGAATCAATCCTGCAATGCCGGAAAATTATTTTACAGACAACGATCCTTCCAAACCGATTGTTTCAAAATGGAGAAGCACAGCGCATTTGTTCTATTCAAACTGGCTGAACTACTACGTATATCAGGAAACCCCGTATAGGTTTACTGGAATTTAAGAGAAAAACCCAGCTTCAATAAAATTGTCATTGCCGGATTTATTTCAAATGTCATTATCGGGCTTGACCAGATAATCTCACGTGCATAGATTCCCGCATCAAGTGCGGGAATGACAGTGAATTCAAGCCGGGGAATGACATGAAATTTGCATCGGGGAATAACATAACACCAATTTGTCATTATCGCGCTTGACGCGGCAATCTGCTGTAACTTCTCATAGATTATCGGGTCAAGCCCGATAATGACAAACCAAATCTTCTACACTTCATTAACTTCCAACCTTTTCCATCTTTTGATTTCGTTGCGGTACATGAGCATTCCTACTGTTCCTGTAATAATTTCTGCGGAAGGAAATGCAATCCAAGTGTACACAAGACCCAAGAACGAGAGAATCCAGAATATTGGAATCAGGCAGAAAATCTGGCGGATTACAGAAAGCAAAAGGCTTCGCTTCATGTCGCCCACAGCCTGAAAAACAACTGGAGTCATAAGAGAAAAAACACAAGGGAAAAAACTTGCGCCGATAATTCTGAACGCAGGAATTCCGTCATGCAAAACTTCCGCGCTGTCAGAGAAAATCCGAATGAGAATTCCGGGAATAAGCTCAAAGCACAAAACGCCGGCAAGCATAAGAACAAACGCAATCAGAATAGAATCGAAAACAATTTTCCGGCAGCGGTTAAAACTTTTGCGCGCATAGTTGTAGCTAAGCACCGGCACAATGCAAGTCTGAAACGCAAAAAGCGGAATAAAGAAAAATGTCTGTAGCTTGTAATAAAGTCCAAGAACAGTAACAGCCGAATCAGAAAAGCCCGCGAGAATCATGTTCAAAATCATTATGTAGACAACGTACATGAACTGCATGAATATAGAAGGAAGTCCGAATTTATAAATCGGCAGTGAAAAAGTTTTGATATTTTTTAAAGGTGGAATTTTTCTAAAGCCTGTAGCTCCGGTGATTACAGCGGCGACAACTTGACCTGCAACAGTCGCAATCGCAGCTCCGGCAATTCCAAGTTCAGGAACAATTCCAAAGCCAAAAATCAGAATCGGATCAAGGACAGTATTTGTTACAGCTCCTGCAATCTGGGCAATCATCGGAAGTTTCATGTTTCCCTGCGCCTGATGAATTTTTGTAAAAATGCTTTCCAAGAAAATTCCTGCGCTTCCGATTGTAACAATTTTTCCGTACAAAAGCGCATAGTACATTGCTTCCTTCGACTTTGCAGAAACGGAAACAAAGCTTTCCATAAACAACTCCGCAAGAATAGAAAGAAAAATCCAAGAAAGAAGAGCAAGAAAAATTCCAGTTCCGCCAGCTGAATCCGCGTCTTTGTTTTTTCCCTGCGCATACTGACGAGTCATCAAAATATTTACGCCGGTTCCAGTTCCCACAGCAATCGCGACAATCAGGCACTGCACAGGAAAAATCACAGAAAGCGCCGTAAGTCCGTCCGCAGAATATCGTCCGACAAAGAAACTGTCTACTATATTATAAAGCGACTGAATAAGCTGGGCAGCCATAACAGGCGGCGCAATTTTGAGCAATATTTTTAGAACACTGCCGCTCCCAAAGAAGTCGGCGGATATTTTTTGTGAAGCTGTTTGCATAGAGCAAGATTATATTCCTGCTGATAAAGTTTGACAATAATTTTTGACTACAGACTGAAATG
>CAVKBG010000054.1:0-15367 GCA_963654755.1 Desulfovibrionaceae bacterium
CTATTATTTGCTACTGTAATTGAAAAATTTCTTCCATACATTGTTATAGGAGCTATGCTCTACACAGATTTGCTGATTTACCTTTTTATTATAAAACCGCTTTTGGAAAGTATGAAAAAGTTTCGCAATGTCATAGGCTGGATTTTTATACTTATTTTAATTTCAGTTAACATATTTGCTGGAGTGTGTGGATATTATTATTTTAAAGAAGAAAGAATTCCTTCTGGATATACACAAATCAATGCAAAATCAATTACAGATGATAATATAAAATACAGAATACTTATAAAGGAAGGCACTAATAATAAAGACCAGAAAATACAAATAAAAGAATTTTTATACAATGAACAATCTAAAGAAAGAAAAATACTATCTAAAGAAAAAGGGCATTTTCTTTATGCAAATGTCGGAAAAACATCAAAAGGAAAATACTTAGTTCCTTGCTATATTGAATATAAAATAGAAATTCCAGATGGAAAATTTAATGACAAAATCATGCGAATAGGACTGCTAAATGAAAAAGAAATCCCTGTAAAAGAAAAAAATAGAGAGCTATACACTGTACGAAACATAGGTTCTCTTGATGACTTAGTTTCAAGAAAAAATTTTCCACTCGACTACAATGTTTATGTTGAATTTTATTAAACAATTTTTTCGAAATAATTATTTCATCAAGTCGGGGTGCAAATCCTGCAACCTTTCCGGCAAAGTCTAACTAGTCCATTATACAAGGGCTTAGTAATTTAGTTAATAGTTCAAATTCCGGGTTTTGACTTGATTATACTCCGGGCTTATGGCAAATTATAAATATAAAAAATAAAACTTTTATACTACAGACTTACTGTATAGCAAGCCCAGACAAGCTGGGGCGGCTATACAGTCTGATTGGGGCGCAAGCACAATCTGTCTGGGGAGCTTATACAACCAAACTGGGAAATATGTACAGACAGAATGGGATTCTGAAAAGAACTTGTAAATCAAGCTGTTTTTGCAATATATTTTAACTGACAAGGAAGAATAATGAACTACATTCTTTGCCACAAGGATATTCCAGTCTTAAGATTCTCAACCGAGGATGATGAAATCTCTGAGGTTTCTGAAGTCATCTGCAGTGAGCATCTCCCAGTCGGAATATCGCCGGACAATGAAAAAGGAAAGACATTAAAAAGCCAGTTCCGCACATGGTGGAAAAGCCGCTCAATTCCTGCAAGCCGCCAGAATCTTGACACTGCCCTTGAGCAGCTCGGAAACATCACCACGGATTATCTTATAGAAAAAAGCTACGGACTTAGCCTCTCTGACCATTACTGGGCAAAGCCTCTAGCAAGCAGTCTGTCATGGAAAGACGTGAATTTTTTCCAGAACAGTTTTTCAGATGATGTAGGAAAAGCCCTTTTCGGCGTATTGAATTCAGACAGTTCTGACAACCTGAATCTTGTCTCGCCGGACAACACATCCGACGGCTGGCTCAAAAAGAAATGGATAATCAACAATGGCGAGAGAATTCTTCTAAAAGCCGGAAGCGCGCCGTATTACCAGGAACCTTTCAACGAAGTCCTGACTTCTGAAATTTGCGACAGGCTTGGAATAGAACACGTTGAATATAAAATCCTGAAAAACGATGAAACTTTCTACTCGTCATGTCCTGACTTTGTAACGCCGCAGACAGAACTTGTTCCAGCATGGCACATTGTCAACACTCAAAAGAAAGACAACAGCACCTCAAATTTCAACCACCTTATAAACTGCTGCAAGGCTCTTGGATTCAAGGACACTGAAAAACTGAAGCAGGGAATCTGCAATATGCTCACGGTTGACTTTATAATTGCAAACACCGACAGGCACTACAACAACTTCGGATTTTTAAGGAATCCTGACTCTCTTGAATGGCTCGGACTTGCTCCTGTGTTCGACAGCGGAACTTCATTTTTCCACGATGAAAGTGTATTCTCATTAAGAAATCCATACTCGCGTGAATCTTCAAAAATAAAGGCAAAGCCGTTCGCCTCAAACCAGAAAGAGCAGATGAAAAATATTCCAATCAAGAAATACTGCGCAGATTTGGACTTTAAGAAGCTCGACGGCGTCTCAGAATTCTTTGGAAAACTAATATCGCAAAATCCGTACATAGAACAGGAACGTGCGGAAATCTTGTGCAGAACACTGGATTCAAGAATAAAAGAGACTGAAAGGCTTTTTGACATTTACTAGGGTTTTTGACTTGTCTGTGTCTAGCCGTTCCCTGTCGATTGCATGGAAAATTATAAATACTAAAAAACTTTTTAACTACAGACAAACTGCACAGCAGCTACAGACTGACTGTATAGTAAGCCCAGTCAAACTGTATAAGTGGCACAATCAAACTGGTGTGACTATACAGTCAAGCTAGGAAATATGTACAAACAGAAACAGGAGGTGGGTATGTAAAAACTGTGGAGAGAACTATGATATTTTTCCACTAGGATTTTCGTTTTTCAGGAAGTCGTAGACATAAAGTGGACTCTGAAAACAAAGCCCTGTCTTGGGATTTATAAGCTTTCATAAGTTTATGAATTATACACACAACACGCAGAGCCTATGGAACCGACATGGAAAAATTCTCGATAAGCTTGTCCTCCACCTCCAAGTCACAGGTGGTACATTCAATTTGATATTCAAAGTCGGTCATAATAAATTCTAATTTAAGACAACAGCATCATCAAAGCAATTCTTAAAGATTAAAAACTTGTCATTATCATCAAGTGAAAAATAATTTCTAAATCCGAGTTCTGCATTATATCTTTTTATTACAGAGCGAAACATTTCTCGTTCATTCTTTATAACAATATTTTGGGAAAGTTGCATAAACCATTTTGAGACTTCAATAATATGCTCTGGCAAACCTCTGCTTCCAGAACGCTCATACAATTCTGCAATTTCAGCATCATTCAGTTTTGAGTAGACTCTTAAAGATTCTTCTGAATCAGAAAAAAGATAATATCTCCACCATTGTGTTCCAAGATAATTTCTTCTCTCTGAATAAAAATGCTCTTTTGAATTTCCCCAACGCCAAAACACAACATCAGGTAATAATTGCAAATTTAAAAACTGCCACATAGGAAGTGTCGCTGCTACAGAAGGCGTGATGTTCATTTTTTCATAAATCAAACTCCCAAGCTCTTTATCAAATTTCAGTTTTAAAGAATTGCCAACATTATTATCAATACCTCCAAAACCGTATTTGCTAGCAAGAGTAATTACATTCTGCCGCAATAAAATAAGTTCCTCATATAAAACCATATCTCCAACACCATGAGGAACAAGCTTGTTTTCACTTAACGCTTCAAAAACAAATCGCCTGTTTTCTAATTTTTCATATATTTTTTCTGGATCATCATCAATTACAGGATAAACTCGGATTATATTTTCATCATTCATCTTATTCATCTCCAAAAACATATTCTTGAATTGCTGTATACAAAAAATTTCTTTGTTCTTCACCTTGATTTATCATCTCTTTTAGGGAATTCAATTCCTTTTCTGGGAAGTATCTTTCTTTTACTTCATTCAAAATCTTTGAATAAACAGCGCGTAAAGTAAAAGCATTCTCCTCAAATGATTCTGAAAACTCATCAAGTCCGTTTTTCTTATCAAGAGCATCAAAAACAATAGTTCTATATACGTCAAACATAATCATTTTCAACAGATAATTTGTGGCAACATCATTCTCTAAATCTGAATTTATCTTTTTGAAAAGCGGATGTTCTATATTAAAAAATAAAGTATACGCTGCATTAAAATTGCTGTCCAAATCAATATATTTTTTGCGGAGATAATACAAGGCATTGCTTGCAATTCCAGAACGCTCTTTAAAGGAAACCGCCTTTACAGGAAAAAGAGCTTGTCCGCCTTCAAGATACAAGAGTTCAGAAGTCTTAAATATAACAGCCCCTTTTTCTGTTGCAAATTCTGACTTTCCCACAAATCTATCCTCAGAAGAGACTGCCAAAACCAAAGAAATTTCTGTGTCACCCGCAATTTTAGTTCCTGGAATAATGCAAGAAAAATTATATTCTTTCACACTTTCATTTCTTTTATTTTCATACTTTTGAACAAATGCGCAACCTTGTAGTGAAGTCCCATTTCTGCCAAACAAAGAGTTCCATACAATATAAAATGAAGTTTCTGCATTTTTAGAAATAAAAGAATCAAGTTCTTTTGCTGAAACATATAGATTACAGTTTATTTGCAAATCAGCATTTTTCTTCCAGGATTTTATTTCGTGCGACAAAGGTATTGGACGCCCATAAATCTGCCATTCTGTCTGAATTATTCCAGAATCTTGAGGAACGGTCTTATAAGTGTATATTTTATTTTTCATTAACTTCCTCCCAGTCAATTTTTAAATCAAAAGAACAGTCTTTTTGGCATTTTATCTTAAAATAACAAGTTTCTGGATTTTTAAATATCTTTGGAAATCTTGAATCTGTCATAGAGACAGTGCCGTCTTTATCTTTTTTATATGTTCCGAAAAATTTTAGGTAATTTCCATTATCCTCAAAACTGTCTCCAGCATCTAAAGTTTCTATTTTGGGAACTATATTATTTATTTTGACCGCCTTATCCTTTAAAACATTTATCTTGTATTGAACATAAATATATTTTTCGTTTGTTTTTGAATCGATTTCAATATATGCGTTTCCAGTTTTAACAATTGATGATTTTTTATTTGATGCCCTTGCTTCTATTTGAACAGTTGGTTTCAAAGTTTTCTTTGCTCCGCCAACTGGCAACTTATATGGAAGAAGTTTTGTGCCTAAAGTGCGTTGAATCATAACTGAAATATTTGCCGCAGAATCATCAATTTCTTCAAAAACGCAATTTGACCTTACAAGCTGGTCAATTTTATTTTCAACAGTTCTTAAATAATTATGAGGAAACATATCATTCTTATGTTCCCAGCGTGTATGTGTCTGGTTTTCTATTCCCCGGAAATACCGATCTATTTCTCCCTCTGTTTCTCCATTAGAAAAAGACTTCGTATCACAGGCAAAAACTCCAAAACAAGTTTCATTAAGGTTCTCTGGTCCAACAGTATACTTTCCATAATAAACAATGTTTCCAATTCCTCTCATGAAAGCAACAAGAGGCTGTGAAGTCCTTAAAATTGGTATCAATTCTTCATATTTAGATTTTTTTGGAGCCGTCTTTTCTATGCATGCAATTCCAAGCTTTACGCTAGGCCGTTCTTGAGAAATTTCAATTCCTCTTTTTCCGTCTGCCTTTATATCTTTCTTTTTTATTGCGTTAAGCCTTCTATAAGCATTTATAAAATACTTATAGGGATATACTTCATTTGGATTATCAAGCTCAATCTTTTCATCTTTATAGGCAATATCAAAAATAACTTTTTTTGCAATTATTTTATTCCAGTACCAATGAACTAAATACTGAGGAATATCATATTTGAATATATCATCAATTGTTTTTTCGTTACCATTTCCATATTGAGGAAAAAGCCGAGGACGAGCATTTAAAATAAGAATTTTTGTTCCTGTCTGCATTTCATTAAAAACATTCATGCCGATTGCTTCTGCAATTTCATCTGCCAGTTTTCCTAAAACAGGAGCCGCATAAGCACCGCTTTCGTTATCGCTTTGCTTCTTTTCTCCCCACCAGCATCTGTTATCTATTCTTTCATCCATCGAAACAGCAATAAGCCGGGACTGATAATTCGATGTGCTTTCAGATTTTATTCTTGTATAAATTATTATTGTTCTGGCTTGCGAGTATAAAAAAAATGCTGCTTTTCCAAATCCATACGAACCGCCGTCATTTGAATCAAGAGATTTATCATTTCCTGTAAAATAGACAAAATTTGCAAAATTTTGATTTTCTTTTTTCTCTGTAATTCCAGAAAATCCTATTAGCCCAGTAGTATTGAAATCACTTATTTCAATATTTAATGAAGATGTTTTTATATATTTCTGTACATTTTTTACATAATATGAATTTAAATTTTCTGAATTAAAAAGTTTCTGTATAAAAATTATTTGGTCTGGAGAGAAATTGAACGCCCGAATTGAAAAATTTAAAGGCAAATACTTAGATACAAATTTTCCTGTTTTTTCATCAAATTTTCTTTCTTTTAGCCGACTGTCAAAAGAATTTTGAACAGCTTCTCTTAATAAGATTTCTGTATCACTTAAAGACGAACCATTTAAAGTCTTAGATGCCCCACTTGCATTTATAGTTCCCATTCCTCGCCTGAACGGCACTTCATCAAAGTTAAAATCGATCATACTCCACTCCATCCAACGAAATTGTCATATAAGAATTTAATTCAATATTCTTGTCTTTTGGAAAAACCAGCATTATTCCAATAACATCTTCTGCCGCATCCAATGGCAGTCTGCCTGTCTTATTTGATTTTGGCTTACTGTCTTTATCAATTGGGTATATAAGCAAAAGTCCAGGTTCTGCGATTCCTTTTTCTTCAAAATATTTATGACGCTGAAGAAACATTTTTAAAGGTCTGAATTCACCTTTTTCAGAATCAGGAATATCAGTGTCAACAAGCATATTTTGTGGCTGACCTAGAACTTTTATATTTGCTATTGAATCATTTTTGCTTTTCGGATCCAGACGGCTACGGTTAACAAGATGAACTTTTAGCTTTGAACAAATCTGGTATTCCCGACCTTTTTTGTTTTGAATTATTGCGACATTCCAGTTTTGCAAAAAGTTTTTGGAATTGATTTTTTCGAAATATTTCAAAATTAAATTTTTTCGGCAAGCATTGTTGGATTCACAAATTTTATAATTTTCAATAAATTGCCGGACTTTAGAAATTGGAATATTCTGATAAATAATACTTCCATTTTTTTCTATTGGAGTTTGAGCTATTCCATCAAGAAATTCTTTTGTGGAAATTTGATTATGCAAAAGCCATTCTTTATTTGTGCGCTCAAAGAATAAAGTCGACGGTCTTTGTCCTGCATAATTTATGCCGGTAATTTTTGCATTCTGCATTGCCAATTTTCTTGTAATTTGAAGAAGAGGAAGAACTTGTATTCTGGGAGCTATTTCATCAGGAGTAAGGCCGTTGCCATAATCTTTGAACTGTTCCTGTAATTCGTCTTCTACATCTGCAAGCAAAGAAAAATTTTTTGCTATTTGTTCTGTTGTCCAGATTCTTGGCAAATCTTCATAGCCAATTCTATATCCAAACCAGCGCCCCATTTGCAGCAATGTGTCGTATAATTTTGATGTCCTGTAAAAATAACTTACAATGAGCCCTTCAAGAGTAAGTCCTCGGGAAAGAGTATTTCCGCCAATTACAATATAAACCTTGCTTTCATCATCAGGATAATGAAGCCTCTCTTCCAAAGGTACAGAACTATTGTCAACTACGGTTTCAATTTTATCTACAACTTCTAAGATAAAAGATTCTAGCCGATTAAAATCAGGGACTTTGTATTTTTCTTTATCTTCTTCTGAATAATTAAAAAGTTGTTTTACAATCTCAAATGAAACTCTGTCTTTTTCAGAATCCCAAACATTCTCCATATAACTAAAAAAGTCAGATGCATTTTGTTTTATATTCTCTATAAAAAGCTCAACAGATTTGTTTACTGCATCATGCGTCGAAATTCTTAAATCCACATGAATAAGCATTGAAGAATGCTTATTGCTAAAACCACGATAGTATTTGCATGCTGTGGCTACAATAAAGTAAAATATAGCATTTTTTAATGATTCAGGAACATCTGCATAGTCATTAGACTTTGGATTTATCTCTTCTGTTTCTACAAAATTCACAACATCAAGCAATGGCTCGGGATTATCAGGATTATCATTTGACGAGCCAAATAATTTTCGCGCGCTATAATATTTAGAACTTATAGACAAAGGGTAAATAAAATCTTCTGGATACAGACTGTCTTTTCCAGGCTTTTCATTAAGAACATTTGCAAATGGAGTTGCCGTAAACCCTACATAACAATACTTGTCAAAAATATTTAATATGTCTGTAATCAAGGAATTGATAGAGCTTCTTTTTCCTGTTGAAAAACCGTCATTATCAAACTGCTTTGCAACATTCATAGATGCATTGTCACATTCGTCATCAATGACAAGAACTGTTTTATTTTTCCAAAACGTATCGCTATTTATATTCTGTAAATACTCTTTTAGGCGACGGAGAACATGAGGATTTTTTTTGAATACACCAAGAACTGGATTATTTCCATTTATTTTACCTTCTATACAGACATCGTCTTTTCCCAATTTATCAGAACTGTCCGTAAGCAAATCCCAGCCACCCATTTTATCAATTCCTAAATCTTTTCTAAAACGGCTTTGAGTTTGGTTTCTTAGAGAATTTGTTATTCCAGAAAAAACAATGAAAAACCTACATCCACAAGACGCGTACATTGAAATAATTGAAGACATTTGAGCAGTTTTTCCAGACTGAACGTGACCATAGACCAATCCTTTTCTTGTTGCATCTTCTTTTGAAGTATCGAATCTTCGCGGATTTGAAAGCTGATTTATAATTTCTATTGACTGCTGCTTATTTATTTCAAGACGATTTTTATCCCAATTTTCAGATTTCATCTGCTGCTCAAAATGGTTCCAGTATTTTGGCTCATACAATTCAGCGAAAGAAAACCAACGCTCATGTTTTGCTGAAATTCCATGAAAATCAGTTTTTAATTCAATTATTCTTCTTGCTTCTGAAATCCATTTTTCTTTTAAGTTTATAAAAGCTTCAGGGTAATTTTCCTTAAATTCTCTAGCGTTATCTAAAACAATAAGTAAATTTTTATCGATTGATTCCCATGATTCTTCAGGGCGTCTTAATTTCCAGTCAATTATTTCTTGGATTAAATTTTCTTCTTGTTGCTTTTCAAAATCATTCATTTTCATTTCGTCTCCGAACATCTATTTTGAAATTTTCTGAATCGATTTTTGTAATAATCACACTGTCAAAACCAAAGAGATTGAGTTTTTCCATTGTCAAAAGCTCGCCTTCCTTCAGATGCAGAACATCACGCAAAAGCCATTTACCTAATTCTTTATTAGGATTTGACATCAAGGCTTTTCCGCCGTCTTGGCATATTTTTGCAGACATTAAAGAACCATTCGGAAGATGAAGTGTAAATGAAGTATCACGCGGAGGAAAAAAAGCTGGAAAATCATGGTGAACAGAAAGAGGAATCGGGATATAAACCTCATTTGCATCCCTAGCCCTGCCACCTGCGTTCCATTGATTCAGGCCTGATTTCAAAGGAACTTCTTTTAGTCTTTCCGAATAAAGCGGCAGATATATATAATCAATGCCAAACCTTAATTGTTTTTTTGAACTTGCAGCTTGCTCGTGGATTACTTTATGAATATTGTAAATATCTGTGTATTTTCCCTCATAATCTTCTGTGTCAATAAGTTTCCGCAGAAGTTCATAAGGATTTTGAATTATCGAAACTGAAATTTCTTGTTTTTCTTTGGAATCTTCAGGAACTTCAAAATGCTTGAACAAAGTGCTTTTTGAATAATTGAAATTATAGAATTCTTTTCCGTCGTCAAATTGAAGTGATTTTTCTGTATCTTTTATTACGTGAATTTTTTCAGTGTTCAAAAGCGGATAGGAAGAATTAAAAACCGTAAGACCATTTTCAACTCGCCCGATAATGTGATAACAGCCATCTGAAATGCCATAAAGCCGTTGTCCTAACATCATTCTTTCATTGCGTGCAACTGCAAGCTGATAAGCTAAATCATACCCTTTATATTTTTTTAGCTCAGAACTTATCGAATTGAATTCCGCGACTTTTTCAGTGCTTGCATTATTTGTCAAAGTAAAAGTTTTTATTCCAATTCCAAATGAATCTGTTTTTGCATCGTAAGCTGTATCTGAACGCGAAAGATTTTCTGCTTTATAATATTTACAGAAAAGATTTTCAGTAACTCTGTAATGTAAGAATGGAATTGAACTGTCGCTAAAAAGATTTGAGAGGCGTGCCATAAGTTCGAGCAAAGAAAAATATTCCTTATTTTGTTTCCATTCATTAACAAAACTCATCTCTCATTCTCCCTCACAAATTGAATTACGTTTCTTGCGACGCGTTCTATCAACGGTTCTGTTACGCTGTTTCCTGCCTGCTTATATTTTTTGCTTTGCGCAATTGTGCTTGGAAATCGGAATGAATTTTTTATATCAACAGGGAATCCTTGAAATCCAAGACATTCTTCCGGCGTCAACTTTCTGATACCTTTTGAAGTTCGGACAATTGGAACATTGTGCCCGCCCTCGCCCATATTTGCCGTCAAAGTCGGGCAAACTCCGCTTTTATTCTCGCGGATATAAACTCTTCGCCATTGATAAACCGTATCCGGGTTTATAATCACATCTTTCATTCTTTCGTAATAGAGATGCTTCTCTTTGTAAAAGAGATTTTCAGTTTCAATAGAATCATCGATCACATCATGAATATTTTTTGTAAGCTCAACTTTTTCTGGAAAAGGAAATTCAAACTGTCCGTCATGAAAATTTTCTTGCGGAATTTCAACTTGATTCGGGTCAAAACCGACTATAAAAATTCGTTCGCGGTTCTGAGGAACATTTGCATATTCGCACGGATTCATAATTTTTGAGTCAACAATATATCCTAGCCGATTTTGCAAAACGTCCATTATTTTTGCAAAAGTCCGCCCTTCGTCATGCGATTTCAAATTTTTTACATTTTCAAGATAAAATGCCTTTGGACGATGCCTCTCCAAAATATCTGCAACATCAAAAAATAAAGTTCCGCGGACATCGGCAAATCCCTTTTGATAACCGGCAATCGAAAACGCCTGGCACGGAAAACCAGCGCACAAAATATCAAATTTTTCAGGAATCAAACCTTTAGTTTCAGGTTTTGTAATATCTCCAAAAGGAACTTCCCCGTAATTTTCAAAATAAGTCTGTTTTGCAGCATCGTCCCACTCGGAAGAAAAAACACACTGACCGCCACAGGACTGCATAGCAAGCCGGAATCCGCCAATGCCTGCAAATAAATCAATAAAAGTGAAAGATGGATTTTCTGTCGCACAGAACGGCACGTTCCAGTTTGTATAAAAATCTTTTTTGCCCGGAAGATTTTTTACATCAATTCTGTTCTGTTCAAGAATCTTTTTGTATTTTTCACCAGCAATGGAATCTTGAAGCTGGATATAATGACTTAAAAGCGCGTAATTTTCATCAAAACTTTTCCCGTCAGTATATTTATCTAAAAAAGTGTAGTTGGCTTTTGATTTTTTCCGCGGTATTTTCTGTCCTAAAAACCGTTCGTTTTTTGGGACAACTCAAGACTGCTTTTTACATGAAAAAACTTGACAAACAGAATAAAAAGTGTAAATTTTAAGTGTGAATAACTTATATTGACTTATTTTGAGGTGATTTTATGATGAATGTAAGCGTAAGAATGGATAACACAACAAAGAAAGAGTTTGAAAAATTCTGCAAGGATGTAGGACTTTCTATTTCCGGTGCGTTTAATCTGTTCGCAAAAAAAGTAATCCGCGAGCACCGCATTCCATTTGAAATTTCTTCTGAAGACCCGTTTTACAGCGAGGAAAATCAAAAACATTTGCTGAAAAACATTGAAGATATGAAAAATGGAATTAACTGTGCAGAACACGAACTGATTGAGGATTAAAAATGAAAAAGATTTGGCATGATGAGGCTTGGGAAGATTATCTAACGCTCCAAAATGATAAAAAACTTCTTAAAAAAGCAAATGCACTTCTGAAAGATATTGAACGCGGCGGATATGACGGAATCGGAAAACCTGAACCACTGAAAGGCAATCTTTCAGGCTATTACAGCCGGCGCATAGACGACTATAATAGAATTGTCTATAAAATTGAAAACAACATTATCGAAATTGTGCAGTGTGGAACGCATTACCATGACTGATTTTCATGTTGTTTTTCCAAATATCTGAACTTTCTCCTAAAAAAATGTAAATTCATTTCGTACTGAACAAAAAATCCGAATATTTGAATTTACCATAGCGATTTGTTTGGTTTGAAAAATACCGAATTATCTGCTATAATTTTATATTCAAAGATTATTATGGAAAAATCAGATATAGAAAACACTTCTGTCCCAAAAAACGAACGGTTTTTAGGGCTGGATTCGTTGTGTTCCGAAAACTTTCAAGCTCCAAAAAAACAGCTCAATACCGAAAATCTTCTTGAAAGTCTCAAATCCGGCTTTATCTCCAGCGGCATTTCCTCTGACAACACTCTTTCCCCTTCTCTTTTGGTAAATAATTCTAGCCAGCAGAAAAAAATTCTCTCTTCGCTTTTGGATGAGCTTTCAACCTGCGAGGCTTTTGACTTTTCTGTTGCGTTCATAAATGAAAGCGGGCTTGCCTGCATTCTTCAGACTTTGGAGCAGCTCAGCGAATACAATATTCCCGGAAGAATTCTTACGACCAATTATCTGGACTTCACTTCTCCGGGCGCGCTGAGCAAACTTTTGGAATTTCCAAACATTGAGGTGCGCGCTTTTACAAAAGGCGGATTTCACCCCAAGGGCTATATTTTCCGGCAGAGCAACTACTATTCAATCATAATCGGAAGCGCAAATCTTACAGCTTCGGCCCTGAATATGAATCAGGAATGGAGCATAAAATTTCTTTCCTGCACAGACGGACAGATTGTTTTCTCTGTGCGCGATGAATTTGAGCGTGTCTGGGCACAGGCGGAAAAAGTTACGTCGGAATGGATTGCAGACTACACGATTGACTACAATCTGAAAAAAACAAAGCTTAATTCTGTCTCAAAAGAATTCGCAAAGGAACTTGAAGTCGAAATCAGCGAGGAAATTGTTTCAAAACAAATTTCAGAATCAGAAGAAGATACAGAAATTGTTCCGAACTCAATGCAGCAGGAAGCGATGAGCGCAATTGCAGAACTCCGCGCAAAAGGTGAAAACAAAGCTCTTTTGATTGCCGCAACAGGAACCGGAAAAACCTATCTTTCAATTTTTGATGTGATTCAGTCAGGCGCGAAAAAAATCCTTTACATTGCCCACCGCGACATGATTCTCGAAAAATCCGAAAAAAGCTTCCGCACTCTTATTCCAAAAATCTCAACCGGATTTTTTAAGGGAGCGCAAAAAGATTTGAACGCCGACTTTATTTTCGCCTCAATTTTTACGCTTGCAAAGGATGAAAATCTCTGCCTTTTTTCCCCGGAACATTTCGATTACATTATCGTTGACGAAGTTCACCATGCGGGAGCGGGCAGCTACCAAAAAGTCATAAATTATTTCAAACCGAAATTTTTGCTTGGTCTGACTGCAACTCCGGAACGAACCGACGGATTTGATATTTTTTCGATGTTCGAAAACAACATTCCGTATGAAATCCGGCTGCAGAAAGCGCTTGAAGAAAATCTTTTGTGTCCGTTCCATTATTACGGAATCAGCGACATAACCGTAAACGGCGAGCTTATTGACGACAAAAGCGATTTTTCAAAACTTACAAATTCAGAGCGGCTACGACACATTGAAAAGGCAATCAAACTTTACAAATCAAACGACAATCCTGTAAAAGGGCTGATTTTTTGCAGCAGAACGGAAGAAGCAAAAGCCTTGAGTCAAAAACTTAACGAACGCGGATTTTTCACAGTTTATCTTACAGGCGAGAATTCAGATTCAGAAAGAGAAAAAGCAATTGAGCGGCTGGAAAGCGATTCAGATCCGCTTCAATATATAATCAGCGTGGACATCTTTAATGAAGGCGTTGATATTCCCTGTGTTAATCAGATTGTAATGCTGCGCCCGACACAATCCGCAATTATTTTTACACAGCAGCTTGGACGCGGGCTAAGGAAAAGCGGCAACAAACAGTTTGTGAGCGTAATCGATTTTATCGGAAACTACGAAAATAACTTTTTTATTCCGATTGCACTTTACGGCGACAACTCCTACAACAAGGACAATATCCGGCGCGCGCTTTCAAGCGGTTCTGCGGGGCTTCCGGGCTGCTCCACAATCCAGATAAATGAAGTAGCCCGTCAAAAAATTTTCGATTCGATAAATCAGACTTCATTCAAGCAGCTGAAAATTCTTTCCGGGGAATACAAAAAACTGAAAAACCGGCTTGCACGAATTCCTTCAATGATGGATTTTGTTGAAAACGGCTTTATTGATCCGCTTCTTTTCATCGACTATTCTGGTTCGTTCTATTCATTCAAATGCAAAATTGAAAATAACGAGATTGCGCTGAATGCAAAAGAGATGTGCTCACTCCAGTTTATTTCCTTGGAATTTGCCCGCGGAATCCGTATGCATGAAATCCTGATTCTGAAAATTCTTGCGGAAAACGAATTTATTTATATAGAAGATTTTTCAAAAAAACTTTCAGAATATGGCGTAAAACTCAACAAAGATGATTTGCATGGAATGTGCAGAATTCTCTCGCCGGAATTCTACACACAAAATGACAGAAAAAAATACGGAAACATAGTATACATAAGCATTGCAGAAGAAGAGAAAAAAATCATCAGGACAAAAGAATTTTCTGCACTTCTAGAAAATTCGCTTTACAAATCTGAACTTTGCGACTGCCTTGAATATGCAATGGAACGGGCAAGCCTTAAAACAAATGAAATTCGCTTTGACGACAATCTTGTTCTTTACAGAAAATACACTAGAAAAGACATCTGCAAACTTTTAAATTGGAAGAGCGACTGCTCATCAACAATCTACGGATACAAAACCGAGCTTTCTTATAAAACACCTACCTGTCCGATTTTTGTAACATACAACAAAAAGTCAGATATTTCTGAATCAACAAAATACGACGATGTTTTTATAGACAATTCGCATTTCAGCTGGATGAGCCGAAGCCGAAGAACTTCTTCCACGCCGGAAGTTTCCGCACTCATAAACCAGAGCCAAAATCACATAAAAGCCATGCTTTTTGTAAAAAAAAGCGATGATGAGGGAAGTGATTTTTATTATCTAGGAAATATGATTTATAATTCATTCGAGGACACAAAAATGAACTCCGAAAAAGACGGAAAAATTGAAAAAGTTCCGGTTGTAAACATTCAGTTCAGAATGAAAAATCCCGTTCCACAGCAGCTGTACAATTACATTGAATCCTGATACTTTTACATAAAAAAAGGAATATAAAAATGAACAACGCAAATACAATAGAAAACAATTCTCAAACAAAAACCTCACCTCACAAACAAATCCACGTTTCCGCGGCGGTAATTCTCCGTAAGACGAGCGAGGGCGAAAAGCAGATTTTTGCGACTCAGCGCGGTTATGGCGAATGGAAGGACTGGTGGGAATTTCCGGGCGGAAAGATTGAGGCGGGCG
>CAVKBG010000055.1:0-3113 GCA_963654755.1 Desulfovibrionaceae bacterium
GATTCGTTAGAATCCCCAAATCCGTGTGGCAATCGTGGCAATGTTCTTCTATGTATTTATTAGCTCAATTATTATAAAATATACCAATTTCCAAAAATAATTGACAGCAAAACCGCAATCCATTAATCTAAAAAAAAATCGTCGCACAAAAAACAGGAGGAAGAAATGTCCTACACAAAAGAAGAAGTTATTGAATTTGTTCAGATGGAAGATGTCAAATTTATCCGCCTTGCATTCTGTGATATTTTCGGAAATCAAAAAAACGCTGCAATTATTCCAGACGAGCTTGAACGCGCATTTAAAGAAGGAATCGCATTTGACGGCTCTTCGATTGCGGGATTCACAGATGAAGCACATTCTGACCTTTTTCTTTTCCCGATTCCTTCAACGCTCACAGTTCTTCCGTGGCGGTCAATTTCCGGAAAAGTTGTGCGAATGTTCTGCGAGATAAAAAAAAGCGACGGAACTCCATTTGAAAAAGACTGCCGCAACATTTTAAAGAAAGCGGTTAAAGAGGCGGAAGAAAAAAATCTCAAAGTAAACTTCGGCTCTGAATGTGAATTTTATCTTTTTCAGACTGACGAAAAAGGCAAGCCTACAAAAATTCCTTTTGACAACGCAGGCTACATGGACGTTGCTCCAGAAGACAAAGGCGAAAATATCCGCCGCGAAATCTGCTTGACTTTGGAGCAGATGGATCTTCACCCGGAAAATTCCCATCACGAGGAAGGTCCGGGACAGAATGAAATTGACTTCCGCTACGGACAAGCTCTTGCTGCCGCAGACAACACAATGAATTTTATAACAGTTGTAAAAGCAGTAGCTGTGCGCAACGGACTTTACGCGGATTTTTCACCAAAGCCTCTTCCAGAAGAAAGCGGAAACGGATTCCATATAAATATTTCTGTGCAGGAAAATTCCGGCAAGGAAGTTCAGAACGCATTTATGGCGGGAATCATGGCACATATAAAAGAAATTACAGCGTTCTTAAATCCAACGGAAAATTCTTATGAAAGGCTCGGCTCAAGAAAAGCTCCAAAATATGTAAGCTGGGCGCATGAAAACAGAACTCAGCTTATAAGAGTTCCGTCCGCAATAAATTCCCACAAGCGTTTTGAAGTCCGCTCTCCCGATCCAATGGCAAATCCGTACATCGCATATTCACTTTTAATTTACGCCGGACTCGACGGAATTGAAAAAGACATGAAGCTTTGCGAGCCAATCGAAATGAACCTTTCAACTGCAAGCCCCGAAATAACTTCAAAACTTGAACGTCTGCCGGAAAGCCTAAGAGAAGCCGTAGAGCTTGCAAAAAACAGCGAGTTTGTAAAAAAGCATCTTAGCGCGGATTTCACTTCATTCTTCAAAGTTTAAAAGGACGCAAAATGATTCCTTTAAAAGGCAGAAGAAAAGTTTTGATTGTTTCCGAAACGCAAAGTTTTCACGACAACATTTCTTGCATACTACCCAAAAGCGATTTTTTCCCGGTTTTTCATGCGTCTTCTGGAGGAGAGGCGCGCAGGCTTTTGCTTGAGCTTCCGGTTGATATTCTGATTGTGGATTCGCCGCTTCCAGACGAGCACGGAATTATGTTCGCTGAAAGTTTCGCTGACTTGAACATGGGAATTCTGCTTCTTGTAAAAAGCGAGCTTTATGAAGAAACCTCATACAAAGTTGAAGAACAGGGAATTGTAACTTTGCCCAAGCCCAATTCACCTGAAATGTTTTTTACAGCGATAAAAATGCTTTCCGCAATGTCGTTCAGGCTGCAAAAAATGGAAGCAAAAAACAAGACTCTTCAAGAAAAAATGCAGGACATAAGAACCATAAACAAGGCAAAGTGGCTTTTAATTGAAAACTTGAACATGACAGAAAACGATGCCCACAGACACATAGAAAAACTTTCAATGGACAACCGCCAAAGCAAGCGTGAAGTCGCCGAAGAAATAATAGAACGCTACGATTCGTAAAACATTCTAAAAAACTGAGCAACTGAAGTGCGCCATGAAAAAACTTAACTGTCATTCCCGCACTTGATGCGGGAATCTCTTGTAGACATGCCACTGCCGACTTTATTCCAGCAATGGTATAATTTTTATTTTATGTCATTTTCGGACTTGACCCGAAAATCTTTATATGTTTATTAAAAATATTAAAGGATTGCCGGAACAAGTCCAGCAATGACACAGAATATAAAATCCTGCAATGATATTTAGGACTTATTAGACAGCCCAATAGTGCGGAATATCAAATCATGCAATGTTAAAAGTCAAATTCGATGTTTAGTATTCACCAAGAGCGGCGGCTACAAGTCCAAGGAACAATGGGTGCGCCTTGTTCGGACGACTCTTGAATTCAGGGTGGAACTGAACGCCAACATAAAAATTGTTCTTGTCATATTCAACAGTTTCTATGATATTTCCATCTGGTGAAGTTCCGCTCAATGTAAGACCGGCATCTTCAAGCGCGCTTCTAAAGTCGTTGTTGAACTCATAGCGGTGGCGATGACGCTCAGAAATTTCTTCTGTCTTGTAGCATTTGTACATTTGAGTGCCTTTTTTAATTTTGCAAGGATAAGCACCCAAACGCAAAGTTCCGCCTTTGTTCACGGATTCACTTTGGTCAGGCAAAAAGTCAATTACTTTGTGCGCGCTGTTTTCATCAAATTCACCAGAATTGGCGTCCTTGAATCCGCAGACAGAACGGGCAAACGCAATAACCGCAATCTGCATTCCAAGGCAAATTCCAAGGTAAGGCAAATTGTGCTCACGGCAATAATCAGCAGAAGCAATCATTCCTTCAATTCCGCGTGAACCGAATCCGCCCGGAACAATCACGCCGTTGCATCCGCCAAGAATATCGTCCACGTTTTCTTTTGAAATAGACTCGCTGTCAATCCATTTTATATTCACGTAAGAGCCAAGCTCGTAGCCCGCATGCTGCAAAGCTTCCGCAACAGAAAGATAAGCGTCATGAAGCTGAACATATTTTCCGACCAGACCGATTGTAACTTTTTTTGTGCGGTTCTGGATTTTTTCAAGCATATTGTTCCATTCAGTCAAGTCGCAAGGAGGAACAGAAAGATTCAGCTCGCGGCAAACGATGTCTGAAAA
>CAVKBG010000055.1:3396-5411 GCA_963654755.1 Desulfovibrionaceae bacterium
CCAACTTGGCGGATTGCTTCAAGGAACGGCTGGCTTTCTATGTCGCCTGTTGTTCCTCCGACTTCCGTAATAACGATGTCTGCGCCGGAAGTTTTTCCAACATTGTAAATAAATGATTTTATTTCGTTTGTAATGTGCGGAATAACCTGAACAGTTTCGCCAAGATATTCTCCGCGGCGTTCCTTGTTAAGCACGTTCCAGTAAACTTTTCCAGAAGTGAGATTTGAAAATTTGTTTAAATCTTCATCAATGAAACGCTCGTAATGTCCGAGGTCAAGGTCGGTTTCCGCGCCGTCATCTGTAACATAGACTTCGCCGTGCTGGTAAGGACTCATTGTGCCCGGATCAACGTTGATGTATGGATCCAGTTTTTGAGAAGCAACTTTGAGTCCGCGCGACTTGAGCAGACGTCCTAAAGATGCAGCTGTAATTCCTTTTCCAAGTCCGGAAACAACACCACCTGTAACAAAAATATACTTTGTTGATTTCATAGCACGCCTTCCTATTCAAAAAAAAATCCGCAGACTACAAAAGCAATCTGCGGCATATAGTCGCTTTAAATTACAATGTAAGCTAGTATGCCAAAATTACGCCTTACCGTCAAGATTGAAAGCTCTTCATTAAAGCGGCTCTTCTGCTTTTATTGCAAAAAGTTTTATTCCTTCGCTAGGAAACTTTTTCTTTATGGCTTTCATTACAGCTTGCACTTTTGGAAAATCCTCATCTTCAATATAGCTTACAAGCACAAAATTTTTTTCAGGCCAAGTTGTGTTTCCAAGCTTGCGGTCATTTCCGCCGCGGCCATAAACAAGCGGAAATTTTGTATACAAAATATCAGGAACGTATTCTTCCAAAGCCTGAGTAATATCATCTTCAACAGATTTATTTGAAATTATTTCCACGCGCTGCATTTAGTTTTCCTCCGTCAAAGCAAGCTGAACAACAGGCTGCTGATTTTTCTTTTTCTTCATTACAAAAGTGTAAAGCACAGGAATAAAGAAAAGCGTTATAAATGTGGAGCTTGTAAGTCCGCCAACAACTGCCACGCTTATAGGCTGAACCATTCCCGCACTTCCACTTGAAGCAAAGCACATCGGAATCATTCCAAGAATTGTTGTGAGCGTTGTCATCAAAACAGGTCTAAGTCTTGAGCATCCGGCTTTGTAGCAAGCTTCTTTTAACGGCATTCCGCGTTCCACAAGAAGATTCGTGTAGTCCACCAAAATAATTCCGTTGTTTACAACAATTCCAACAAGCATTACAAGTCCTACTGCGGAAAGCAAACTGAACGACTGCCCGGTGATTTTGTAAATAAGAACAACACCGATTGCAAGGAACGGAATTGTCATAAGATTTATAAACGGAGCTTTAAAGCTTTCGTAAGTTGCCGCCATTACACCGAATACAAGAAGAATCGCCATAACCATAATTTTTGCAAAAATCGCGGTCTGCTCTTTTACATCTTTCCAAGAACCTTCGTAGCTTACAGAAACATTGTCTGGAACAACAAACGAATTTTTTATGCCTTCCTTGATTTTTTCTTCAACGACATTCGCATTTTCATCCGAAACAATATCCGCTGTAACGTGGACAATGCGGCGGCGGTTTTCACGGCTGATTGAAACAGGACCGTAGCCTTTTACTGCCCTTGCAAAATTGGCGACGCAAACACGTCCGTTTGTTCCGTTCACGTAAATCTGCTCAAGGTCAACAACTTTCTGCCTGTCTTCCGGCCGGAGCATTACGTAAACTGTATAATCATCTCCGTTTTCGCGGTAAGTTGTTGTAGAAACTCCTTCTATGCTAGCCTGAATTTCATTTGCAACAGTTGCAACATTCACGCCAAAACTATACGCACGCTGCCGGTCAATTTCAACTTGAACCTGCGGAAGACCTTCGTCTGTATCAACCGAAGATTCGCCTATGTCTGGAATGGCTGCCATGACTTCCTGAATTTTCTTTGCCACATCAAGCGCGCTGTCCAAACTGGAGCTTCTAAGAACAACGTCTATGTC
>CAVKBG010000055.1:5715-15366 GCA_963654755.1 Desulfovibrionaceae bacterium
CTGTCATCGTGTCCGCCGGTCATAAGCTGAATTCTCAAAGTCGGAATCAGCATAAAAGAAAAAACAAGAGCTGTAACGCAGACAACTACAGTAACGCCGCGGTTGTCCAAAGCTTTTTTTAGAAGCTTTTCATATCCAAAGGAAACAATGTCCTGCGCCTTTGTAAATATTCCGTACAAAGCTTTAAAGAAGCGGGACTTAACTGGCTTTTCATTTCTATTTGTAATCGGAAGAAAATGTCCTGCCAAAACCGGAACAAGGAAAATCGCAACAAACAAACTGCTTACAAGAGCAATTACAATTGTAAAAATAATTCCCTTGAACATCTGTCCCATAAATCCCAAATCTTTCATAAAGAAAAGGAACGGAATAAATACGCAGATTGTTGTAAGGTTTCCAGACACAACTGAAAGAATCATTTCCGAGCTTCCAAGAGCAGCGGCGACATTCGGTTTTGCGCCTCTCATTCTGTACGAATAAATATTGTCAATCATAACAACGGAAGCATCAACAACCATTCCAACGCCCAAAATCAAACCGGTGAGCGTCATCATATTCAATGTGATTCCGGCAAAGTTCATGCACAGAACTGTTATTATAATTGAAAGCGGAACAGAAATCGCAATGATAAGCGTAGTTTTTATAGCGCAAAGGAAAACAAAAAGAATTATAACCGCAAGCAAAAGTCCTTGCCATGCTGAATCAAAAAGCGTATTCAATGTGTCGCGGATGCTTTCTGTGTCGTCGCGGATTACCTCAAGCGAAATATCAGCAGGAAGCATTTTTCCAAGCTCATTGATTTTTTCATAGACGGCATTGGCAACCGCAACGCTGTTTTCTCCAGACTGTTTTGTAATTGAAACATAAACTCCGGGAAGTCCGTTTATATAAACAACATTGCTTGCATCTTGATAGCCCATGAACGCGCGGCCAATATCGCTAAGCTTTACATCGTAGCCATTTTTTGTTGTGATAACTGTATTGTTTATCTGGTCAATGCTTGTGTATTCGCCTGTTGTGCGCACAGAATAATCCATTGTGCCTTCTGTAATTGTTCCGCCGCCAATTTCAAGATTCTGTTTTGAAAGCGAAGACGAAACTTCAGAAAGTGTAAGGTTGTAAGCCTGAAGCCTGTTCTGCTCCAATTCCACGCGGACAATCTGAGTTCTTCCTCCCATTGTTTCAGCCTGACCAACGCCCTGCGCCTGCTCAAGAATATCAAGAACCTGATCTTCCGCAATTTTTTTAAGCTCATCAACTGAACGGTTTCCGCGCACTGCAATTCTCATAATCGGCTGGCTGTCGGAATCCATTTTAAAAATCGTAGGCGTTACATTATCCGGCAGTCTTCTTGTAATGCGGTCAAGTTTGTCGCGCACATCGTTAGTCGCAATGTCAAGATTTGTTCCGTAATTGAATTCAAGAAAAACGCTGCTTCTTCCTTCCGAAGATGTTGAAGTTATTTGCTTTAAATTGCTAAGGCTAACAAGCGCATCTTCAATTAAAGTCGTAACAGATTTTTCCACAGACTCAGGACCGGCATTTTCATAAGTCGCAGAAACCATCAGATACGGCATATCAATATCCGGCATAAGAGAAATAGAAGTATTGCCCAGACTGAAAATTCCCATAAGCCCAAGCAATGTGAAAACCATCAGTGTAAGAACTGGATGCTCAAGAGTTTTTTCGCTGACCATTTTTTACTCCGCATTTAAACTGTTTGATATATTGCGGACTTTACTTCCGTCAGAAATAGAAGTCATGCCTTCAACTACAACTTTTTCGCCTTCGTAAATTCCTGAAACAACTTGAATCATGTTGTCCACGGAATTTCCAAGCTCAACTTCGCGCAATTTTACCGTGCTGTCATCTTCATCCAAAATAAACACATAATTTTTTCCGTTTTTTTCAACAATTGAATTTGCAGGAACTACAACTTTTCCAGCATAGTCAGTTGTAAAAAGCGTGAGCTTTGCAAACATTCCGGCGTTTATTCTTGAATCATTTTTATTAAACGACAGAAGAATTTCTTTTGTGCGGCTCTGGGAATCAAGCACTGGCGAAACTTTTTTTACCGTTGCCGAAAATGTTTCATCAGGATAGGCTTCAAGAGATATTGTCGCCTTTAGCCCGCGCTTTAAAAACGAAACATAACGCTCTGGAACTTTTGCGCGAATCTGCAAATTGGAAACATCGCCGATTGTTGTAATCGCTGTGGAAGACGCAACCGTAGTTCCAATTTCTTTTGGAGTGGAAGTTATCATTCCGCTGATTGGAGCATAAACGGAACTGTTCACGTAATATGCGCCCGGCTCGCTTGGATCAACTTCCGCAAGAACGTCTCCTTTTTTTACAGTGTCGCCAAGAGCAACGTAAACTCTCGCAATTTTTCCGCCGATGTCAGGATAGCAGTCAACGGAACTTTCGCATTCAATTTCTCCATTTGTGTCAACGTAAGCATGCAACGTTTTCCGTTCGGCAACCATAGTTCTTACGCTCGCCGCCTCCTGTTCCTGAGTTCCGCCGTTTGGAGGAAATGGATTCTTTTTTGGTGAATATTTTATCGCAAAAAAAGTTCCACCCAAAATGCAAACGCATACAAAAGAAACAACAATAAACGATACTTTTACTTTCATATTAATTCTCCAAAGTTCCAAACGGAATTCCAGCCGCGTTCTCCAAATCAAGAACAGCGCATATCAAATTATAAGCCTCGGAAATTAAATTCACTTTTGCGGAAAGAAGATTGTCCGAAGCAGTTTGAAGCGAAAGCAAATCTTTTGTTCCGTGGCTATAAGATTCCAAAGTCATTTCGTAAGTTGTCTGGGCAAGCTCAATGCTGGTTTTTCTAAGAGCAATATTTTCCAGACACTGATTTATTTTGTTCATCAAAGTTGAAATATTTACTTCAAGTGAAGTCTTCGCATCTTCAAGTTCCAGCTCAAGACTTTTTACAGAATCTTTTTTTGACTGAACATTAAGCGAACTGTTCGACCAAGGAAGGAATCCGTCCAGCGGAATCGAAGCCTGCAAACTCAAAGTTCCGTTATCGTCCCAGTTTGAACCGCCGTCCATAGAAGAATAATTATAAGAATAAGAAGCTGAAAGGCTTGGTCCATAAGCAGTAAACCGCGAAGCAAGCAAGGAATTTTTTGCGCTGTCAATTTGCTTTTGCAAAGATTCAATGCTGAATGAATTAAGCTCCATTCCTTCAATTGAAATATTTTTTAAATTCAGAATATTTTCAAACGAGCCTGAAAGTGAAATTTTTGCATCCTGCGGAAGTCCCACAAGCTGCTTGAATGAAGCGATTGAATTTTCCATTTCCGCATTAAGAGATTTAAGTTCAAGCTGATCATTCTGATACGAAACCTGCGCGCTCAAAACATCGAGCCTTGACAAAGTTCCGCGGTTATACTTTGCCAAATTTGACTCATACTGATTTTTTGAAGTTTCAAGACTTTTTTCTTTCAACGAAATTTCTTCAATTTTATAAAGAAGAGAATAATAATTTTTTCTTACATTAAGCTCCACAGAACGCAAGTCATTCTGGTATGAAAGCTGCTGTTGGCTGTAGCTTAGCTCGGCGCTTTTTGCGGAAGTATAAACAGAAGGCGATAAAGTTGCGCTCAAAGAAATTCCTGCGGAAAGGCTTGCTTTATCATCAGAAGTGCCGGGAATATTTTTTGAATAGCGTCCAGTTCCAGAAATCGACGGACTTATAGAATTCCAGGAATAATCTGACTCGCGTTTTTTTGCATCAAGGCTGATTTCACTTTGCTTTATGGAAACATTATTTTCAAGCGCGCTTTTTACTGCGTCTTCAAGAGAAAGTTCAATAATATTTTCATCTGCAAATGCAAACGCGGCAATGGAAAAAAACAAAATAAAGATTTTCTTTTTCAAGCATCTCATGCTTTTATAATAGCGAATTTTTCGCATAAGTTACAAAGTAAATTCCTGTTATGCACGGTAATTTCTTGTTATTTTACAAAAATGCAACAAATTTCAAACCAAATCCCAACATTGAAACTATGCTTCTTTAAATCTATAATCAAGGCATGAATACATTTTATGGAATTTTAATTCCGTTTCTTGGAACTACATTGGGTTCAGCTTGCGTTTATTTTCTTGGGAAAAATTTAAATAAAAGTGTCCAGAAATTTCTTTTGGGATTTGCGGCGGGAGTAATGATTGCGGCTTCTGTGTGGTCGCTTATAATTCCTTCAATAGACAGCTCGGCTTCTATGGGAAGGCTTGCATTTATTCCGGCGGCGGTTGGAACTGCGGCGGGAATTGTTTTTCTTTTTCTGCTCGATATTTTGATTCCGCATCTTCACGTTGACTCGGAAAAACCAGAAGGACTTAAAGCAAAGCTCAAACAAAGCACCATGATGTTCCTTGCGGTTACGCTTCACAATATTCCAGAAGGAATGGCAGTCGGAGTTGTTTTTGCGGCATTTTCCGCGCAGAGTCTGGGATTTGCAGCGGCGGCGGCACTTTCTGTGGGAATTGCAATTCAGAATTTTCCAGAAGGCGCAATAATTTCCATGTCGCTTGCAGGAAACGGCGAATCAAAAAACAAATCGTTTGCATTCGGAGTTCTTTCTGGAATTGTAGAGCCTGTTGCGGCAGTAATTACAATTCTCCTGAAAAATTTAATAGTGCCGGTTCTGCCTTACCTTTTGTCATTCGCAGCCGGAGCAATGCTTTACGTTGTTGTTGAAGAACTGATTCCCGAAGCTTCTGAAAAACCGCATTCAAACTTGGGCACAATCGGCTTTTCAATCGGCTTTATTCTGATGATGATTTTGGATGTAGCTTTAGGCTGAAATTTTCCGCTGAGTTATTTCATTCCTGCTGGAGCATGTAAAGGGCAGATGCCTTTTAATTCATAGTGGCAATTGCAGCAGTCGTCTCCAGCACCAAGTGTTTTAGTTCTTGAAAATCCGTTTCCCATATAATGGGCAACAATATAGTCAACTGCGCAAATTCCAGGCAGCATTTCTTCCGCGCCGTATTTTTTTGCAAGAGTAATAAATCCGCAGCGTTTTATATCGATTTCAAAAGAATTTTTGTTTAAATTTCTGTATTCAATGAGCCAGTCATTTTCGTGAAGCTTTTCATTTTTTTGGCGTTCAATGTGAGATGCCGCTTTTTTTCGAAAACTTTCAAGATAAATTTTTCCGGCAGAACGAAGAAAAATTTTTGGCACAGACAAAATCATTTTTTCATTCATTTTCCACATCAGGTTGTCAGCTTCTTTTGCGGAAAGCCCAAGATTCCGCATAGTTTTGTACCAAGCAATATATGACGGCGCATAGGCATAGTTAAACGAAAAAATGCTTTTTCCAATGTCCGGCAGTTCCAAAAGAATTTTTTTAAAAACGGAGCAAGATTCGCTTTTGAACTTCTGCCAAAATTCCGCGCCATAATTTTTTATAATAAATTTGCGGCTGCGAAACATTGTAATATTGTAGATAAATTTATAAATGTTCACTTTTTTATTTTAGCACAACTTTTGCAATTTCAAGCAAAATAATTTTAAAAACTCGGCGCAAGTTTCGCTTCAAGTCCAACCGAATTAGTTTAAAATAAAAAAACTTCAGAGCGAATCTGAAGTTTTAATTTAGCTGGGGTTGGACTTGGCTTCCATATTTCCGCGTCCTGCGTCAATATTCCAGCCCGGCTTCACTTGCTTACGCAGACTTCCTGTCTGCTCTTCCTCCCTCTTGGTCGGCGCAAGTTTCGCTTCAAGTCCAACCGAATTAGTTTAAAATAAAAAAACTTCAGAGCGAATCTGAAGTTTTAATTTAGCTGGGGTTGGACTTGAACCAACGGCCTCCGGGTTATGAGCCCGACGAGCTGCCAACTGCTCTACCCAGCGTCGTAATATGTTTTTATATAATATGAAAAATACCAGCTAGTGTCAATAGCAAAACCTGTTTTTATTTAAAAATTGCTGAATTCAGCGCAAGATGAATTATCACAAAGCTGAACGGCATAGAAACAATCGTAAGCAAAGTAGAAATAAAGCAGGCGCGGGAAGCAAGAAGCTCATGCCGGTGAAACTGAACGCACATCATGCTAAGCGTAACAGAAATCGGGGCGGAAAAGCCAATCACAAGAGCGGCAAGCGAATATTCATTAAAGCGGACAATTCCAGTCAAATGCAAAACACAGCAAAAAATCAGAACAAAAACAGGAGCAAAAAAATTCCTCATAACGGCAATAAGCCAAGCATTTTTGTCTTTTACTGCGGAAGAAAAATCAGCCTCGCCAATGGACATTCCGATTAAAAACATCGAAAGCGGATTCAGCAAATGGCAAAAAGAAGAAACCGTTGTATAAAGAACTGGCAAAGTTTTATCCACACGCAAAAAAGAATACATTCCATGTTCAGTTTGAACTTGCGCCGTAAAATCCTGCAAAAGCCAAACGGCAATTCCAAGGAACATTCCAATCATAATCGGCGTAACAAAAATTTTCTTTGCGGAAGCTGAAAACGTTTTAATATGAAAACGCTCGCCGGAAATTATATAAAATCCTACAATATAAACCATTATCCGGAACACAACAGAAATCGAGCTTATGTAAAGCATAACTTCCTTGTCGCGCCCCGTATAAACTGACTGCAAAATCGGAAGTGAAAAAAGCGTTGTCTGCCCGACAGCCACAAAAAGAGCCGCCAGAATCCGCTCGTCCTTTGCGCGCCTCCTTATAAATGCAAATTTTCCAAGAAAAACCAGCAAAGCGTAAATTATTCCGGCAAGCAAAATTTCAACAAGGCTTGTAGTGAAATTTTCCCTGTTGAAATCCTGCATAAAGGCATTAAACGCAATGCACGGAACAGCAATTTTCCAGACAATCGCAGTAACTGTTTTTTTTCCGCTGTCATCAACAATGCCTCGCCGCCTAAAAAAGTAGCCAAGGCAAATTGTTATCACAGTCTGAAAAAATGCGCCCAGAAAATGCACATCGCAAAGCACGAGCTTTAAGACTTGAAGCATTTTTTACTTCTTGAGCAATGCCGCAAAAGGATTGTAATACATTCCGTCGTCGCTGCCAAAATTCTGCTTTTCGCGGTGAGGCTTTCTGTTTTTGTCGAACGAAGGCTTTTCCCCAGAAGCTGAATGTTTTTTTATAACCACAACTTTTTTCTTTGCGCCAGAAGAAGTTCCTCCAGCAGGACGGCTTGCGGCATCAGATTTTAATGAAAGGCTGATTCTTTTTCGGTCTGTGTCCAAATCAATTATTGTGAATTCCTTTACATCGCCAACTTTGATTACATCCATCGGATCAGAAACAAAACTGTCGCTAAGCTCAGAAATGTGGATAAGCCCAGTTTCGTGCAAGCCGATGTCTACAAACGCGCCAAAGTCAACAACATTTTTAATCTTGCCGGTAACTTTCATTCCAACTTTAAGATCTTCAAAATTCAAAACGCCTTTCTGCATGATTGGAGCTGGGTATCCATCGCGCGGATCACGGTTAGGTTTTGCAAGCTCTTCAACAATGTCGTTGATTGTAGTTTCGCCAACGCTGTATTTTTCTTCAAGCTGCTTTTTCAGTTCTGCGGAAATTTTTTCTTTTTTCTGAACAAGCGGAAGAACTTCCTTTGCAACTTCGTAGTTTTCAGGGTGAACCCAAGTGTTGTCAAGCGGATTTGAGCTTTCTGGAATTTTCAAAAATCCCGCGCACTGCTCAAACGCCTTTGGTCCAAGCCCCGAAACTTTTTTCAAATCCTCGCGGCTTGTAATTTTTCCGTTTGTATCGCGGTAGGCAACAATTTTTTTTGCAAGAGAACTGTTGATTCCAGAAACATATTTTAAAAGGCTCGCGCTCGCAGTGTTCAAGTTTACGCCAACCTGATTTACAACAGAGCCAACAACTTCGTCCAAAGTGTCTGAAAGTTTTTTCTGGTTTACGTCATGCTGATAAAGCCCAACGCCGATTGCCTTCGGGTCGATTTTTACAAGCTCGGCAAGAGGATCCTGCAATCTTCTTCCCATTGAAATTGCGCCGCGGATTGTAAGGTCAAGCTCCGGGAATTCCTCGCGGGCAATATCGCTTGCAGAATAAACAGAAGCACCGCTTTCATCAACAACCGTGTACATAACATCAGAATAATTTTCGCTGATTACTTTGCTTACAATCGCCTGAACTTCCTGGCTTCCAGTTCCGTTTCCGACTGCGACAACCTGAATGTCATATTTGTCAATCGCATCATTGATTGCTTTATATGAGCCTTCTGGATCTGCAACCTGCTTAATCAGGAAGTAGCCAAGATATTTTCCAGTTTCATCAAGGGCAGCGCATTTTGTTCCAGTGCGGATTCCAGGGTCAACGCCAAGAACGCGGCTTCCTTTTATCGGCTGAGTCATCAAGAGGTTCTTTAGGTTTTCGCTGAAAATTCCAATTCCGTGCTCGTCAGCTTCATCAGTTTCATCGCTGCGGATTTCACGTACAACAGCAGGGCTTAAAAGGCGAACAACTCCGTCTTCAATAGCTTCAGAAAAAGCCTTGTTGTTAATTGTATATTTTTTCTGAATTGCTTTTACAGCTTCGTCAACATCAACGGAAATTGTAACTTCAAGCGCGCCTTCACGTTCCGCACGGTTGATTGCAAGAATTCTATGAGGCTTAACCTGATTCAACGGCTCGCTGTAGTCCCAGTACATTTTGTATGTGGAAGTTTTTTCAACAGTTTCTGCGTCCTGTCCGTCTGGAACAATTCCTTTTGTAACAATTGAACCAGTTTCCATATAAAGCGAATGAACAGTTTCTCGGTTCTTGGAATCCTGAGCAACACGCTCGGCAACAATGTCCTTTGCGCCGGCAATCGCATCTTCCGCAGTTTCAACATTTAAAGCTGAATCCTCATTGTCTGTCTTTATGAATTCCTTTGCTTTTTCAAGAAGAGCAGCGTCATCAAGTTCATACATTGCATCTGCCAAAGGTTCAAGTCCTTTTTCCTGCGCAACCATTCCGCGAGTCTTTTTCTTCTTTTTAAATGGCGCCCACAAATCTTCAAGCTCAGAAAGAGTTTTTGCTTCCATTGCGGCGTTATACAAAGATTCAGTTAGCTTGTTCTGATTGAATATGCCTTTTACAATTTCAAGGCGGCGTTCTTCCAGATTTTTATAGGAAGTAAACAAGTGGTCGCATTCACGCACCTGAAGCTCATCAAGCGAGCCGTGCTTTTCTTTGCGGTAACGGGCAATAAAAGGAATAGTGCATCCTTCCTGAACAAGGCTGATGACTGCGCTTACCTGGGGAACTTTTATGTTCAGCTCCTCAGCGATTTTTTTCATAATTTCAACTTCATTGACTGTCAACGAGTCGATTTTCTCTTGAGTAAATTCCATAGGACGCTATTTTACGAAAAAAACAACCTTGCGTAAAGTGGAACTTTTGGAGGGAAGAAGAACAGAATTCATATCATCTTCGGGTTTGCCCCCTATGTCATACTACAGATTGATTTTATGTCATACTCCGGCTCGACCGGAGTATCTATTTCAGATTCCCGCATCAAGTGCGGGAATGACAGTGTTTGTAGCGTGGAAATGCCAAGACAACAATAAAAATCGTACCCAGTCTGTTGGGCAAATATAGTAACTATGTTTAAAAATAAAGTAACTATATTTTAAA
>CAVKBG010000056.1:0-14679 GCA_963654755.1 Desulfovibrionaceae bacterium
AGCGCGTTCACCCTTGAAGAAACAAAGAAAAATCTTGAATGGCGAATTTCTTCCGATGAAATTTTTGCAATTGAACTTAAAAATTCCGGAAAAATGATTGGAAACATCTTTCTTGGAAAGCGCGAATGTGAAACTTTAGAACTTGGCTATATCCTGAACAAAAAATTCTGGGGAAACGGCTACGCTTTTGAAGCATGCAGCGCAATGTGCAAGAACGCATTTTCAGGCGGCACACACAGAATCGAAGCAAACTGCGACCCATTGAACACCGCCTCATGGAAACTTTTGGAGCGGCTCGGATTTATCCGCGAAGGGCACCTGCACAAAGACATCTACTTCCGAAAAGACAAAAACGGAAACCCAATCTGGAAAGACACTTATATTTACTCAAAACTGAACGATAAACAATAAAAAAACTGCAAATCTCACTTGAAAAACACATAAAATTCACATATATTCAATTGTATAATACCGTTTTTATCATCAAATTTATAGGAGCAGGAAAATATTATGGCAAACTTAACAATTACTTTAGACGATCAGGACAAAAGAGACATTTCATCATTCTGCGAGCAGGTCGGAATGACAGTTTCCGGTCTTTACAATGTTTTCACAAAGCAAGTTCTCCGCGAAGGACGCATACCTTTTGACATCGCCGTTGACCGCCCGAACCGCAAGACAATCAAAGCCATGAAAGAAGGCGACAGAATTGCAAACGATTCGAATGCAAAAGGATATTCATTCAACAAATTTGTCGAGGAGATGAAAAAATGGTAGAGCCTAAATATCAAATCAAGTGGACTTCATAATATAAGAAAGATATAAAACTTGCAAAAAAGCGTCATTACAAAATTGAAGAATTACAGCAAGTTGTATTTACAATCGCAAACGGTCTCCCTCTTGATGAAAAATACTGCGACCACGAACTTGAAGGAAACTGGAAAAATCACCGGGAATGTCATATAAAACCAGACTGGCTGCTAATTTACCAGATAAAAGATGATGTGCTGATTCTTGAACTTTCCCGAACAGGAACTCATGCTGATTTATTCAAAAAATAACCAAAATGCCGATTTTTGATAAGAACAGTAATTTAAGTTTCATTCTCGTGCCAACAAAACAGTCATTGCCGTGCCCCGACACGGCAATCTATAAACGACTGCAGAGAAGAGATTATCGGGTCAAGCCCGATAATGACAATCCGCTTTATTGTCATTCCTGTATCAGGCACAGGAATCTCTAACAACACGAGAGATTGCCGGGTCTATGCCCGGCAATGACACAGCGGTTCCGATAAGTTTATTTTTCCCGAACCTCTGAATAATAATGCTTTTTTCCGTCCAGACTTGCGTAGCGGATTTGCTCTTCGCCTTGGTAGCAGAGAATAAAATTCGGCGAGCCGGAAATTGTGTATTCCAGATCGAACGGCAAATCTGAAAATTTGTATTCCGTATAAGGTTTTCCGGCGGAATCTGCGAGCGGTTCTGTCGGGTTCAAGCCATTGTCAATTTCTCCGCCCAAAGCCCAGTTGCTAGGGCAGTGCGGAATTTCGTATTCAAAAATTCCTTTGTCAGTTTTTACGGTTAAAGTTTTGTCGGAATTTGTGTCGTTTGTAACAAGAAAATGCGCGTCGCCGTTTTCGTCTTTCCACACTGAAGTTACAAAAAGATAGTCGTGGTGGTCAACGTTCTCAATTTTTGCGTCGGAAAGCAGCTGCGGATAAAAAATCGTTCCAAAATTGTTTGAAACCATCGCATTTTTCATGACAAGATTTTTGTGCGACCATGAAACTCCATTTTTTGAGCGCTCATTGTTTTTTCCGTAATCCATGTAAAGCGGAAACCATTTTCCGCCGCCGTTCACATAAAGATTTTTGAACGAAACATTGTCAACATCGCTGAATTCAAGCTGAAACATCACGCACGCATTCACGTAAGCCTTGTTTTCTGCACCAAAGTTAATTGAAGGAATTTCAAATCGCACATTATCAAAATGAATCTCGCCAGTTTCAACTTTGGAAATCCATTTTCCATCAACTTCATTTTGCCGTGAACGCTGGTCGCCGTAAATCTGTATTCCGTCCAGATGAAGTTCGCCTTCAAGAGGTTCGTGCGCCAAATCATAAACATAAAGATTTTTCGCGTAGAATTCCCGCAGCGGATTCATCGCATCCGAAGTAAATCCGCCAATCTTGCAGTTGTTCAACGTAATGTAGGAGCTGCTAACGTTTCCGCCGAACGAGCAATTATTAAAAACAAAATAAACTTTTCCCGCTGAATCCGGGCTGACCGCATCATTTCTGAAAACCTTGAACTTGCAGTTTTCAAAAATAATCGTTTTTCTTCTATTATATCTATCCATTCCGAGCGTAACAAAATCGTGGCTGGAAAAATCAAAATCGCGAACGGTTATGCAGTCGGGAATCTCCTTGATTTTATAAGAAGAAAAATTGAACTGGTCTGTGTCCGTGCGAAAAGTAACCGTAACGCCAGGCGCAATTTTTGTGTCGCCACTGGCAATTATAAAATCCGCCGATTCATCCGCGCCGCAATTCCGGCTGTCAGGAATATTTTTGTAATCCCACGAATTTTGCCGGATTCGGTCTGGATCATCATCTTCATCAAAAATATGGCACGAAATAATCAATGCCGCAAAAATAAATGCAGCAGAAAAAAAAATAAAAAATTTCTTCACGCTATAATTCTATATTTTTACAGAAGAAGAATCTATATACTTGCAATAAATAAACCTGCCAGAAACAAATGACCTTTGCTCAGGCAGGCAAAAAATTAAATTAAAAGTTGTTATTTAATATTATTTTTGATTTAATTTAGAATATCGGGTTTCGTGTCCACATTATAATCTGACACATCGCCATCATCAAAAAACATTAGAATTATAAAATGACTATCATCACTATCAAAGGTTGCTTCAACGGATGAAGATTTTCCTTCCCAAGTAATATCCAGCCTTTTTATGCCGTACGCATCTATATCAGCAGTGTAAGTAAAATTTTTTTTATTCAAAACTGTATAATTGTCATTATAATACCAAAGAGTTCCGGTCTTGCTTGTTTCAAAATAGATACATGACTTCAATTTTGCATCAGAAAAATATCCATACTTCAAAGTATAATACTTTCCAACATGACCATTGAGATTAGTTGTAGTTTCTCCGTCATTAGAGGTTACATCACTAGTCCCCCCCACTACTACTACTTGAACTGCCGCCGTCAGAGCAAGCGATAAAATTTGTCATTGCAAACAGCGCAACAAGCACCGCAGCAATTTTAAGCATTTTTTTCATAATTAACCTCCGAAAAAAAATGATTTCTTAGAATATTTTAGCATTATTTTTAGATAAAGCAAATGAAAAATATATAATCTCAATATTTTTTGTGTAAATTTTTTGTTAGTTTTTCTTTTTTATGATGAGTTGAAGAAATTTTTCATTCTGAAATATTCGTTCTATATAAAAATTTTGCATAAAAGAATCAATTCTTCTTGACAAAGTAACTGATTGGTAACTATAATATAATTATAAGTAAACGAATGATTACTTTACCAAAACTAAAACGGAGATAAAAATGCCCTGCGAAACAAAAGAGCAGATTATGGAAGCCGCGCTTGAACTTTTTTCTCAAATCGGATTTTTAGGAACTTCCATGAACGATATTGCATCGCAATTAAAAATCACTAAAGGAGCGCTTTACAAACATTACGAAAGCAAGCAGCAAATTCTTGAGCGGATTATTGAACGCATGGCAGAGCTTGACTTGGAACGCGCAAAAAAATACGAGATGCCAGAAAACGAACAAAAAGAATTCGCAGAAGCATACAATCATATTCCAGCTGAAAAAATCCGCGAGTACAGCATTGCACAGTTCAGGCATTGGACGGAAGAAAAATTTTCATCCCAGTTTAGAAAAATGCTTACGCTGGAACAATTCCGCAGCAAGAAAATGTCCGACCTTTATCAGAATTATCTTACAACAGGACCGCTTGAATACATGACGACAATTTTCAGAAAAATGACAAATTCGGATGCAGCGGCAAAACAACTTGCGCTTGAATTCTACGGACCTATTTTTATTCTTTACAGCATTTACGATGGCGCGGAAGAAGACGCAAAAAAATCAGTTTTTATTCAGCTTGAAAATCATATAGAAAATTTTATAGAACGATTCGAAAAAGAGCGGGCTAAAAAACAATCAAAATAAATTCGGAGAAAAAAATGAAAGCAATCATCTACACAACAAACACAGGAAGCACGGCGCAGTACGCAAAAACGCTTGCAGAAAAAACTGGGCTTCCGTCTTTTTCAATGGAAGAAGCAAAGTCAAAAGTCGAGGCAAGAAGTGAAATCATTTATCTTGGCTGGATAATGGCAGCTCAAGTTAAAGGCTACAAGGCGGCTGCAAAAAAATACAAAATACGTGCCGTTTGCGCAGTCGGAATGGAAAAGAGCGGAACACGCACAGAAGAAATCCGCAAAAAAACTTGCATTCCAAATGAAATTCCGCTTTTTACTTTGCAGGGAAATTTCAATGTGAAAAAACTGCACGGGCTCTACCGCCTTATGATGACCCTGATGGTCAAAATGGTTACAAAACAACTCGGAGAAAAAACAGAACGCACACAGCGGGAAAATGAAATGCTTGAAATCATGCTTCACGGCGGCAAAAATGTGAGGGAAGAAAATCTGAAGCCAGTTCTTGATTGGCTCAAAAATTAAATTGCCGCACTGATTCAAAAAATCTAATGACTTTTATATTTGAAAAAGCAGAAGATTTCATATTTTCATTGGTCAAGCGAAAACTATTACAAAAAAAATCTTCGGGTCAAGCCCGAAGATGACATTTTGCAATTATTTCAGTGACTGTCCTGTAAGTTGAAAATACGGTGATTGAGTCCTTATGTTGACAAAAAACATGGGCTCAATCCGTAAATTATTGCTTATTGCATTTCAAAAATCCCATTCCAATCAGTGTTCTCATCAATCATAAATGCACGCCAAAGAAAATCTTTTTCCTCATTCACGACAGTACAAACCATAATACCTTCCGCCGAATATTTATCATCAGTGCAAATCACAAAATAAAGTTCGCGAGGTTTATACTCCCATTCTTCCATCGCCTGACGGAAAAGCCAGTTTGTATTTTTAGACAGTTTTATCACCTGTTCAAGATGCGGAGAAAGAATATCCTCCATGAACTCGCACATGAACTCAGCTGACATTTCTTCGTCCAGTTCATCAATATTTCCGATATATGCAGCCCCTGCCCAGCCGTCAAAATTCATCGAAGGATCTGAATAATGCTTCGTATCCTCATTTTGGGCAAAACATAATGCCGAAAAAAACAGCACAAGCAAAAATGAAAAGAGATATTTTTTCAAAGTTTCCCCCTGAAACAAACAGTTTTTTAATTTATACTGAAAAATATAGCAGAATTTCCGAAGTTCTAATATAAGTTTTGTCCAATTCCGGCATTTTTTATTAAACGACAATGAATTACAAAGCACAAATCATTTTATTTCCATTCCCCTCTTCCACCTTCCCGTTCTGTATTCCGCGAACGAAATTACAAAATTCATGAACCAGCCCATCGGAACGGAATACCAGACCCATTCAATTCCAAAACGAGGAGCGCATACAATCGAAACAACAACGCGAATTGAAAGGTTTATCAGATTCGCAAGCGTAAAAACTTTCATGTCGCCAGCTCCGCGTAAAAGTCCGTCGCATGCCATCTTGAATCCTATCCAGCAGTAAAAAAATCCTTCAAAACGAAGTGCCGCTTGCCCTGTGCGCAAGGCAGTTTCGCTTCCGCCCGCACCGATAAAAAGAGAAATAAGCGGACGGTAAAAAATCTCAATGCACACGCAGAGCGTAACCGCAAAAAACGCGACCATAAGATTTGCCGCGTGGTAGCCTTTTACAACGCGCTCAGGTTTTCCAGCGCCGATGTTTTGCGCCGTGTATGAAGACATCGAGTTGTTCAACGCCGCCATCGGAACAATCGCAATCGAGGCAATTCGGCTGAACGCAGAATATCCGGCAAGAGCTTCCGAGCCAAAACTGTTCACCACGGACTGAACCAGCATCATCCCGATTGAAACGGTGGACTGCTGTAATATAGAAGGAATTGCGATTTTCGCCATTGAAGCAAGCTCACGCCCGTCAAAAAACCGAAACTTTCCGTAACGCCTCACTCCGCCGCGAGCCAACTTTCCGCCACAACTCACGCCGCCAACAGCACCACCCGCCAAAACGCCATCTTCTGAATCCTTGAATTTTCCGAGCGTGTTCATAAAAACCGCAAACGACAAAACGCACGAAAGCCCCTGGGCAATCAGCGTAGCCCAAGCAGCACCAGCAACGCCAGCCTTAAAAACCGCAACAAACAAAAAATCCAGCGCAACATTCAGCACAGAAGAAAAAATCAGAAAAACAAGCGGAATCCGCGACTTCCCCAGCGCATTGAACATCGAAGAAATCACGTTGTACATGAACAAAAACGGCAGCCCCAAAAAATAAATCCGCAGATAAACAAGAGCCATATCCAAAGCGTCAGAAGGAGTTTTCAAAACCACAAGAAGCGGCCGGTTTATAACAATTCCCAACGCGCCAAGAAAAACGCTGATTCCCAAAAACGTCAAAAACGCAGTGCTCACCGCAGTCTTCATCGCCGAAAAATTGCGCGCACCAAAATATTTGCTCACAATCACCGAAGAACCAACGCCGCCACCAATCGCCACGCAAATAAAAACAACCGTAAGCGAATACGAAGCCCCAACCGCCGCCAGAGCCTGCTCGCCCACAAACCGCCCCACGACCGCCGAATCGACCATCGTGTAAAGCTGCTGAAACAAATTGCCAATTATAATCGGAAGAGAAAAAACAAAAAGCGCGTAAAACGCCGGCTTCGAAGTAAGATAATCGCTTTTCATACCAAAATCATAGCAGAAAAGAAAAAAAGTGTCGAATCTTCAGATTTTTTTAATCCGGGTGGCTTTTTTCTGCACTCCACTTCGTTCCGTTTCGCAAAAACCGGGCTTTTCGGGGTTGCGCTTCCGCTCCAGCCGCTTCCCTCGCTCCGCTCAGTCCAGTGGCCGCCACGCGCCCCTACAATCCCTGCCACATTTTAAAATCCATTTTCTACCGAACACAGTTTTGCCCGGCAATCACACAAAGAATTCCCAAAATCAAGCTTGAAAAAGCGTAAAGTGCCGCCATAAAAAAATTCTTCCCCGATGCAAAATTCGCGCTTTCCAACGCAAACGTAGAAAAAGTCGTGAATCCGCCGCAAACGCCAGTCTTAAGAAAAAGCACAACAAGCGGACTGAACCTAAAAGAAACCTTCTGCGCCGCCAAAGAAGCCACCGCCGTAACAATGCCAATCACAAAACAGCCAAGCATATTAACAAAAAAAGTTTGAAGCGGAAAAACGCTCTTCACTGGAATCAGCGTAAAAAGATAACGCAAAACGCTTCCCACCGCTCCGCCAGCCGCAACCGCCAAAATATTCAAAATCATAAGGCAATTCTAACAGCCATTCTTTTGATTTGCAATTATATTTTGAGTTTAGCGATGCTTCAATTGTCATTGCCGCGCTACGACACGGCAATTTGTCTCAGGAGATTATCGGGTCAAGCCCGATAATGACACATTTTTACTGTCATTCCCTTGCTTGACAAGGGAATCAGCATACATGAGACTGCCGGAACAAGTCCGACAATGACACTTTGAATTTTTTAAGCATCCACGAATCAGCAAGAAAACAAAAATGTGCAAAAATTGTCAGGAAGATTTTTTTCAAATCTTGTAGCATGAATCTGGAGGATTTTTATGGGAGAAAAAATTTTGGAGCATTACAGAAAAACTGGAGCTTTCACGTATTCAGGATTGTACGCGCAATATTTCCGCACGCTGCCAGACGATGTTGCAGAACTCGGACGGCTTGTTTGCTCTCAAGTTATTCACCGGGTTACGCTGAAAGAAGGCAACACAAATTTCAACGCCAGGCTTTTGTACGGCGACATGAATCGCTACCCTTGGTTCAGGCTTAGATGCCATGACGATTTGCTTGTAACCGCGGCCTCAATGACAGCAGAACTTTTCAGGCTTGACGAGCGCGGATTCACAAAAGACAGAGCCGTGGAAAACAAAATTGTCGTAACCTGCCGCTACGTTTCAGTTCTTATGAGCGCGATTCTAAAGGCAAAAGGAATTCCAGCAAGAAGCCGGGCGGGATTTGCTCCATATTTCAAAAACGGAATCAGCATGGATCACTGGATAAATCAGTATTTTTGCGAAAAGGAAAACCGATGGATTACATTTGACGCTGACGGATTTTATGAGGAAGCCGGAATGGAAATTCGCCAGTACGATATTCCGCACGAAAAATTTGACTGGGCGGCGGAAAGCTGGATTTCAGTGAGAAGCGAAAAACAAGACGGAAAAAAATTTTTATATGCGGACGGAAAAGGAACTTGCGGAATTCCTGCCCTTGCCCGCTATTTGGTTTACGACTTTCATGCGCTTATGAACAGCGAACTTACTTTCACATTTCTGCCGGAATTTCTGGACGGAAGACTTGACTCCTTGAGCGAAGAGGAACTTTGTGAACTTGACGAGCTTGCAGACTTGCTTTTAGATCCAGACAAAAATTTTGAAAAGCTTTGTAGCGTCTGGGAAACAAAAAGAAAATTCCAAGTACTCAACAGTCCGCTTGTAGGCAACTACGACCACGGCGCAGAATACGAAGAGTGAAGTTTGCTATTAAAATACAGTAAAGTTTTTTACTGTATTTTTTTTATTTCAAATTTTTCTAAAATATCAATAATATCTTTTAAAAGAAATTTTTTATCAGACGAAAAAAGCTCAAACATATTGTTTGCATTTTCCCTATTTACTTTTACACTTTCTCCAGTAACTAAATATTCTACAGAAACATTTAGCGCCTTTGCAATTTTTACAGCTACATCTGCTGGTGGAATAGAGCCACGAACACCAATATAGCCTTCCAAAGTTCTTTGTGAAATTCCGGTACGAAGAGCCAATTCTTTTACCTTTACATCTTGAAACTCCATTTCATTTCTTAGCATTTGTTTAAATACTGAATCCATATTTTATATGAATACTTCATTTTGCGTATAAAATACTTTACAAATCTACATATAGCGTATATAATAAAATTAAATACGTTAATTGTAGTGTTTTATTTTTACATTGCGTTAGCAAAAGGAGCTTTTTATGAAATCAAAACTGCTTAAATTATTTCTTTGTTTAATTCCGCTTATTTTTTTAGCAGCTTGTTCTAGTGGTGGAAGCAACGACAGTGATGATAATAATGAGGAAACAGAAGAAAAAGAATTCTTTCATTATGTTGATTCAGAAACAGGTTTTACAGGAACTGCTACTTGGCAAGCTTCAAATGAAATGGAAGAAACCATGTTTTTGTTCGCTGGAAAAATGCACTTTGGCTGTGAAGATTCTCAAGGAAACGAGCTTTGGGGCAGATGGGTAAGTTGCACAATCAATACATCGAATTACACAGTTACAGCGACTTTAACAACAAATGACGGTGAAATCTTAAAATACGCAGATATTCCTGGAATAAAAATAAAAGCAGAATTGCACTTCAACCTAAATGGACAGACAATTCTTGTAACAGAACAAAATGGGCTGAAAGGTCCAGAAGCTTATGGAGAAGTAAAAATCAGTGATTTTAAATTAAATGATTATTTGGACAGATTTAGTGCAAGCACAGGAAATACTTATAAAGAAAAAGAATTTCATGCAAAATGTGTTCCTAGTTATCCTGACAAATACGAATATCCTGTAATAAAGGTTCAAAGTCTTAGTATTTATGTTAACGATATAGAAGAAACTTATAAAGCATATATTGATTGGAATAATTCAGAAGTCATAAATGAATATAAAACTTATTCTGTAAGACCTACTGTCAGTATAGATGGAAGTTATGGACGAAGATTTAAATTACGACTTTATTCTAATGATAAGTACAATAATAACGAATGCCTACTAAGCGACTATAGTTATACATCATCCGATCTTATTCCTACTTTTGGTGGCTATGAGAGAACAGAAAACAGTCTTTGCAATGTTACTATAACTTCTACAAATGGAAATTCATATACATTCTACACAAGCCTCAAAGAAATTTTTGGAAATTAAGAATTTTTATAAAATTCCTAAAACTCCAGCATTCCCTGCGCGGATTTCAATTTTTCCTGCGGGAATGTGTTCATGTATTCAAACACTTTTTCTAGCCGCCATTCAATTCCGTTTTTCTTACATTCGCTTGTGATAATTTGCATCAGGCGAGCGTTGTTCGGGCTTGTAACTTCGTAGGAAGCTCCGTAGGTGCGGATGTATTTTTCCTTCAGACCGGGAAAATGCTTGTCCAGCTTGCTATAAAAATATTCGCGGTTTCCTTCGCGCAGCGTAAGTCCGATTCCAAAGCAGATAATTCCGCGCACCTTTTCCTGAACGCAGATTTCCAAAAGGCTACGGATGTTCTGCTCGGTGTCATTTATAAACGGAAGAAAAGGTGAAAGCCACACGACTGTTGGAATTCCGTGTTTTCTGCATTCGGCAAGAACTTTTGCGCGTTCATCCGTTGTGCAAACCGCAGGCTCGATTATTCGGCACAAGTTTTCATCCGCAGTTGTAAGCGTCATCTGAACAACGGCTTTTGCTTTCGAGTTGATTTCTTCTATTATATTGATGTCTCGCAGAATCAGATTGCTTTTTGTCTGAACGGCAATTCCAAATCCGTACCTTTTGATGATTTCAAGACAGCGCCGCATAAGACCAAGTTCCGCCTCGCAGTGCATATAAGGATCGCACATTGCGCCTGTTCCAATCATGCACTTTTTGCGCTTGGAGTAAAGTTTTTGCTCCAAAAGTTTCGGCGCGTTCCGCTTTACCTCGATGTCCTCAAAGTCATGGTTCATCTGGTAGCAGCGGCTCCGGGAATCGCAGTAAATGCAGCCGTGAGTGCATCCGCGGTAAATGTTCATTCCGTTGTGCGCAGAAAGAATTCCTTTTGCTTCTGTAAAATGCATGGCTAATTATACCATGTTAACATGACATCATCGTGTCAGGTTTAGGAAAAATAAATTCAAGCACACTGTCATTTTCTTGCTTGACAAAGAAATCTCTGTTTTTTCCCCTACAATGCCTCAAGCAGCGCGGCGATTTCTTTTTTGATTTCGGACTTTGACTTTATTTCTGACTCAGGGAAAAATTCACGCGGATTCGTCTCAAGAACCTCGGCGATTCTGATGATTGTCATGAGGGACGGCTGGTTTCTGCCGGACTCGACGTGCGTGTAAAAGCTCTGCGAAAAATTTCCGCGCGTGCAAACTTCCAGCTGCGAAAGCCCCTTTGAAATGCGCGCAAGCCTTATCTTTTCGATTACATATCTGTGAATTTCCTCATTTGTCATGTGAAAATGATATTATTCTTTAGAGCATGATACGATTCTCTATACAGAATAATAATTACTTGATAGAGTAATAAAATTACTTTATAGTAAACATAAATAACTCTATCAAACAATACATTTCCTTATCAACTTTTATTAACAGGAGCAAATTATGAAACCACAGACAACCAACACAAAGAACACCGCAAAATTCACCGCCGCGCTTTTTGCGCTTATTCTGCTTTTTCCCTGCTGCATGGACTCAAGTTCAGGTGGAAATTCTGACTACGACAACGGAAGCAGCACCGAAAATAACGGCAACTGGGAAAATCCCGACGGATGGAATGAGCCGGACGCGCCGGAAAATCCTGATAATATTTATTCCGCAAACGTTGAAAGCTTGGTTGTTGTTAATCTTGACGGAACCTGCACTGTCTATGTGGAAAACGAGCTTGCTGGCGAAAATGTTTCCGCCGATGAAATAAAAGAACTTATTAGAGAAAAAGCCGAGCTTTGTGTGGCTGACAAAATGAGCGGCTATGGATATATAACTCCGAGCGTCGTGAATCTTACCGTAAAATACAGCGTAAAGGACGACAAGAAAATTTCAAATACCGAATACAGAACTTATGTACTTCCACCGTTTAACACTGTCATATCATTAAAAGACGGATTAATATACGGAGCAAGCGTGAATCTTGTGCAGAATCTGGACGCAGTAAGCCGCAACGAGCAGAGCGGTTATATTGAAGTTCTGATTTCTGATGACGGTAAAACCATTGTTGACGGAGTGGCAATTGAATCCGCCGCAGTTGATCCGCAAGCTGAATACACGCTCAAGCCAACCGGCTCAAAAGTGAACGTCATCGCATTCATAGCGGCAAAGAAAAATCTTACGGAAAAAGGCGTAAAGAACATAACCTGCGCCTACAACTCATCCACCGCAAATTTCTTTCTCGATTTTTCCGAAAGCGGATTCGGTGAAACAATATATCAGAAGCTTGGAATTCCTTACGGCACTGCCACTTCTAAAAGCAACGCCTATTTTGAATGGGACGACTACGGAAAAGCGTTCAACCTGCCTTCAAATTACCGTGACTGCATAAAGACAGACGAATACGACAGGCATATAGAAATTGACGGCGTAGATTTTCTTGAAAAGCCGTTTTATTACTACGTATGGTCGGATGGAAGGAAACCTGATTGCTCTATTCCCAAAGCCTTTGTTTTTGGAGAGGAAGTTTCAAAGGTGGACGTTTCTTTCGGCAAGGAACACAATCTTATTGACGCATACAAAGGCGGAATCATCCTGAAAAATCCGAACGCAAAAATCACAAGCAGCAATATCGGAGAAACAAATCTGACCGGCGCACTTAACACTCCGACAATTGACTATGACAAAAAGCTCAGGAAATTCAACGAGAACACACTGATTTCATACATCTACACAGAATCAAATCTGCCGAATTTAAGCTTCGCTGTTAACTTTTTTAATATTTCACCAGAAGAGGATAATTTTTTTGATATAGGAATAGACAAGCTATTTAAAAATTAGTACAGGAACGGGGCAAGTGATAAAATTTTGGTAAAATCTTCATCCGCTCCTTTTAACGCTAAGGATGCTTTGAATGGCGGTTATATGTATAATGAAAATGGTAATTATAATAATAATGCTTATGATATTGATATCAGTATTGCTCTTTTAATGGCTGAAAAATTAACAAATGAGATAAAAAATGTTAATATATCTGGAAATATGACATCTAATAAAGAGGCTACTTTTATTCCAACAAATGTTCGCTTTTCTGGTGATGTTTCTGGTTTGAACTTTACTACAACTTCTGGACAAGGTATAATTGATTTTGCTAAGGTCGGTCCAAAGAAAATTTCAGCTCCAAGTGCAAAAATTATCGTAGGAGGTCTTGAAAATGCTGGTGAAACGTCTATTACTGGTAATGTTCTTGATTATTATAATGTTGATGAAAGTGTGTTAGGTGATGTTGATGTTTATTCAACCTCAATTAAAACCGTTTATTCAAAGGGAACAAGGTCCAGTTTTAAAAATACATGGACTGGCACAACCTTTAAATCTGGTTCTTCCGCTTCTACTAACCAAGCTTGGGAAAAGAAGGGTAGGGGTGAAACAGTTTCTGACAGTGACCTTATTTCAAAATTGGATGTAAAGGCTAATAATCCAGTTTTGCAAAAATTACTTGATGAAAGCCGCCCCGTTTACGGTTAATATATAGATTCCTTTGCAAGTCCGCCCCGCCCGGCGGATTTTTTTATGCTTCCACGTGCATTATCGTTGCCCAGTCTAACTTTAATTGTCATTCCCTTGCTTGACAAGGGAATCTCTTTACAAATGGATTATCGGACACGCCCGATAATGACAAATTGCTTCGCCTTTATTCATGCTCCCCTACCCTGCATCGCATAAAAAACTGGCGCAAAATATATATCATTTTGCAACATATTGTATTATATTATGCAGTATAGGAAACTAAAATGAATTCAATGGCGACAATAAACATCAGAACTGATTCCGCGACCAAAAAAGAAGCTGAACGTCTTTTTGCGGATTTTGGACTTTCAATGACAAGCGCGATCAATGTTTTTCTTCGGCAGGTAATACGCGAAAAACGCATTCCGTTTGAAATCGGCTACGAAAATCCGAACGAACTGACCGCAAAAGTTCTAAAAGAAACGGAGGAAGGCAAAAATTTAAGCCCGGCATTTGATTCCATAGACGAACTGATGGATTCGCTTCATGCTTAAGCCACGTTACTCGAATCAGTTCAGGAAGGACTACAAACTTGCACTGAAGCGCGGAAAAAACGAAAAGCTCTTTATTGAAGTCCTCGAAAAACTGCTGAAACAAGAGCCTCTTCCTGCCAAAAACAAAGACCATCAACTTTCCGGCAACTGGGCAAAGCACCGTGAATGTCATATTCAGCCGGACTGGCTTCTCATTTATTCAATCAACAATGACGAACTTATTTTGGAATTATCCCGCACAGGCTCTCATTCTGATTTGTTCGGAAAATAATTTTCTGGCACAGCCACCCCTTGCAAAAGTTCAGCCGCTTATTTAGAATGGGCGGTAAGTTTGCGTTGCAAATTTTCAAACGGATTATCCAGTCAGGCTGGATAATGACAAATTTCTGTTAGGAGGTAGACCGTGATTCTTTGTATTGCAATGTCTCCGTGCAAAGTCTTTTAGG
>CAVKBG010000057.1:0-12211 GCA_963654755.1 Desulfovibrionaceae bacterium
AAAAATGCCCGGAAGAATTGTGGTTCTACAGGGAAGCTGTGAGAGAGGAAGGAGATTAGACAAAAATTAATTGACTTTTAGACTTTTTATTTGTATTATAAAAATAAGGGTCAAGAGTGCTGCCTTTATGCGGTGCGTTGAGGTTTCTCACTTGGCTCTCTTTTTTTTGCCTTGGAGAAATTTTTATGTACTTATTATATGCTGACGATTCTGGAGTCGCTTCTGATCCGAATGTAAAATATTCAGTTTTGGCAGGATTTGCAACTTTTGAAAATCAAAATTATTGGATTCAGAAAGCGATTGATGAAATTATGCTGAAATACACGGGGCGGGCTGATTTGGAGCTTCATGCAAGTCCTATTAGAAGCGGAATAATAAAAGATTGCTTTGATAAAGAAAAAAATCAGCAGCACGGTTTGTATATTTGCAAATAAACTATGCCAGAAAAAAATTGTATCGACATAAAAGAAAATGACCTACTCAAAATAGACAAAGAGCTTCTTGAACTTTTATTGCAGGACAAGACAACCGGCAAGAATATAATCTGGGCGACTGACAATTACTTAAAGCACGGTGCGCAGTACGCTTTTGAAAAGCCGATTCTTATAGAGCTTATAACTTCAAGAAACGGAAGTGTAATAAAGCCGCGCACGCAGAAGTCAAAGACAGAACAGCAGCGGCGGGTAAGGCAGAAAGCCGAGGTTTTTACGCCAAACTGGATTTGTAACGTGCAGAATAACCTTGTTGATGAAGTCTGGTTCGGGCGGAAAAATGTGTTTAATATAGAAGAAAAACGCTCTTGGAAAACGATAAAAGAGAAAATCATCTTCCTGGAAACGAAAAACAAGACTTGGAAAGATTATGTTCTTTCAAAAAGGCTTGAAATCACTTGCGGAGAAGCTCCCTACATTACAAGCCGATACGACGCTGTAACAGGACAGTATATAGAAGTTTCAGAGCGTGTAGGATTTTTGGACCGAAAACTCCGCGTTATAAATGAAAATACCGAAAATCGCGAGGATTGGCTAAAGTGGGCTTATGCCGCAGTTCAAAGTTCCTACGGTTTTGAATGGCAGGGCGATAACGTCTTGATTGCAAGGGAAAATGTTCTTTTTACGGTTGCTGAACATTATCAGCATAAATTTAATGAGAATCTTTCGGCTCAGGATTTAATCAGCTTTGCAAAAATAATTGTCTGGAACATCTGGCAGATGGATGGGCTTAAATTCGTCGTTCCAAACAGTTGCTCAGAAAAAGAAGTTATAGAACAGGATTTGTTTGAAACAAGAATCATCTCAAAGGCGTGCGAAGGGTGCAAGAAAAACAATCCGCTAAAGCACAACGGAATCTACTGCAAAATAAAAGACTGGGAAAAGAATGAGATAGTCAGGTTTGTGGATTTAATGAACGGAGGAGAATTATATGGCAACATTTAAACAAAGTTTTGAGCCTAAATTGATTTATGTTTATAGAATAAATGATGAATCTCATAAGGGCTGTTTGAAAGTTGGAGAAGCATCTTGCCATAGCAGTGAATATTTTTCTTTAAATCCGAATTCAAAAGAACTTAATGACGCTGCAAAAGAAAGAATCAGGCATCAGACACAGACGGCTGGAATTACATTTGAATTATTGTATACGGAATCAACCAGCAGATTTGACGGAAGAGAAATAAAATCTTTTCAAGACCATGAAGTACACGACTGCCTTGTGCGTTCTGGCATAAAAAGAAAATGTTTCAGCGATGACCATAAGGCGAACGAATGGTTTATAACTGACCTTGAAACTGTAAAAAAAGCAATATCAGCTGTAAAGGAAGGAAGAACTTCTCTTAATGCAGGCGAAATTACAACTGATAAAAGCCCGATTGTGTTCCGCCCGGAACAGAAAGAAGCCATTGAAAAGACAATAAAACAGTTTACAAAAAAGAATTCCAGCAATCAGATGCTCTGGAATGCAAAAATGCGATTTGGAAAAACTCTTACTGCGATTCAAGTTATAAAACAGATGAATTTTAATAGGACGCTCATTCTTACCCATCGTCCTGTTGTGGACAAAGGCTGGTTTGAGGATTACGCAAAAATATTTTATGACAGAAACGATTTTGAATACTGCTCAAAAAAGAACGGTGGAAACATTTCAGAAGAGATAGAATTTTATGAAAGGATGAATTCCGCACAAGAAAACGGAATGAGCGATTTTCACTTTATCTATTTTGCAAGCATTCAGGATATGCGAGGTTCTGAAATCGTTGGCGGAAAATATGACAAGAATGAAGAAATTTTCAATATCGACTGGGATTTTATAATAATTGACGAGGCACACGAGGGAACTCAAACTGAACTTGGTAAAAATGTGATTGCAAAATGTCGCAAAGAAAATACAAAAGTTCTTCATCTTTCAGGCACACCGTTCAATCTTATGGATGATTTTAAGGAAGAAGAAATATATACTTGGGATTATGTGATGGAGCAAAAGGCAAAACGCGATTGGGACGAGCTTCATCAGGGAGACCCGAATCCTTATTCCTGCCTTCCAAAACTCAATATTTACACTTATGATTTAGGAAAACTCTATCCAGAATATTCGGATGCGGATATTGCATTTAACTTTAGGGAATTTTTCAGAACTGATGAGGACGGAAGTTTTGTTCACGAGGCAAATATAAAACAGTTTTTGGATTTGCTTACAAAAGAAGATGAAGATTCTAAATATCCGTATTCAACAAAATTCTACCGTGATAATTTCCGCCATTCTCTGTGGATGATTCCTGGCGTAAAAGAAGCAAAAGCATTGAGCCGCCTTTTGCAGCAGCATCCAGTGTTCAGTCAGTTTAATATTGCTAATGTTGCAGGCGATGGAGATGAGGAGGTTGAAACTTCCGATGCTCTAAAAAAAGTTGAAAAAGCAATCGGCGAGCATCCGGAAGAGACTTATTCAATTACATTAAGCTGCGGCCGACTTACTACAGGTGTAAGCGTAAAACCATGGACAGCCTGCTTTATGCTTTCCGGAAGCTATAATACTTCTGCCAGCTCATATATGCAGACGATTTTCAGGGTGCAGACACCGGCTGTTATCGCAGGCAAGCAAAAAGAGGAATGTTTTGTTTTTGATTTTGCGCCCGACAGAACTTTAAAAGTAATTGCCGAGACTGCAAAAATAAGCAGCAAAGCAGGTCATACAACAGGCGACGACCGAAAGATTCTTGGCGAATTCCTGAACTTCTGTCCTGTGATTGGATTTGACGGCAGCAGAATGAAAACTTACGATACTGAAAAAATGCTTGGTCAGTTAAAAAAAGTCTATGTTGAGCGCGTTGTAAGAAACGGCTTTGAGGACGGCTATCTTTACACAAGCGATTTAATGAAGCTGAACGAAGTAGAACTTAAAGAATTTGAGGAACTTAAGAAAATAATCGGGTCTACAAAAGCTCAGGCAAAAACCGGCGACATAGACATAAATGCATTAGGTTTTACGGAAGAAGATTTTGGACAGGCGAATAAACTTAAAAAAGAAAAACGGGAATTAACACCGCAGGAAGAGGAGCTAAAAAAACGTCTTGCTGAAGCAAAAAAGAACCGGGACAGCGCAATAAGCATTCTTCGCGGGATTTCAATCCGTATGCCGCTTTTGATTTACGGAGCGGATATTCAGGAAAGCCTTGATGGAACAGAAGAGCCTATTACTATAGACAATTTTACAGACCTTGTGGACGACCTTTCCTGGAAAGAGTTTATGCCGGAGGGCGTAACAAAAGAAAAATTCGCCCATTTCAAGAAATATTATGATGCGGATATTTTCCGTGAATCCGGCGCAAAAATCCGCGAGATGTCAAAGGCTGCGGACAAGCTTTCTATTGAAGAGCGCATTGAGCGGATAAGCACGATTTTTAACACATTCAGAAATCCTGACAAAGAAACAGTCCTTACTCCGTGGCGTGTTGTGAATATGCATATAACAGAAAGTCTTGGCGGCTGGCGTTTTTATGATGAAAAATACAGCACTCCTATTCTTGAGCCTGTATATGTTGAGCAGAAAGATATTACAAGAAATGTATTTAAGAAAAATACCAAGATTCTGGAAATTAACTCAAAAAGCGGACTTTATGCTCTTTTCTGCGCATATTCAGTTTACAAGACGCGTGCTAAACTGGAGCTTGGACCAAAACCTACAAGGCAGATGGAAAAAGACTTGTGGGCAAAAGTCCTTAAGGAAAACATCTATCTTATCTGCAAAACGCCGATGGCAAAAAGCATTTCAAGAAGAACACTTGCCGGCTTTACGGATGCAAAAGTGAATACTCATTATTTTGAGGACTTGGTGAACCAGCTAAAAAGCAAGCCGGAAAACTTCATAAACAAAATTACAAAGCCAGATTACTGGAAACAGCAAGGAAACGAAGATATGAAATTTGACGCAGTAGTAGGAAATCCGCCGTATCAGGTTATGGATGGCGGTGCAGGTGCAAGCGCAATGCCTGTTTATAATTTTTTTGTAAGTGTAGCAGAAAAACTTGAACCGAATTATGTTTCTATGATTATGCCTGCAAGATGGTATGCGGGTGGAAAAGGATTAGATGATTTTAGAAACTATATGTTGAAAAATAATCATATAAAATTATTACTTGATTTTCCTGATTCTCAAGATTGTTTTCCAACTGTAAATATAGCTGGTGGACTTTGCATTTATTTATGGAGTAAAAACTATAACGGCAAATGTACAATAAAAAACTATGGAATAAAAGGAATATCTGAAAGAAATTTAAATGAATATGATATTTTTGTAAGAAACAATAATGCAGTAAATATAATTAGAAAAACATCTGGCGACCTATTGACAAATTTAAATCAGTTTATAAAATCTTACAGCTACTTCGCTGTACGCAGCTACGAACGCGGTACGCAAGAGAAGAACTCGGAAAGCGATGTTCTGCTCGTTTCTAGCAAGGGAAAAGGGTTTTATCCTATCGAGAAAGTTATCGACAGGGAAAAAATATTAAATAAATATAAAACCATAATTACTTATGCTATGTCAGGTGGAAATAAACCATCGTCTGAAGGAAATTATCAAATAGTTTCTTCTTTACAAGTTTTGAATAAGAATGAAGTGTGTACAGAAACATATCTTGTTCTAGGTGCTTTTGATGATAAAGAAGAAGCCGAGAATTTAAGAAAATATATATCGACAAAGTTTGCAAGGTTTTTATTATTACAGGCTCTGACTTCAATTCATATTACAAGAGATAGTTTTATTTTTGTTCCTCTTCAAAATTTCACTCCAAACAGCGACATCGACTGGAGTCAGTCCATTGCCAAAATCGACGGACAACTCTACGAAAAATATAAACTGGAACAAGGCGAAATCAACTTCATCGAAAAAAACATCAAGGCAATGGAGTAGGGAAAAATGAATACTCAATATAATGAAGTTATAAAAACTTATTTATCTCAAAAGAATACAGATTTTGCGATTCAGCTAGATGGACCATGGGGCTGTGGAAAAACTTACTATGTAGATAATGAATTGAATAAAGTTATTGCTGAAATTAATAATTTTAAGGTTATACAACTTTCTTTAAATGGACTTTCAAAATTGGAAGATTTGAATTCAAAAATTTTATATTATCATTTAAGGGAAGAAAAACTTTTAAAGCGAAAAAAATTGGCAGGTGCTACAGAAACTATTGGTGATATGTTGTTAGAAATTTCTCCTACAATTGAAACTTTAAGTTCTTTTGCAAAAGTTACAGGAGTATTTTCAAAACTTGTAAACAAAAAATGGAATCTTAATTCCTATGTACTTATATTTGATGATTTAGAACGTATATCAGATGATATAAACATTACAGATTTATTTGGATTTATTTTTGATAATTTTACATCGAAAGGTGTTAAAACAATCTTTATATCTAATGAACTTGAAATAAAAGATGAAAATTATTCAAAAAGAAAAGAAAAAATCATTAGAAGAACAATATCTTATCTTCCTAATTTTCCAAAACAATTAGAAAAATTTCTTTCAACAAAATATACTGATAAAAAAGATACACTTCTAAAATATAAAGATTTTTTTACAACTCGTCTTAATAAAAAAGGAATAAGAAATTTAAGAACTATTTCATTTATCTTTGATAATTTTTTTGAAGTAACAGATTGTATTGCTGATGAACAATTAAAAAAAGATTCTTTTGAAATGTTATTCATTAATATTCTTTTATTAACAGATGAATATAAAAATGGAAGAATTACGAAAGAAGATTTAAAAGATTATAAGCAATTAAATGATATTAGTCTTGCCTATTTTAATAGTGCAGAAAAAGAAAATAAAACGTATGCCGCAGAATTTTACAGTACTTATAACCATGCATCTGGATTAGAGTATGTTTTCATAAAATCTATTTTTGACTTTGTTATTACAGGTTTTTTAGATAAAGAGTTACTTATTAAAAATTTGAAAGATATTTATAAACATTTTTCAGAACAAGAAGAAGCATATAGAAAAATTCAATATGTACAAGAACTAGAACAGGAGGAAGTAATCGATACAATTAATAAGATAAAATCCTTTATGGAATCTGGAAAATATCATCTTATGCTTCTTCCTAAACTGTATATAATTTTTAAGTTTATAAAAGATAAAAAGTATATTGAATCTTTTACAGATGATTTAAGTTTTTTGTTCGACAAGGCTTTTGATAAATGTTCTGAAAATTTAGATAATATTCCAGATAGTAGCAGTTTGGTTTTTAATAATTTAGTTTTAGATTCAGACTTAAAAAAAGATTCTTTTTATATGAATTTTATTGAAAGAATAAAATCAAAAGCTTCAGTAAAACAATTAACAATAAACAAGAGTAAAATAGAAAAAATATTTGAAGCGGCAAATGATAAAAATCAATTTGTATCAGATTATGCTTATGGTGAATTATTCAGTGACATTGTTGAGCTTCAAATGATGGATAAATTTTTTGAATTGACTAATTATGGAATCTGCTATTTTCAGGGGTATTTGAGACAAAATATCTTAAAAGTAAGTAATCCATGGAAGACTGATAAAAAATCAAGGCAAGCATTAATGACAATTAAGGATTATTTAAATTCAAATATAGAAACTAAGACAAAAAATCATATGAATAAAATTCGGCTTCGCGATTTTATAACGATATGTGAAGATGCAATTCAGTGTTTGACTGAATCTAAGGAGAACTAAAAAATGACAGAATATAATTTCTACTGTGATGAAAGTTGCCATTTGGAACATGATAACAGCAATGTAATGGTGCTTGGGGCTGTTTGGTGTCCAAAAGATAAACGGCACGAAATTAATGAGCGTATAAAGCAGATAAAAATCAGAAATGAAATTTTTCCGACCTCAGAATTAAAATGGACTAAAGTTGCTCCAGTAAAAAAACAAGTTTATGAAGATTTGATTAATTATTTCTTTGATGAAAAAGACTTGCATTTTAGAGGTCTGTTAATTCCTCATAAAGAAGCTCTGAATCATGAGCTATTTAATCAAACCCATGATGATTGGTACTACAAAATGTATTTTAGTATGCTAAAGGCAATGTTATTGCCAACAGAAAAATATAATATATTTATTGATATAAAAGATACTCATTCATCTCAAAAGGCTGAAAAGTTGCAAGAAGTAATTCGTAATTCAATTTATGATTTTTCGAAGAGTATTGTTAAGCAGGTAAAACCTATCCGTTCTGAAGAAGTTCAAATTATGCAAATTACCGATGTTTTAATTGGTGCTTTTGGATATAAAAATAGAATTTTTCCAGAAGATGAAAAGCGTAGCCAAACAAAATTGAATTTAATAAAATTAATTCAGCAAAGATCAAATTATTCATTGGAAAAATCTACGCTACTTAGAGAAGAAAAGTTCAATTTGTTTATTTGGAGGGCAAGGGAGAATGGATAAAAATAATTGCTGGCTTCCTCCAATAAATCCTTACGATTTTGAGATAGACTATTCTTTATATGAATCAGAACTGTATAAAAAATATCGTAAGGATTTTATAGATTCCCAGCCAACTTTTGAATCAAAGATTGTTAAGGTTCGTTTTCATCCTAAAGTAGGCGAGTATGAAGAATCTTTTATTCATTTTACTTGCAAGAATTATGATAATATTGAGCAACGAGAACCAGATTTTAAACGATGTGAACGTCTTCATTGGATAAGAAAACTGATTGAAAACTATCTCTGTAAAGAAACCTGTCCAAATACTAAATGTGATGGAATAAAAATATGGGAAGAACCATATAAAATGTATTCCAGAGTTCATTTCTTATTTGAAGAAGAAAGATATTTAGTAATTCTTGAAAAACGTGAAACTTATAATCTATTAATTACAGCTTATTACTTGGAATATGACAATGCGTTGGAGAAGCAGTTAAAACATTATAATCAGTTTAAAAAGCAAAAGACGCTTCGCTAAGCGGAACGTCTTCAGAAACTCCTTCTACAACTAGTAGATGAGATACTTTAAATATACTGAACTTTTAGAAAAAGTCAATAACTAAGATGAAATGACAAGAAAAATTTAAGGTTTCTGCATTTACAAATCATTTTAAGAATTTTTTTTAAGTACAACAAAATAAATTCTCTGCATTTTATTTATTTTTCTACTTGACAATTTTATTCACAAGGTGTATATTATTATCAGATAGGAGAGAATAAGAGGTTTGGGATATGCCGGCTACTGAATACGGGAAATATTTGAAGAAGCTCAGGATTGACAAGGACAAGACGCTTGCGGCAATGGCGAAGGATATGGGGATTGCTCCTTCTTATCTTTCTGCGATTGAAAGCGGCGAGCGGGTTATTCCGGTTGATTTTACGGAAAAGATTTCTGAAAAGTATTCATTGGATGATTCGGCAAAAGACGAGCTTAGGGGGCTTGAACTGAAGACTCCGCGCAATGCGCTTCAGCTGGACTTTAAGAAGTCGGGCAGCACGGAAGAGCAGAAAAATCTTGCGATTCTGTTTGCCCAAAAATATGCGGATTTGAGCGCTGAGCAGATTGAAAAAATCCGCGCGGTGCTTGAAGAAAAATAAAAAAACTAGCCTGATGGTAGAAAAGGAGGTGTGCCTATGCTTGTGCAAAGTGAAAATGGCAAAAAAATAACCGCTTAAAAGAAACGGCAATTTCTTAAAGCGGTTTGGTCAAAGAAGCAAGAAGAATCCTGTTCAATGAATGTGTAATATTGATTATAGGTTCTTCTCTTCTTTTAGTCAACAGTTCGGAAATGGCTCTGAAAAAAATGTAATCAGTGTGTATTTCGGCCTTGCAGGATTCAAAAATGAATTTCTGCATGAATAAAAATTGTGCCGCAAAAACTTGATGCGGCTGACTAAAATTGCGGTCTGTATTTCAGGCTGCGAGGAGCGCTATGAATTTCAAAATAACAAAACGTCCGAATCCGCGTGCAAAGGGTTCTTATCTGTTTCATGCTTCGCCTTTTTATTCAGACGAGCTTACAATTCTTGATCTTGCAAAAGATATTAGCGACGGCTGTACGCTGAACGTTACTGATGTGGAGGCGGTTCTTTCTTCATTGGTAAGAAAACTGCCGCTGTTCCTTAAAAAGGGCTTTATTGTTCAGCTTGGCTCGTTCGGAAGAATCCGGCTTTCGTTCAGCGCGAAAGGCAAGGAAAATGCTTCTGATGTTGAGTCTGCTGATATTTCTTGCAAAAGGATTGTCCTTGTTCCGTGCTCGGAAATCAGAAAAGAAATTGAGTCAACGGCTTTTTCAAAAGTCAATGTAGTTACAGAAAGTTCATTGGAATCTTCATCTGAAGAAAATGAAGCTTCTGTATAGAACAGTATTTTAGTTTTCGCCGCCAGTGGAATTTATTTTTTGCTGGTGGTGATTTTTTTTGATTCATAATGTATTTCAATAGAAAAAATCTCTAAAATTATTACTCCGACACTCCATGTCGCTCTTGCGTTTTATACTAAAGAAAAATAAAGCGAAAGGGGCGATTTTTTTGTTTTCGTTGCAAGTTTTGGAGGTTGTTATGTCGGAAAAGCAGATTCTTATTGATTGCGGAAAAAGTTGGTTTGAGTTTTCAAAAAGCTGGACTGGGCAGCTTGATTATTGCGGAAAAGTTGAAAATCCATCGCGTTTGAATGTTGAAAATTATCAAAAACTTGCGGCAAGCGCTTATTTTACGCCGAGCTACTACGTGTTTTTGCAGGACGAATTGAACTGCACTCCAAGAATTTACGTTTTGCCTGAGACTGATATTTCGGACAAGGACACTTTTGATTTTCTGCTTCATGTCGGCGCGTTGCTTTGCGCTGTGGAGGCGAAGGATTCTCTTCTTGCAGGCGAGCTTTATCTTAGACGGAAAAAATCGTTTGACAAATTTGTGCGGCTTACCCAGTTTATAATCGAGCCGATTTCTGCGGAAATTCTTTTCTCGCTTTTATTCGGGCGGCTGTATGATATGGAAGAAAATGAAATTCCGCTTGTGCTGTATTCGGCAAAAAAGAAATTGGCTTACCGCTATGAATCTGAAACTTTGGAGAAGGCGTTTATTCGTTATTTTAAGGAAAACAAGGTTTGTCTTACGCTTCCGGTTGTCGGAATGAACTATCACTGCTGGTCGCCGTATTCGGACTATCTTGATGGAATTGCGGAAAATCTAAAGCCGGAAGATTTGCTTGGTCAGGCGGAAAGAATCAGAAAGGCGAAGCACGATTTTTATTCTTCGCTTGAAATTGCGGTTCAGGCAGAGCCGTACAATCCTGCTGACGAGAATGCGGTTGCGGTGATGGCGGAATGTATTGACGCAAAAATCGCTGGAAATCCCGGACTTGAAAAAGCCGGATATATCCGTGCCACCGCCGCAAAAATAATCCGTGCCACAAAACCTGAAAAAATGTCATTCAAGGCAGAACTTCTGCGGATTGATTGCCGGAATGTCGTTGTAAAAATTGAAGTGTAGACAAAAAGGAGAGAAACTATGGAAAACGCAATTCTTTGTATGCTGGTTGCATTTTTTTGTTTGACAGAAGTTCTGATTGTCTTTTTGCTAAAACGAAAGGTGAAAAAACTTTTACAGGGGTAGGAGACTTTTATTTGTGAGGGATTGGAAGGGGGAGCGCATTTTGAAAAATGCGCGAAAACAAACGCTTGCGTTTGGTCGGAGGCGGAAGCCGTAGCCAGCAAAAACGGAAAACCGTTTTTGTAACGAGTTTTCGTTGAAAACTCATGAAAAGCCCGGTCCGCAAACTGTTTTGCGGACACACCCAAAGAAAAACTGTGATATAATCGAATAATATGGAAGAAATTAAGTTGCTTTATGGGACTGGAAATCCGGCGAAACTGAACGCGATGAAAAAACGGCTTTCCGGGCTTGGAATCACGCTTATCGGGCTGAAAGATTTGGGCTGCGAGATTCCAGAGATTGTTGAGGACGGCAAAACTCCGCTTGAAAATGCCCGAAAAAAGGCGGTTGCGTATTTTGAGGCGTTCCGTATTCCTGTTTTCTCGTGCGATTCTGGGCTTTATATTGACGGCGTGCCAGAAAACGAGCAGCCGGGAGTTCATGTGCGCCGCGTGAACGGAAAGGTTCTTTCTGATGAGCAGATGATTGTCCATTATTCATCTTTGGCGAAAAAATATGGAAATCCAACGGCGCGGTACAGAAATGCAATCTGCTTTGTTGCGGATGAGAAGCATATTTATGAAGCGATGGAGCCTTCTATGGGAAGCAGCGCGTTTATTTTGACGAGCAAGCCTTATCCGGTGATGAAAAAAGATTTTCCGCTCGACAGTCTTTCGGTTGATATAAAAACCGGAAAATATTACTACGAGCTCACAGGCAACGAGCTTGACAGGCTTGCAGTGGAAGACGGATTTGCGGAATTTTTCAGAAAAATTCTTTTTGAAAAGAAAAATTAAGGAAAAACATGGTTTCTAACAAAAAACGCGACGACATCCGCCGCACTACACGCATAATTCAGATTGACGAGATGCTTCGTGGCGGGGCTTTTGTGGGCATGGACGAGCTGATTTTTAAGTTCGGGGTGAACCGGCGGACGATTGAGCGTGATTTTGAGCGGCTTCGCTATGACATGAATGCTCCGCTTGAATATGACAAGTCGCGCAGAATGTATCATTACACTGACCCGACTTTTTCCGTGCCGAATGTTGTGCTTACGGAAGGCGAGCTTTTTACGGTTTCAACG
>CAVKBG010000057.1:12808-14534 GCA_963654755.1 Desulfovibrionaceae bacterium
ATGGTGTTCTCCTGGGCAATGGGCTTCGGCGATTCCGTTACGGTGATAAAACCTGCAAGACTAAGGGAAGAAATCCAAGAGGAATGCAGGAAGATGGCGGGAAAGTATGGCACGCAAGAGAGATGAAATTCTATAAAATCTGCTTATTTCATGCTATAATTGCAATATGAATTCCAAGAAAGAGTCAGCCGGTTTTTCAAGTCTTAGCGAACGTGACATAATTACAAAATATATTATTCCTGCAATAGAAAATTCCGGCTGGAACAGGCAAACGCAAATCCGCGAGGAAGTTACTTTTACTGCCGGACGGATTTTTGTAAAAGGGAAAAGGACAAAACGCGGCGAGCGGAAGCGCGCTGACATTGTTATCTATTATAAAGCGAATATTCCGGTCGCGGTTGTGGAGGCTAAGGACGGCAAGCACACTGTGGGAGCTGGAATGCAGCAGGCTTTGGAATATGCGCAGATTCTTGATGTTCCGGTTGCAATTTCCAGCAATGGTACAGGATTTGTGATTCAATACCGCAAAAACTGCGGGCTGCTTGGCTCTGACGGAAATCCGATTGTAACAGAAAATGCTGATTTGGAACATTTTCCCGCGATTGAAGAGCTATGGACTTGCTACAAAAAATACAACGGACTTGAAACAAAACAGGCGGAAGAAACTTCGCTTTCATCTTATTTTTTCGATTCAGAAGGAAGAAAGCCGCGTTACTATCAGCGGATTGCAATAAACAGGACTGTAGATGCAATCGCGCGCGGTCAGAACAGAATTCTTCTTGTAATGGCGACTGGAACCGGCAAAACTTATACGGCGTTTCAAATTATTTACCGTCTTTGGAAAGCAGGCTGCAAAAAGCGGATTCTTTATCTTGCCGACAGAAACAATCTGATTATTCAGACGAAAAAAGGCGACTTCAAGCATTTTAAAGACAAGCTTACAATCATAAGGCATAAGCAGATTGACAAGGCTTATGAAATTTATCTTGCGCTTTATCAGGGGCTTAAAAATTATGATGAAGAAACCGACGCATATTTGCAGTTCAGCCCTGATTTTTTCGATCTGATAGTTGTGGACGAGTGCCACCGCGGCTCTGTTGACGAGGATAAGGCATGGCACAAAATCCTGAGCTATTTTTCTTCCGCAACTCAGATTGGAATGACAGCCACACCGCGCGAGACAAAGTCGCTTTCAAACATCGAATATTTTGGCGAGCCGATTTACACGTATTCTTTAAAGCAGGGAATTGACGACGGATTTTTGGCTCCGTACAAAGTTCTGCGTGTTGGAATGAACATTGATTTGGAAGGCTACCGCCCGGAACGTGGCAAGACCGACATTGAAGGCGAGCTTGTGGAAGACCGGCTTTACAATACAAAAGACTTTGACAGAAATATCGTAATTGACGAGCGCACAAATCTTGTCGCAAAGAAAATCATGGAATACCTGAACAATTCCGACCCTATGTCAAAGACAATTGTATTTTGCGTTGACATTGAGCACGCCGAGCGTATGAGGCAGGCTCTCCTAAAATATGCAAATCCCGAAATCACTGCAAAATCAGACAAATATATTGTGCGGATTACAGGCGACGACCCGGTTGCAAAAAGCTATCTTGAAGATTTTATAAATCCAGAAGAGCCGTTCCCCGTTATTGCCACAACTTCAAAGCTGATGACAACAGGAACAGATGCGAAAACCTGCAAGTTGATTTGCCTTGACTCG
>CAVKBG010000058.1:0-1969 GCA_963654755.1 Desulfovibrionaceae bacterium
GCAATTTTTCCGCGCAAAAATCCCTTGAAGTTCCTTGCTTTCTGGAGTATCTTTAGAGCACAGAAAATTCCTTATGAAAATCCTTGAGCAAAACAGAAACTGTAAAACATTCCGCTGAATTTGCGGGGAACAGAAAATGGCAGAAAACACAGACTATCTGACAACGCAAATTATAACTTACATCGGAAACAAACGGATTCTGATTGGAAATATCCGCCCCGAAATTGAACAGATAAAATCAAAACTCAAAAAGCAGAAACTTGTCTGCGCGGATTTATTTTCAGGCTCGGGAATTGTGGCGCGGATGCTCAAGCAATATTCTTCAACGGTAATCGTGAACGATCTGGAAGACTATTCTTCAATTCTGAACAGCTGCTACCTTTTCAACAAGAAAGACTTTGACAGCGAAAAATATTTCAGCTACAGAAAGTCAATTGAAAAAGAATTCTTCGAGCAAAAAATCCCCGGAATAATCTGCAGAAACTACGCGCCCAAAAACACAGAAGACATTCAGGCTGGCGAGCGGGCTTTTTACACAAGGGAAAACGCGGAACGAATCGATTCCTACCGCACGCTCATAGACGAGATTGTTGACTGCGAAGAATACAAGAAATTTTTTATTGCGCCGCTTTTAACAGAAGCTTCTGTACACGTAAACACTTCTGGAATTTTCAAGGGATTTTACAAAAACAAAAACACTGGGCTTGGCTGCTTTGGCGGAACAGGAAAAAATGCGCTTTCAAGAATAATGGGGCAAGTGGAGCTTCCAGTTCCGGTGTTCAGCAACTTCAAGTCAAAAACTGAAATCTACCAAGAAGACACCGTTGAACTTTCTTCCAAGCTGAAAAAAATTGACATCGCATATTTAGATCCGCCTTACAATCAGCATCCTTACGGCTCAAATTATTTCATGCTGAACATTATTGCGCAAAACAAAATGCCGGACGCAAAGCTAAGTAAAGTTTCTGGAATTCCCGCAAACTGGAACCGTTCAATGTTCAACAAAAAGCACAGCGCATTAAATTCAATGGAAAAAATAATCAGCGCGCTTGATGCAAAATTCGTAATCATTTCATATAATTCAGAGGGATTTATAAAATTCGGCGAAATGAAATCCATGCTTGAAAAATACGGAAAACTAAAAACCGTTGAAATCGCATACAATACATTCAGAGGCTCGCGAAACCTCAACGCAAGAAACATTCACGTTTCCGAATATCTTTTTGTTCTGGAGAAGTCGTAAAATGAGCGCAGGAAAAAATTCAGTTGACATGCTTAACGGCCCGCTTCTTGGAAAGATTCTGGTGTTTTCTCTTCCGTTTGCGGCAAGCAGCATACTTCAGCAAGTTTTCAATTCCGCAGATGTGGCAGTCGTGGGAAGATTTTCAGGAAGCACATCTTTGGCGGCGGTAGGTAACAATGCTCCGATAATCAACTTAATCATAAATATTTTCGTTGGAATGTCGATTGGCGCAAATGTTCTGATTGCAACTTTAATCGGTCAGAACAGAAAAGATGAAATCAAGTCGGCGGTGCACACAGTAATTTCCGTGGCAGTTATAAGCGGAATTTTTCTTGCGGTAATAGGACCACTTGTTTCAAAGCCGATTCTTGAAGCAATCGGAACGCCTGATGAAGTCCTTGTTCTTGCGGCTCTTTATCTGCGCATTTATTTTCTTGGAATGCCGGCAGTCATGGTTTACAACTTTGGCTCGGCAGTTCTAAGAAGCAAGGGAGATTCCAACCGACCTTTATACTGTTTGATTGCAGCTGGAATTCTCAACGTTATCCTGAACCTTGTATTTGTAATCGTATTCAGAATGGGAGTAGCCGGAGTTGCAATTTCAACTGTAATTTCAAACTACGTAAGCGCAACCATGATAATTTTCTTTTTGCTGAATGAAGAAGAGTCGCTCAGGCTGGATTTAAGAAAACTTCACATAAATAAAAGCCAGCTTGCAAAAATCGC
>CAVKBG010000058.1:2211-13398 GCA_963654755.1 Desulfovibrionaceae bacterium
TGTGCAGCGTGATTATTTCCGGGGCAATGTGCTTTGTGTTTGTGTTCTTTAGAAGAGCAGTAATCAGAGTTTATACCGTGGATGAAGCGGTAATCGCATTTGCGCTCATAAGGCTTGTTCATGTGGAGTCGCTTGATTTTCTTACAAGCAGCTATGAAATTACGGCAGGAGCTTTGCGCGGAATGGGATACTCAATGCTTCCGGCAATTCTTACGCTGGCAGGCTCATGCCTCTTTAGACTCACCTGGCTTGCAACCGTATTCAAAAAATATCCTTCATTTGAAATGATAATGAACGTCTACCCAATCAGCTGGATAATAACCGGAACAGCAGTAATAACTTCATATCTGATTATCAGAAAGAAAAAATTCAGCGCAGAACACTGAGACGCTTGCCTGTCATTCCTGTGCTTGACACAGGAATCTTGTTTTATACATTGCAGGAGATTATCTGGTCAAGCCAGATAATGACAAGTTTTCAAGCACGGTAATGACTGATTCTGAATGATAATAACACAACTTCAGTTTATAAAAAAATCCCTGACCGTAGCCAGGGAATAACAATTACAAGCTGAATATTTTTCCGCTTATTTTATTTCGTAAATCCAGCCTTCTGGAGCTTTTATTTCGCCCATCTGGATTCCTGTCAAAGTTTCACGGAGTTTTTTAAGAACAGGTCCGATTTCTTCCATTCCGCTTGGAACATTGATTTCAGTTCCGTGGTCAACAATTTTTCCGATTGGAGAAATTACAGCAGCAGTTCCGCAAAGTCCGCATTCAGCAAAGTCCGCAAGCTCATTCTTGTTAATCTTGCGTTCCTCAACTTCAATTCCAAGATAATCTTTTGCAACCTGAATCAAAGAGCGGCGTGTGATTGAAGGAAGAATGCTGTTTGATTTTGGAGTAACAAGCTTTCCGTCTTTTGTAACAAAGAGAATGTTTGCTCCACCAGTTTCTTCAATATAAGTATGTGTCGCAGGATCAAGATACATATTTTCCGCAAAGCCTTTTCTGTGCGCGTCCATGATATTGTGAAGGCTCATCGCATAGTTAAGACCGGCTTTTATGTCGCCAGTTCCATGAGGAGCAGCTCTATCCAAATCAGAAATGCGGACAACAATTGGCTTGACTCCGCCCTTGAAATAAGGACCAACCGGAGTAACAAGAATTCTAAACTGATATTCGTCAGCAGGCTTTACACCGATTACAGCGTTTGAGCCGAACATATACGGACGGATATACAAAGTCGCGCCGCTTCCAAAAGGAGGAACCCAGTCAATATTCGCCTTTACAGTATCAAGCACAGCCTGAACAAAACGCTCTTTTGGGAACACCGGCATTTCAAGACGCTCGCAAGAAGAAGCCATGCGGTCAGCGTTCAAGTCCGGGCGGAAAGTAACAACTCTGCCGTCTTTTGTTGTGTAAGCCTTGAGACCTTCAAAGCAAGTCTGGGCATACTGAAGAACTCCAGCGCACTCAGAAATATGCACAGTAGCATCGGAAGTAAGTTCGCCTGCGTCCCATGCGCCGTTTTTGTAGTTAGCAACAAATCTCTTATCTGTTACCTGATAACCAAAAGGAAGATTCGCCCAATCAATATTCTTTGCCATACTTCACCTCAAAAAACCGGTATTTCCATGCCGGCAAGAATTTTACAAACATATTAACACAAATGAAAAAATCAAACAATTAGGGGGAATGCGAGGAAAGCATTTCAAGTTGCCAATCATTTTTGGATTTGATATAATTGCAGTGCTTTTCGGGCAATAGCGCAGTTGGTTAGCGTGCGTGTCTGGGGGGCACGAGGTCCCGGATTCGAATTCCGGTTGCCCGATTTTCAAGCAAAACAATCAAAGAAGGTGCATTATGGATTTTGTTTCACAGTTAAAAGAAAAGGCTAAATCAGCCGGAAAAAAAATCGTTCTTTGCGAAGGCGAGGACAAGCGCGTTGTTGAAGCGGCTGAAAAAATCGTAAAGGAAGGAATTGCAAAAATCATCCTCATCGGAAACGCGGAAGAATGTGCAAAAGCGGCTCCGGGAGTTGATCTTTCAGGAATCGAACTTGTAGATCCAGCGACAAGCCCAAACACAGACAAATATGCGGAGCTTTTGTTCAAAACACGTGAAGGCAAAATCAACAAGAAAACTGGACAGGCGGAATATCCTACAGTTCAGGATGCAAAAAATTATATTCTCAAAGACCGCACAATGTTCGGAGCTCTTATTCTCAAGGCAGGAGATGCGGACGGATTTGTAAGCGGCGCTTGCCATTCAACTGCAAACACATTGCGCCCGGGACTTCAGGTTATAAAGACTGCGCCTGGAATAAAAACAGTTTCATCAAGCTTTATCATGGTTGCCCCGGAATGCGGAAACAAATACATAAAGGAAGGCGTTGCTCTTCTTGCTGACTGCGCAATCAACATCGAGCCTTCAAGTGAAGAACTTGCAGACATCGCGGTTGCAACAGCCGACACAGCAAAGAAAATTGCAGGAATCGAGCCAAGAGTCGCCATGCTAAGTTTCAGCACAAAAGGAAGCGGAAACGACGACAAGTTCTTTAAGAGCGTTCCAAAAGTTCAGGAAGCTGTAAAACTTGCTCAGGAAAAAGCGCCGGACTTGGCATTGGACGGAGAATTTCAGTTTGACGCCGCGGTTGCTCCTGAAGTCGGAGAGTTAAAAGCTCCGGGAAGCAAAGTTGCAGGACACGCAAATGTTTTTGTATTCCCAAATATCAACGCAGGAAACATCGGCTACAAAATTGCACAGAGAATGGGCGGCTGGATGGCGATTGGTCCTGTATGCCAAGGATTCGCAAAACCGCTTAACGACCTTAGCCGCGGCTGCAACGTTGACGACATCATAGCAACAGTAGCAGTTACAGCATTGCAGGCATAATAAACACAAGCTGTCCAAATGGGCAGCTTTTTTAATTTTATGCTATAATATAAATGCAATGGAATCAAAAAAGATTAATTTGGAAAAAATACAGGAACTTTGCAAAGAACATAAAATCCGCTGGACAAAGCACATTCTTACAAGGCTTATTCAGCGGGGAATTAGCCAAGCTGATGTTGAAAGTGCTATAATGAACGGAAAAATTATAGAGCAATACGCAGATGATTATCCTGTTCCAAGTTGTCTTATTCTTGGCAAAACAAAATCAAACAGAAGACTGCACATTTGTTGCAGTTCAAATGAAGACTATATATGGATGATAACTGCATACTATCCAAGTTCAGAAAACTGGAACGAAAACTTTGATACAAGAAAAAAGACAGGAGGAATATAATGAAAAATGAAAACTGCTTTTTCTGCAAAGGAGAAATGAAAGAAGATATTACAACATTCATGACAGATCTTGGAAAATGCATTGTAATCATTCGCAATGTTCCATGCCTAAAATGCTCTCAATGCGGCGAAGAACTTTTTACTGATGAAGTTGCAAAAAATATTGAAAAAATTGTAAACAAGTTAAAAGAAAGTGTTACAGAAATTGCTGTTACTGACTACAAGACAGCGGCGTAAACAATAAACACAAGCTGTCCAAACGGGCAGCTTTTTTAATTTAAGTTTTTATCCTGCGACTGCGCTTGCAGCTCCAAATCCCAGCAGTGTTAAGACAAGCATAATAACACCGGCAAGAAGAACGCCGCCCATAACGGCAAGAGATGTTTTTTTTCCGTCCAAATCCAAAAGGCTAGCTGCAAGAGTTCCAGTCCAAGCTCCAGTTCCCGGAAGCGGAATTCCTACAAAAAGAAAAAGCGCAAAATAAAGTCCTCGTCCAGCCTTTGCCTGCATTTTTTCACCGGCAGAAGTTCCTCGCAACAAAAAGAAACGGCAGATTCCGCCTACAAGACGCTTGTCTTTTCCCCACTCCAAAAATTTTCTTGCAAACAAAAAAATAAAAGGAACAGGAATCATATTTCCAATTATGCTGACAATGTAAGAAGAAATCACCGGCAATTTTAACGCCTGAGAAACAGGAATCGCGCCCCTAAGTTCTATAAGAGGCACCATCGAAATAAAAAACACCCAAAGAAAATTTTTTAACATAACTTATTGTAACATACTTAAGAAACCATTCGCAACTGCAACGCAAAATGCAGTTTTCAAAATGATTTTTTCCTAGATGCCGCCCAGATTCCAACGCTCATTAAATAGTTTCCGCCGATTACAACAAACGTCCAGCCAACGGAAGCAAGAATGCTCTGCTCGTAAACATGAAGGAAAAAATACGGACCGACCAAAACGCGGGCAATATTCAAAACAAAAAGAACAGCCGCATAAATCAGCGTGGGAACAATAGCGCAAAGAGTACGCGAAAATTTCAGCGGAATTTCTTCAAAGCCAATGAACGAAACCAAAGCCAGAACAGGACAAACAAAATGCATAAAAAAACCAGAGCCTTCAAGCATATAATGGCTGAAATTTTTCATCGTATAGCCACCAGCATTCGGAATGAGCAAGGCAAGAACAACCGTAATCGTGAGCGTTGTGCAGCAAACCGCAATGTAAGAAAATAATTTTACAGAATCAGGAATTTTTTTTCCTGAATGTAAAAAGCGGATTTTGCAAGCTGCCATAACAGCACACGAAATTCCCAAAAGAATATTGCTGTCTTGCGTGTAAAATTTAAAGAAACTAAATCCGCCATATTCAATCAAAGACAAAATCACAGCGGCGACTTCGAATGCGGCAATCAGAATATTCAGCGCAACTGAAAAATAAATTTTCTTCTTCATTTTAACAACCCAAGACAGCTAACTTATCTGGACAAGTCCGATAATTTTTTTTAGTATACGCTCAGGATTTTCTGAAGTTTTTCTTTTCCGATAATCCTAAAGAAACTTGCAAGGCGCGGTCCCTGATCTTTTCCAATCAAAGCATGATACAAAGCTGTAAACAATGCTTTTGATTCAAGTCCAAGTTCTGTTGCAATGTCGTACATCGCCTGCTGGCATTCCTTGTCAACCGCAAAAGTGTCAAGGCGCGGAACAACTTCATCACGCACACGGCGCACCGCAGTCAGCATTTCACCTGAAATATCTTCAGCCTTAGAACCGTCTTCTCTTAAAGTAAAACAGAAATCTGGAGCGCAGTCAGGAGCGCTTTCTTTAATCCAGTACCAAGCGCATTCACAGCGGCGGCGCAAAGTTTCCTTCTGTTCTTCCTTTACATCCTTAAGAGAAGCAATAACAGCATCGATGTCGCCGGAATAAGTCTGAAGCAAAGTTGTAAGCAGACGGAATCCAATCTGGTACGGCTGAACCTTCGGCATTCCGTTTTCAATCTGGCTAAGCTCGTAAATGCGTTTTTCCTTGAGGAACAAATCTTCATTCTTTGCCTTGTCAATTCCCCAAGCGATTCGCTCTGTCTTGTCGTAGGCTTCGTATATTGTAACAACGTCCAAATCAAAGCTGATGCTGAATTCGTGGTCAACTTTGTTCATGGCGAAAATGTAGCGCAAAACTTCAGGCTGATAAACTTCAAGAGCGTCAACAAGCGAAATTACTTTTCCTTTTGAAGACGACATTTTTCCAGGAACGCCCTTGAGTTTTACAAAGTCGTACTTCATTGTAACAGGAGCGTCCCAGCCGAAAACTTTTTTGCTTACAAGTTTTGCAGTGTCGTAGCTTCCACCCGGAGAAATGTGATCTTTTCCGCCCGGCTCGAATACAACTTTTTCTTCGTTCCATCTCATCGGCCAGTCAACGCGCCAGCCCAATTTGAATTCTTTTGAAGTGCGAAGGTCGCCTTTTTCTTCATGTCCGCAAGCCTTGCATTTATATGTAACGCCGTACTCGCCGTCGTAGTCAAGGATTTCAGTTTCGTCTTTATTGCATTTGCAGCAGAAAGCAGCTACTGGCCAGTAAACGTCTTCCGGCTTCATTTTGTGCTGCTCGTCGCGGTATTCGTTCAGGCATTCTTTTATAAGCTCGCGGTTTTGCAACGCCTTTTTCATTCCCTCTGCATAACGGTTTGCACGGTAGCGGCTCGCCTGATACAAAAATTCAGGATGGATTCCAACGCGCGGAAGCTGAGTCTCAATGTCAACTTCGTGGTGGCGCGCATAATTTTCATCGCGTCCAAAAGTATCCGGAACCATTGTGATTGGATAGCGCAAATATTTTTCAAGAACTTCCGGCTGAGGCATATTGCCCGGAACTTTTCTAAACACATCGTAGTCGTCCCAAGAATAAATAAAGCGCACATTCTTGCCCCGGTCGCGAAGAGCACGCACAATCAAATCTACAGTAATAATTTCGCGGAAGTTTCCAATGTGAACAGTTCCGCTCGGTGTAATTCCAGAAGCGCAGGTGTAAAGGTCAAGGTCGCCTTTCTGCTTGATAATTCTTGAAGCCTGCTGGTCTGCCCAGTGGCAAAGTTCTTTTTCGTTTCTTTCTGCCATAATGCAAATTATTATATTGAAAACAAAGGCAATGTGCAACGCAAGTTTTTTCACGCATTGTCATCTTCGGACTTGACCCGAAGACCCATTACAGATTGCCGAATCAAGTTCGGCAATGACAATAACCGTTTTCCTCCCTCCAAACCACCCTCCTTTCCCCGTACTGTTTAAAAGCCAGCAATTAATTTATGCTAAACAATTTATAATTTGCTTTCAAATTCCTTTATTAGATTAATAAACTCCCTATGCGGTTCAGCAATAAGTGACTCGTCAAAATTATCTACAGGGTTATACCATTTTGTTCTATAGATAGTACATTTATTAAAAAGCTCCTGCAAATCTTTTGAGACAAAGCGGTAGCCGTAATAGGCATATATAGTGTTTCTAAGGATACGAAGCTGGCTTTTATCTAAGTTTGGCAGATAGTATTCACGCAACCTTCTTTTACCTTCTTCACAGTATTCTTCTCTTGACGAATAATAGGAATCTTCCTTTGGAATTTCTCTAATGAAGTTCCAATAGAAGTTGTTTGCAAGAGACTCGTTGATAAAATTTTCTTCAAGATAAACTTCGCCGATAATTTCAGGTATCGTAAAGTCTGAAGAACTGGCATTATCTCCGTATGACCAAAGCATATAATATCCTTTTTCGGGGTAGAAAGTTAACACAGGAACATCCCTAAATTCCATACTTGCAAATTCCCTATCTCTTGCAGGAGCTGATTTATCACCATGATCTTCTTTAAATAAAAATAGTCTCACCTCATTGATTCTCAAGCCGTCATAAAATAATAACATTTTTTCATTGGCCAAGTATTTATAATAATTATTTTCATATACAATAAATTTTATTTTACCTTCGTTCTCAGCAAAACAGCATAAAGAGAAGCGTAAAACAAATAAAACAATCAGCGGAATTAGTTTTTTATTCATCTAGTTTAATCTCCAATAATGTTCGTAAAAGCGGCAATTGCAAGTATCTGAATGCACTCTTTTATTTTTGTCAGATGATACAATTTAAAAAAGTTTCTTACAATAATTCGAGGCTTGCATCTCTAAAAGCCGTAATTCTTATTTGTATGGGTCAGGCTCATATTTGCGGAACTTGTATTCGGAAGTGTACAAGTCTATCGCTTTGAGTATGTATTCTTTCTTGTCGAAGCAGGAATATTTCTGATATGCCGGATACGACTCTGTGCCGCCGTTATGAGATTCGGGAACAATCGCCGAAACGCACGTGTCTTCCCATTTGTCGCCCTTGTAGACTTCCGCAATTTTAAACTCTAGTTTTTTTGTTTCATGGTTCAGATTGAAGAATTGAAAGCACACGCAATCCTCAAGCTCAAAAGTGTATTCGCTGCCGTTATCCAAGTCCCGGACAAAAAATGCCTTTACGCGGGAATTCTTTCGGTACAATTCTGGCTTTTTTGCATCGACATAGCCGTTCAGAATCATAATTTTTTTGAAAGGCTTTTCCGAAGTCATTTTTATAACTGTGCCGATTCCGTAACCGCTTTCACCCTCGACCCAGGGAATATGGTCGTAGTTCCATGAAAGGCTCTCGTAATGGTCAGTGGGCGCAAAAGCAAATGTGCCAAGATTTTCGGCTGAATAGACCACAAAGCCGCTCCTCGTGTTTTCAGAAAGCGAAGATGATGCAGAATATGTAACTTTGAACCACGGATTGTAAAAATATCCTCGCATTTGCGCATATTCATTATTCTTGCAATTTCCGCCTAACTTGACCGCAAGTTCCGGAATGAACATGATTTCGTCATAATAAAACCAGCCGTTCTCATCAAGCCTGAAATCGCTGCGGCTAAGTTTTTCATAAAAGCTGCCTTCCCAGCAAATTCGATATATCGCTTCAGGAGTCAGAAAATAAGATGAATCCCATGTGAATTCAAAGCGAAGATATTTGTCCTTGGAGAGATCTACGGCAAAAGATGAAGCAATGAAACCAAGAAAAATCGTCATCATAAAAAGTAATTTTCTCATTTTATCTCCAACATAAAAAATTCCGGACATGAACAAGTGTAACAAAAAATTCTGTTCACTTCCACTGTTATGGCAAAAGCGTTATAATAGAAATGTTATGGAACACAATATGATTTTATCAGCGTCCGGCTGGAGAAAAGTTTTTGCAGAAAGCCTGGATGCGGAAGACACTTCGCCAAAAATCGGAGAAGCAAACAGCTTTCTCTGTCTTTTAATCGCAGAAACATTCGCTGAATATATAATTTCAAAAACAGGGAAAAAAGAGCCGGCAGTTGTCGTGGCAACAGACACCCGACCTACAGGAAAAGAAATCGCGCTCAATATAATTCAAGGACTTTGCGCCTGCGGAATAAAAGTTGTTTTCCTTGGAACTGCCGCCGCCCCGGAAATCATGGCGTATTCAAGAAAGCACGACGGATTTCTCTACATTTCAGCAAGCCACAATCCAATAGGACACAACGGAATAAAATTCGGCTTGAACAATGGAGGCGTTCTTGAAGCCGGGGAATCAAAAAAACTCGCGGAAAGCTTTGCAGCAAAATGCAGTTCAGCCGGAGCAGAAGACCACGCGCTTTCACTTGCATTTAAAGCGCAAAAGGCACAAGTTGAAAATGTGTACGCAAAATGCGCCAAGTATAAAAAACAGTCTCTTGCCGCTTACGAAAAATTTATAAAGACCGTAATAGCCGGAAGTCCAAAAATTTTATTTCAGCACAAACTGTTCAGCATTTTAAAAAAAGCGACGCAGAAAAATCCACTTAGCATTGTGTGCGACATGAACGGTTCGGCACGCGCAACTTCAATAGATAAAAAATTTATCCCGGAAAGCGGAATCGGCTTTATTCCATTCAACGAAGATAAAATTGTCCACGCAATAATTCCAGAGCCAGAAAATCTTGTGCATTGCGCGCAGAAAATCAATGAGCTTCAAAAAGAAGGAAACAAAACCGCCCTGCTTGGATATATGCCGGACTGCGATGGCGACCGTGGAAACGTTGTCTACTGGAACGGCAAAGAAGCAAAAACCGTGCCGGCGCAAGAAGTGTTCGCGCTGTGCGTAATGTCGGAACTTGCATTTGAATATTGGAAAAATCCAGATGCAAAAAATCTTGCGGTAGCTGTAAACTGCCCTACTTCAATGAGAATCGACGAAATCTGCGCCAGCCTGAATGCAAAAGTATTCCGCGCGGAAGTCGGAGAAGCAAATGTGGTGAACCTTGCGCGTGAAAAAAGAAGCGAAGGATTTAACGTAAGAATATTCGGAGAAGGAAGCAACGGCGGAAACATAACATACCCTTCCGCGGTACGGGATCCGGTTGCAACAATCTTTGCGCTTGTAAAACTCCTTGCGCTGCGGGACACAAAAAATAAAATCGGTTTGTTTCACTTGTGGTGCAAAATGTCCGGGCAGGAAAAAAAATACAATGACAACTTTACTCTCGATGATGTTATTTCCACGCTGCCTGAATACACGACAACCGGCGTAAGTGAAAGCCGCGCAGTGCTTCAAGTGAAAATGCAGGACAAAGGAAAGCTCAAAGAAAATTTCAGAAAGGAATTCATTTCATCTTGGGAAGAAAAAAAAGAGCAGCTCAAAAATGAATATGGAATCGCAAGCTACGAAGCATTCACGACAAACGGCACAAAAGAAACTGCGGCTGACCAAAACTGGAACAATGCGAACGGCGGACTAAAAGTAAAATTCCTGGACACTTCAAATCAGCCAGTCGCCTTTATCTGGATGCGTCCAAGCGGAACAGAACCGGTCTTTAGAATAATGTGCGATGTAAAAGGAAACAAGGCGCAAGAAGAAAAAGCTCTGCTCGAATGGGAAACAGAGCTTCTGCAAAAAGCGGACATTGAATCTTAAAAACTACAAAACATATTTTTCTATAAAGTCGCCAACGCCGCTTGAGTCGTTATCTTTTTCAGTGATAAAGTCCGCGGCGTTTTTTATGTAGTCAATTCCATTGCTCATGCAAACGCCGTAACCGCATTTTTCAATCATGCTTTCATCGTTCATGCTGTCTCCAAACCCCATTGTAGATGAGCGCGGAATTCCTATATAGTCAGCAAGCCAGTTGATGGATTCACCTTTTCCGCAGTTCGGAGGAAGGATTTCAAGAAAGTACGGTTTGCTTGTAAAGATAACGGCGGAATCTCCAAGTTCATCTTTAAGTTTTTTTTGCAGCACTTGAATAGTTTCAGGTTCACCCGGAACAAGCATCTTGGGAAATTTTTTTTCACGCAGAAAAGTTTCGTAGTCGTCTATGACTTTGCCTTTCAAGCCGCACATATCAACATCCTTGCGCGTCCAAGGAGTTTCTTCCACATAAAAAATTGTGTCCGGGGAATAAACTTCACTTCTAAGCCCCATTTTTTCAGCTTCGGAATTTGCCTTTAAAAGAATATTTGAATCAACACTGCAAGTGTAAATCTGCTTGCGTTCGTGCATATCAAAAATACTGCAACCGTTTATTGCAATTATAAATTTTCCGAACTCGCTACCAGCAATATTCAGCCTGCGCACAAAAGGCAGAATTCCATCTTCCGCACGTCCTGAGCAAAGAACAACATAAATTCCACGGTGCACGCATTCCTGCAGAACCTGCACATTTTTGTCGCTGATTTTCCGATTTGAATCCAAAAGAGTGTCGTCCAAGTCAAGCGCAATAAGCTTTACATCAAGAGCGCAAGAAGGAAGTTTTGCCATATAAACCTCGCATAAAAAATCTTGGCAGATTATAAACTACACATAAAGTTGTTTCAATGGGAGTTG